>NZ_BAAGIE010000018.1:0-106020 GCF_054658275.1 Sessilibacter sp. MAH3 | reverse complement strand
GTATCTATTGAAAAACACTGAATAAACCAAGCAGCAACGGTAAGCTTAACGAATTATGGTTATTGAACGCTTCTTAACCAGATCGATAAGAAGCAAGGCAATTAAGCCTAGTAACGATTCACTCACAATCCATTTTATGCATACTTGGTTATTAACAAACCCTCAGCCAGAAAAACATCCGAAAAACCTAACAACCATCGTCGATTTCTTTCTTTTTAAAACGTAAGAAATAAAGACCTGAAAACGCCAAGCCGGACACAACTGCCAAAACGAGCTATATCGACATAAAAACCGCTCGGCAACAAAAGCCAAGACAGTGCCCTTCGGAAGGTATTTATCAACAGATTTAGCGAATTACGGGTAATTTTATCTACAAAACTGAGTAAGTCTGGATAACTTATGAATTATTCACATAATAAGAAAACTTAGGCACAGCCGACGCCTAAAATCTTAATAAAGTGCAAATATTAGATCAAATAAAATACAGTTATAAATCATTTATGGGAGAATTGTACCGTGAAAGAAAACACTTATCCACACTATTTTACGCGTTTTAAAACAACAATAACAACGAAAATCTTTATAAATCAGCGTATTAGCAATTAAAAAATAATATTCACAGATGTGCGGTCGAGAAAAACCAAACTTATACACAGAAGGCTGAATAAAACCTGTTGATAAGTTATGATCAAATTGTACGTAAACCCTAAAATGAAAAAAAAGCTATTTTTTGCGCTTTTATTATTGCCTTAATGCTTCAGTTTCCTTAAAATCCCGCCTCCTCGAAATTGAGCAAAAACAAATCAATGAAAGATCGCGTTGGTAAAAGCCAAAAGTGGTCTTTTTGTCTTTATATGATTTGTAAACGACCTATTCGTAGTGCTCAAAAAACTGCAACTTCTTATTAAGCTTTATTAATAGGTACTAACAAATGAAACGCACTTTTCAACCAAGCATTTTGAAACGCAAAAGAACCCACGGTTTCCGTGCACGTATGGCAACTAAAGGCGGTAGAAAAGTACTAGCGCGTCGCCGTTTGAAAGGCCGTAAGCAACTTGCTGCTTAATAAGTCTTAAGTATTCGCGGGTAAACTTGTTTGCCAGATTTCTCCAAGCAAGATAGGCTCCTAAGCGCCCGCGAATATCAACCGGTTTTTGATAAGCCGGACTTTCGAGTTTCACATCCTAATTTTCTTTTTCTGTGTCGTAGCAACGATGTAGAAAATGCCCGCCTAGGCTTAGTCATCGCGAAAAAAAACCTGCGATTAGCAAGCCAACGAAATCGTATAAAACGTCTTATTCGCGAATCTTTTCGACATCAAAAGCACCAATTAGGCAATTTGGATGTTATAGTGCTCGCCCGACGAAATCTGGAGACTCTCGACAATCCAGAAGTCGCAAAAATTTTGAATAAACTTTGGCGAAAAACCCAAACTAAGGCTTCTCCCAAAGCGCAGCAATCGGAACAATCCCCAGCGAGAGCTTGGTCATGAAACACTGCTTGATTTTCTTGGTAAAAATTTATCGATTTTTATTGAGCCCATGGCTCGGAAATCAGTGCCGTTTTGAACCAACCTGCTCGGTATACTGCATCGAATCTCTCGAAAAGCACGGCAGTTTAAAAGGTAGCTGGTTAACCGCCAAGCGCCTCGTAAAATGCAATCCTTACCACCCAGGCGGTATCGATCGGGTTCCAGATTAAACACACCTTTATTATCAGTAATTTCACTGCACGGCTTATATAGATGGACTGGCAAAGAGCAACGATTTTAGCCGCAATACTGGCGGTCTCTCTCCTACTGATCAGAGAATGGGTTGATTTTAACAACCGTCCACAATTGGTAGAGGCAACTTCTGAACAAAGCTTCGATTCAACCACGACGACGGACTTCAATATCGAATCCGCGTCATCGGAAAGCGGCTTCCCTCAAGTAGAAGACCAAGAAAGCTCTATTCCGCAAATACCGAGCGATAACGAAACCAAGCCTGCGCTTAGTACCGAAAATGAATTGCGTTTTATTACCGTAAAAACCGATACCTTAAACGTCACCATCAATCCACACGGTGGCGATATCATCGCGTTGAGCCTGGCAGATCATTTACGAGATCTGGATTCGGACGAGCCGCTGGTTTTACTGGAACAAAACAAGAAGGCTTTATACATCGCCCAAAGTGGTTTGATCGGCAAAAATGGCACCGATTTTAGCGATACTAACCGCCCCATATTTAGCGTCGCGCAGACCGAATATCAACTGGCCGATGATAACGATACCCTAAACGTTGATCTTAACTATCAACAAGGTGACGTTGCCATCACCAAACGGTTTTCGTTCCAACGCGGCGAACACCTCATTGGTGTTGAATACATCATTAACAACCAATCTTCCGAAAATTGGTCGGGCATATTTTTCGGTCAGATAAAACGTGATGGCCAAAAGCCGGAAGTAAAAGGCGGCGCAGGATTTGGTGTGCAACCTTACTGGGGCGCAGCGATCACCACTCCCGATGACAAATATAAGAAACTCGATTTCGGTGATATCGCTGAAGACGAATTCGAAGTTGAACAAACCGGTGGCTGGGTGGCTATGGTTCAGCACTACTTCATCAGTGCTTGGATTCCACCGCAAGAAAGCAAAAACGTCTTTAATCTTAAAGAAGTTAAAGATGCCTACCTGCTGACGTTCAGAACATCCAAATTTTTCGTACCGGCCGGTGAAAAGCACGCCGTTAAGGCACAGTTTTATGCCGGTCCAAAAGATATTGACCGTCTTGAGAAAATTTCGCCTTATCTCGATCTAACCGTGGATTACGGCTGGTTGTGGTGGATTGCTAAGCCGCTGTTCCACATTCTCCAGTTCATTCATTCTGTGGTAGCAAGCTGGGGCTGGTCGATCATCCTATTGACCGTGTTGATCAAAGCCATTTTCTACGTACCCAGTGCAATTGGTTTTAGATCCATGGCTAAAATGCGCAAGCTCGGTCCGAAAATGGCCGAACTTAAAGAGCGCTATGGTGAAGATCGACAAAAAATGTCTGCGGAGTTGATGAAAATCTACCGCAAAGAAGGCGTAAACCCAATGACCGGGTGCTTACCGATTCTTATCCAGATGCCGGTGTTCTTGTCTCTTTATTGGGTACTGCTCGAAAGCGTGCAGTTACGTCATACTCCGTTTTTAGGTTATATCGATGACCTATCGGTCATGGACCCGTACTTTATCTTGCCGATCATCATGGGCGTTACCATGTTGATCCAACAGAAATTGCAACCGGCACCTGCCGATCCAATGCAAGCGCGAGTCATGCAGTTTTTACCGATCATGTTCACGGTGATGTTTATTTTCTTCCCAGCTGGCTTGGTTCTTTACTGGGTTGTAAACAACAGTTTATCAATTTTGCAGCAATGGATTATCACCCGTAAAATTGATGCAGAAGGCTAAACAGCAATCTAAGATAAGTTTGAAGAAAGGCGCCTTAAGGGCGCCTTTTTATTATATCACTCGAGTCAGTGCGAATACCCATGGCTAAACTACCCCATTCCGATCAAGACACCATTGCCGCCATTGCCACAGCCCCAGGACGAGCTGGCATTAGCGTCATTCGCATCTCTGGAAATCAAGCCCTGACCATCGCCCAAACGCTCACCGCCAAGCCACTAAAACCGCGTTACGCAACCCTAGCAGAGCTTCGCAACCAAAACGGAAAACTACTCGATGAAGCCATAGTTATCTACTACCCCGCACCACATTCATTTACCGGAGAACACGTCGTAGAACTTCAAGGCCACGGTGGACATGTGCTTATCAACCGATTGTTGCAAGAGGTTGTACGACTTGGAGCAAGAATTGCGGCACCGGGTGAGTTTTCTCAACGAGCGTTTTTAAACGATAAAATCGACCTCACCCAAGCCGAAGCCATAGCAGATCTAATCGATGCAGGCTCGGAAGCCGCCGCAGACAATGCCTTGATGTCCCTGCAAGGTGGGTTTAAGAAACACATCGAGCAACTATTACAACAAATTATAGAAATTCGGGTATACGTAGAAGCCGCTATCGACTTTCCAGAAGAAGAAATCGATTTCTTAAGCGACGGCAAGGTAGAACGGGCCCTTGAAGCAATCATTGAGCAGCTGATCAGTACTGAAAACAAAGCTCAGCAAGGAGCTCTTCTGAAAGAAGGAATTCGCGTGGTAATCGCCGGACGTCCAAACGCGGGCAAATCCAGCTTACTGAATGCGTTATCCGAGCGGGAATCAGCAATTGTTACCGACATAGCCGGCACCACCAGAGACGTCTTACACGAAACCATTCAGATCGATGGCCTTCCCATCCAAATAACCGACACCGCAGGCATTCGCGATACGGAAGATCCTGTGGAAAAAATTGGCGTGGCCCGCGCTAAACAAGAGCTAGAAAAAGCCCAAGTAATATTGGTATTGCTGGACTCGAAACTATTATCGATTAGCGAAGGTAATCTAGAGCAAGTCTGCGATCAAGAGCTGCAACATCTGGGTTTGACCGAGTTAGCATCCGATAAACTCTGCTTTATTGTTAACAAAATCGATCTAACCACGCTCCCCGAAGGCAGATTGTCTAAGCAAAGACACGTATTTGCTTTATCGGCGAAAACAGAAACCGGCCTATCGACCCTAAAAACCTTCCTAAAGGAGAAAGCCGGTTATCAACAGGCCCAAGAAGGTTTGTTTACCGCCCGAGCCAGACATTTAAACGCCCTTGCCAGGGCTAAAGAATCTGTGCTGCAAGCACTGCAACAACTGCGACTCTATAACGCCGGAGAACTGGTCGCCGAAGACCTGCGCAGTGCCCAAGAACAATTGGGAGAAATTACCGGTGAATTCAGTAATGACGACCTCCTCGGAGAAATTTTTTCAAGCTTTTGCATCGGCAAATAACATCACTTCCCATTCAAAAAACCCTTCAGCAAGAAATCTTGGTTACTTATTATTACTTACGTCTAAGCAAAAGTAACCGAGCTCACCCTCGCCAAGTCATGCGCCTTGATACCCACTCGCGCTTTCAACCGAATATCCTCTAGATTACTTAGCAACGAGATCACTTCGTAAAATCTAACGCTCAATAAACCGCCAAAGACTCGATCAAATACGGTAAAAACACCTACCGAATATCGAGAAAGCGATACTGTTTTCAAAACAATCCAGAAAACTTTTCAAAACAACCTAAAAAACTCAATCGAAAACCTTACTTTCATCTCCACAATCTATACATATGCACTAAAAAAGCACATTAGATTCACTCAATAAACTCAAGTTATTCACAGATTATAGATAATGTTATGCCTTGCGAAATTGTTATCAACAATTACACACAGACTTATCAACAAAAGTATTCGCAAAAACGGTAAGCGATATCGATACATTAAGTAGAACAGGCTTAACAGGCGTAAAACTTCAGGATAATCCTCAAAAGCATCCCCAATTTAAGGGTATAAATCCCATCGAGACCAGAATCAGGAGAATTCTCTGACAGCTAATTAGCACTTAAAACCGCTGTAAAACAACAACTTCTCTACAACCTTGAAATTTACCTAAGAAATTGATTTTATTAACTTTTATACCAGTTATACCCAGAAAACTGTACAGCTAATTACATAAACAAAAACAATCCTATATATCTCTATATATAAGTATAAATTATTCATAATTCATTTAATTTGAGAGTGAATTTATTTTTGGTGATGAATTGACCAACGCAAACATCTCTATATAATTGCGCCCCCTTTCCTTGAGTCTGCCCCTATCAGCGGGTGAAGATGTAGGTATTCCCAATGTCAGAACACAGTCAACACGCGCACAAGCGCTACCAAGTTATTGTTATCGGTGGTGGTCACGCCGGAACCGAAGCCTGCTTAGCAGCAGCGCGCATGGGTTGCTCAACTTTGTTGTTAACGCACAATATTGAAACCTTAGGGCAAATGTCCTGTAACCCGGCCATCGGCGGCATCGGCAAGAGTCATCTGGTAAAAGAAATTGATGCCCTAGGTGGCGCCATGGCCAAGGCAACCGATCTTGCCGGTATTCAATTTCGGGTACTCAACGCCCGCAAAGGTCCAGCAGTAAGAGCGACCCGTGCCCAAGCAGACCGCATACTGTACAAGGCCGCCATTCGCAATATTCTTGAGAACCAAGCCAATCTCGATATCTTTCAGCAGGCCGCTGAAGACCTGATTCTTGACGGCGACAAGGTTGTTGGTGTTGTTACGCAAATGGGCGTGAAGTTTTACGCCGATGCAGTTGTTCTGACCGCGGGTACCTTCCTCGGCGGTAAAATTCATATCGGTCTAGAAAATTACAGCGGTGGTCGTGCTGGAGATCCGCCATCCATCGGTTTAGCCAATCGTTTACGAGAATTGCCGATCAGCGTTGATCGATTAAAAACCGGTACACCGCCGCGAATTGATGCGAAAAGTGTTAACTTTGAAGGCTTGGAAGAACAGTGGGGCGATAATCCCGCACCGGTGATGTCGTTTATGGGTACTCAATCCCAGCATCCACAACAAATTTGCTGCTGGATCACACACACCAACGAGCGCACCCACGACATTATTCGCTCTGGCTTCGACCGATCGCCCATGTTCACAGGCGTGATCGAAGGTGTCGGACCTCGCTATTGCCCGTCGATTGAAGACAAAATCAATCGCTTCGCCGACAAAAATTCACACCAAATCTTTATCGAGCCCGAAGGCCTAACCACTCACGAGCTCTACCCCAACGGTATTTCCACGAGCCTGCCCTACGACATTCAGGAACGAGCCGTTCGTTCTATCAAAGGTTTTGAAAACGCACATATCATGCGTCCGGGTTATGCCATCGAATACGATTTTTTTGATCCGAGAGAGCTGAAATACAACCTCGAAAACCGCTACATTCACGGGTTGTTTTTCGCCGGACAAATCAACGGTACGACCGGTTACGAAGAAGCCGCCGCCCAAGGCTTGTTAGCCGGTGCAAACGCCGCCTTGGCTGTGACAGGCCGTGAGCCTTGGTGTCCAAGACGCGACGAAGCCTACATGGGCGTGATGATGGACGACCTAATCAGCCTTGGCACCCGTGAGCCTTACCGAATGTTCACCAGTCGCGCCGAATATCGCCTGTTATTGCGCGAAGACAACGCAGATATCCGTCTGACCGAAATTGGTCGTAAATTAGGTCTCGTTGATGATCATCGCTGGCAGGTATTCAGTGACAAACGCGAACAAGTTGAGCGCGAGCAACAGCGTATTAAAACCACATGGATTCAAGCGGGCAGCGACGAAGCGAAAGTGATAGAAACAAAGCTGCCGTCACCGTTAGTCCGAGAATACAGTTTGTTGGATCTGTTAAAGCGTCCCGAGCTGAGCTACGACGATATTGCCGATCTCAAAGGTCAAGGCGCCGTGGACGAGCAAGTACGTGAACAAGTAGAAATTGCGGCAAAGTATTCCGGTTATATCGAACGCCAAAGCCAAGATATCGAGCGTTTACGTCAACATGAAAACACCTTGATTCCGTCTGACTTCGATTATTCCATCGTGCAAGGGCTTTCTAACGAATTAAAACAAAAGCTCAGTGATGCAAAACCCGAAACCTTGGCAAGAGCATCGCGTCTACCGGGCATTACACCGGCGGCCATTTCGCTGATATTGATTTACTTGAAAAAACGTGGCGCCTTACAAAAAGCAAATTTGAGCGAAGCGTAAATTCGAACCTATGTCTGACTTAGCAAAAAAACTGAGTGTCCTGATCGATCGTCTAGCGCTGCCAATTACCGACGAGCAATTGGCAATGCTCGTGCAATACGTGGAGCTGTTTCACAAGTGGAACAAAGCCTATAACCTTTCTGCGATTCGCGATCTAGAAGGCATCGTTCATCGTCACATTATCGACAGCTTATCCATCTGCCCGCTTTTGCCTAAAACTGAGCAATACCACATCATTGATGTGGGTACAGGCGGCGGTTTACCGGGAATTCCTCTGGCGATTATGAACCCCGGCTGGCAAGTGAGTTTGCTCGATAGCAACGGTAAGAAAACCCGCTTTCTAACCCAGGTGAAAATCGAACTTGGACTTACCAATGTGTCGGTCTTTAACGAACGAGTCGAAAAACACCAACCCGCGCAGCCCTTAAATGCTGTCATCAGTCGCGCATTTGCCAGCCTTAAAGATATGATCGAAGGTTGCCGAACGCTTTTAGATGACAAGGGCGTTTTTTGGGCAATGAAAGGCGTTTATCCTGAGCAGGAAATCGCTGAAATGCCCGCGGGTTTTGTAGTTAAAGAAAGCTTCAGTATTCACCTCCCCGACGACGACGCGAGCCGCCATCTGCTGGTGATCACTAAAAACTCAACAGAATAAGTCGAGAGGAACGATCTAACGGCGAGGAATAGTCGCGCGAAATGCTGAGAATTTAGAGTAATTTTCAGCAAATTGGTGTTAATCTACGGCGCTTAAATATCTGTAAGTTGGTTGCTGAATCCATCACGCTAAAGCCTTCTCAGTCATGTACAATTTCCCAGATAACTTCGCCCGGAACTTTTGCGAGTTGTATAGGGCAACATTCTAATTCGAACCGAACCAGTCACAGGTGATCAATTTGAATCGCGTTTTCGCCATTACCAATCAAAAAGGCGGCGTAGGTAAAACCACTACTTGCGTAAATTTGGCGGCGTCGTTGGATGCCACCAAGAAACGAACACTTCTGGTCGATCTAGATCCCCAGGGCAACGCCACCATGGGTTCGGGCGTACAAAAAAATGAGCTGGAAGTATCGATCTACGACGTTATTACCGATCAGGCCAACATTAACGAAGCCATCGTCAAGAGCCAAGCTGGTTACGACGTTTTGCCAGCCAACGGTGATCTAACCGCCGCAGAAGTTGAACTGCTGAGCCTAGATAATCGCGAGCAAAAACTACGTAATGCCCTGAGCGTGGTGAAAAATCAGTACGAATATATTCTTATCGATTGTCCACCGTCACTGAACATGCTTACCGTCAATGCCCTAGCGGCCTGTGACGGTGTCATTATTCCAATGCAATGCGAGTACTACGCACTGGAAGGGCTTTCGGCGCTAATAAGCACAGTTAAGCAAATTCAAGAATTTATTAACCCTAAGCTGTATATCGAGGGGATCTTACGTACCATGTACGATCCGCGTAACAGTTTAACCAACGATGTTTCGTCGCAACTATCCGAGCACTTTGGTGAACGTCTATATCGTACCTGCATACCAAGAAATGTTCGTCTTGCCGAGGCCCCAAGTTATGGTCTGCCGGTATTGGCCTACGATCGACAATCAAAAGGCGCCATTGCATACCTAGCTCTCGCCGGCGAAATGCTCCGTCGGCACGCCTCTAGCGAAGCCTCAGCTCAGGCGTCTTAATAAATCAGTACACTCCGTTAACGCAATCTATTAGGCAACAATCAAGAACTATGGCAGCAAAACGAAAAGGTCTGGGCCGTGGGCTGGACGCATTATTGGGCGGAATGTCCACCAGCGAAAAATCAGCAGAAAGTGTCAGCGCTGCAATCGAGGCGGTAACCTCCTCCGATCCAGGTCCAGAAGGTAGATTCGTTGAGTTACCGGTAGAGTTTATTCAGCGCGGTAAGTATCAACCCCGACGCGATATGAATCCCGAAGCGTTGCAAGAACTAGCGGATTCGATAAAAGCTCAAGGTGTCATGCAACCGATCGTAGTGCGCCCGGTTGGTAACGATAAGTACGAAATCATCGCCGGTGAAAGACGCTGGCGCGCTACTCAGCTCGCACAAATTGCGAAAGTTCCGGCCATTATTCGTGATGTCGCCGATGATGCAGCCATCGCCATGGCATTGATTGAGAATATTCAACGCGAAGATCTCAATCCCATGGAAGAAGCTATGTCGTTAAAACGACTGCAAGATGAATTTGAGTTGACTCACCAAGAAGTTGCTCAGGCCGTGGGTAAATCCAGAACGACTGTCACCAATTTGTTACGACTTCTAGCATTGAGTGACGAAGTAAAGCGCATGCTCGAAAACGGCGACATAGAAATGGGTCATGCACGCTGTTTATTAACATTGAACTACGCTGAGCAAAAAGACGTTGCCAGCCAAGTTATTGGCCGCGGACTGTCGGTACGACAAACCGAAGCTTTGGTTAGAAAGCTTCAAGAAGAAACCGTAAAACCCAAGCCAAAAAACCAAATTACTCCAGATTTACACAAGCTTGAGGAAGGACTTTCCGAAAAAATAGGCGTGCCCGTAAACGTAGTGCATTCGGCAAAAGGCGCAGGAAAGCTTGTGCTCAAGTACAATAACCTCGATGAACTCGATGGAATTCTTGCTCACCTTGGCTTTAATCAAAACGACGACTGACACCATTTTTTTTGATTTTCACCGACCAATCTAACATTCCATTCGCGAATTTAATCGAATAATTCGCAGGTGTAAGAGTAACCGCTTTTACACCTCATGAGGTTTCGATTTATGCCCATTCAATGTTACCGATATTACCTGAGATGGTTAAAAAACTTCCAAATTGATCGAGTTGTGTAACCGATATCAAAGATTTTCGAGCAAAAGCTGTGCAGAGAATTCAGAAAAAATAGCCTTTTGGGTGACTGTTGCACGGCTATAAAGCAGAAAAAATGACATAAAATTGCCAAATTTTCGTCAAATTTGGGCATGTTTTTAATACAGATATGTCGTGTATTTCAACGTATAAAGTAAAACTTAATAATCGTTCAATATTTACTTGATTAATTTCAAAATAATAGATCACGTGTCATAAAAATTTAGAAACCCTTATATAAAAATCATTCTAAAGATAGTAACCACTTGCTATCAAAAAAAATCCGGGCCGAACTTAATCGCTGAGAAGACTTTTTTTATTACAATTATTAATAAAGGTTTGGAAAATTACCCTTTCTAATACTTTAATATATCTACCAACTTTGGTGGGATTATCCGGAAGCTTTGTTGAACCGCGCCCAATTTATCCCTATAATTCGCACCGCTCTTAACCCAGTGGTGAAAAGCACAAATTTAGGGCGTGTTTTAAGGGTTAAGCGGTAAAAAATTAACGTCAGATTTACGAATGCTGACCATCCGGTTCTTAAATAACTTGCGGTTTTATTGACAAAAACCCAACGCATTAGATGTTTTATGAATCGAGGCAGTATCCAAAGACCACCAGTTTTTAAAGCAAGCTTTATTCAGCTTATTTTACTGGTTGCAACCACCGTTTTAGCTTATTTGCTCAGTAGCAAAGTTATCGCATATTCGATATTGCTAGGTGGATTGCTCGTCGTTTTGCCGAATGTTTATTTCGCCTTCTACGCGTTTCGCTTTATGGGCTCGCGTCAGGTTGGTAGTGCCTTACACAGTATTTATAGAGGTGAGATGGGGAAATTTACTCTCACTCTCGTTGGGTTTGCGCTGGTGTTTTTGCTCGTCAAGCCATTACACAGCCAGGCTCTGTTCAGTGCCTTTGTTGTCACAACTGTTATTCATTGGATAACTACCTCCAAGTTGGTAGTCGCGCCACGATCGTGAGTCGCTTGATCATGAATAAAAGTAGCTGAGGCAACCCACTGAACCCCTGAATTTTCCATGGAACTCTTTCAAGGATAGAAAATTCTTCAGGGAAAACAGAATTTTTTACTTTTTAGGTGTGAGATTAACATGGCAAGCGAAGCTCAAGATTCGACTGGATATATCCAGCACCATCTTCAAAACCTTACCTACGGTAAGCTACCTGCCGGCTTTGAACGTCACGACGAACATGGCCAGGTTCACGTTTTAGAACACTCAGAATGGACTTTCGCACACAGTAGCGAAGAAGCCACCGCTATGGGTTTTAACGCAATTCACGTTGATACTCTTGGTTGGTCTATTGTTCTAGGTGCTCTATTTATCTTTATTTTTTCTCGTGTTGCTGCCAAAGCTACCATTGGTAAGCCAACGGGTTTACAGAGCTTTGTTGAGCTTGTTGTAAGCTTTGTAAATAACACCGTAGAAGACATTTTCCATTATAAAAATCGCATGATTGCCCCTATGGCTTTGACCATTTTCTCGTGGGTATTCATGATGAATTTAATGGACCTTATCCCTGTGGATTGGTTGCCTGTTGCCGCTGCAAAAGTCACTGGTAATGAGCATCTTTTCTTTAAAGTCGTTCCAACAACAGATCCAAACGCAACCCTAGGTATGGCGCTGACCGTATTTGCTTTGATGATTTTCTTTAGCATCAAAGAAAAAGGTTTGATGGGTTTTATCAAGGAATTGACGCTACACCCATTCCACTCTGGAAAAATCTATATCGATATTTTCTTAATCCCAATTAACCTGATTTTGGAAACCGTATCTCTAATCGCCAAACCAATTTCTCTGGGTCTGCGATTGTTCGGAAACCTATACGCCGGTGAAATGATTTTCATCCTAATCGCGCTAATGTTTGGTGCCGGTTTGGTATTGGGCATATTTGGTGGCGTGTTGCAGTGGGCATGGGCGGTATTCCATATCTTGGTTATCACTCTTCAAGCGTTCGTGTTCATGGTATTGACCACTGTATATATGGCAATGGCACACGATACCGGCGAAAACCACTAAGTTAAGACCATCAGATTTATATCATCTCGATGCCAAGCAGCGCTTGCAGCATCGAGATAGCAGCAATAACGATTTCAGTTTTACATTTTTCAATTTAAAAACTTAAAAGTAGGAGAAAACAATGGAAGCTTTAGGTTTAGTTTACGTAGCGGCAGCTCTATTGATCGGTTTAGGTGCTTTAGGTACTGCGATCGGTTTCGGTTCTTTAGGCGGTAAATTGCTTGAAGGTTCTGCTCGTCAACCAGAACAAGGCCCAGCACTTCAAGGTAAAATGTTCCTTATGGCAGGTCTATTGGATGCGGTTCCAATGATCGGTGTTGGTATCGGCATGTACCTTATCTTCGTAGTTGCACCTGGTTTGGCTGGTTAATGGCCAATTTTGCTTAAAACCTTTCATCCATTAAGCAAAGAGGTGTTGGTATGAATATCAACTTAACACTCATCGGTCAGTCGATTACTTTCCTCATTTTCATAGCATTTTGTTGGAAGTACGTTTGGCCGGCGTTGATCAAAGTTATGAAAGACCGCGAAGATAAAATCGCCGCCGGTCTTGAAGCTGCTGACCGTGCAGACAAAGATTTGGAGCTTGCTCAGAAAGAAGCTGCGAAGAAATTGCACGAAGCAAAAGAACAAGCTGCTTCGATTCTTGATCAAGCAAACAAGCGCGCTAATCAAATTGTTGATGAAGCTAAGCAACAAGCTACTGCCGAAGCTGGTCGTATTAAGACCGCCGCTGAAGCAGAAGTTGAGCAAATGGTTAACCGTGCGAAAGAAGAATTGCGCGGAAAAGTTGCTGCTCTGGCGATTGCCGGCGCTGAAAAAGTGTTGCAAGCAAACATCAACGAGGCCGCTAACACCGAATTGGTGAACAAGTTGGCCGCTGAACTATAAGCGAGGAGATTATGGCTGAACTTACGACTCTTGCCCGTCCCTACGCGAAAGCTGCTTTTGAATTTGCAAAAGAAGCTAAAGCGTTAGACAAGTGGGCAGAAATGTTGTCGGTTGCAGCTGCAGTATCGCAGTCCGATACCGTAGCCAAATTGCTGGCTTCTCCCACGCAAACAGCAGCGCAAAAAGGCGAAGCTTTTGTCGGTGTTTGTGGCGATGCCATCGACGACAAAGGTCAAAACTTTATCCGCAATCTGGCGGCGAACAAACGTCTTGGATTACTTCCGTTTATTTCGGAGCTGTTCGAAGCATTTAAAGCGCAATTAGAAAAGTCAGTTGATGTTGACGTTTCTAGCGCCTTCGAATTGCCACAAGCAACCCTAGATAAGTTGGCGCAAGCATTAAAAACCAACCTTGGTCGCGAAGTAAAAGTACAAGGTATGGTGGATCCGAGCCTGATTGGCGGTGTGTTAATTCGCGCCGGTGATACAGTTATCGATCAATCCATCAAAGGTCGGCTTGCCAAACTCGCCGAAGCAATGAACGCCTAATTCATTAGGGTAGGAACTAGCATGCAGCAACTGAACCCTTCAGAAATCAGTGAAATCATCAAGAGTCGTATCGAAACTCTTGATGTTAAAACCGAAGCCCAAAACGAAGGCACGGTAGTATCGGTAACCGACGGTATCATTCGTATTCACGGTCTTGCGGAAGCAATGTACGGTGAAATGATTGAGTTTGAAGGTGGTGTTTATGGTTTGGCACTTAACCTTGAGCGAGATTCCGTTGGTGCGGTAATTCTTGGTGACTACCAAGGCGTTGCCGAAGGACAAACGTGTAAATGTACCGGCCGTATTCTAGAAGTACCGGTTGGTAACGAAGTATTAGGTCGCGTTGTTGACGCATTGGGTAACCCAATCGACGGCAAAGGCCCACTAAATACTAAAATGACCGACGCGATTGAGAAAATCGCTCCGGGTGTAATCGCTCGTCAAAGTGTTGACCAACCTGTTCAATTGGGTTTGAAAGCCGTTGATGCGATGGTACCGGTAGGTCGTGGTCAGCGTGAGTTGATCATTGGTGACCGTCAAACAGGTAAAACCGCTATTGCTGTTGACGCCATCATCAACCAAAAAAATACTGGCATTAAATGTATTTACGTTGCTGTTGGTCAAAAAGCATCTTCTGTTGCCGCCGTTGTGCGTAAACTGGAAGAGCACGGCGCAATGGCTCACACCATTGTTGTTGCTGCTACCGCTTCAGATCCAGCATCTATGCAGTTCTTGGCGCCTTTCGCCGGCTGTACTATGGGTGAATACTTCCGCGATCGCGGTGAAGACGCATTGATCATTTATGATGACTTAACCAAGCAAGCTTGGGCTTATCGTCAAATTTCATTGCTACTTCGTCGTCCTCCAGGTCGTGAAGCTTACCCTGGTGACGTTTTCTATTTGCACTCACGCTTACTTGAGCGTGCGTCTCGTGTAAACGCCGACTACGTTGAGAAATTCACCAACGGTGAAGTGAAAGGTAAAACCGGTTCTTTAACCGCGTTACCAATCATCGAAACCCAAGCGGGTGACGTATCTGCGTTCGTACCAACCAACGTGATCTCAATTACCGATGGTCAGATCTTCTTAGAAACTGACTTGTTCAACTCAGGTGTTCGTCCTGCGATGAACGCTGGTATTTCGGTATCTCGTGTGGGTGGTGCTGCACAGACCAAAATTATCAAAAAGCTTTCTGGTGGTATCCGTACTGCTCTTGCGCAATATCGTGAATTGGCGGCGTTCTCTCAGTTCGCTTCTGACCTTGATGAAGCGACAAAAGCCCAGCTTGACCACGGTGAGCGCGTAACCGAGTTAATGAAGCAGAAGCAATTCCAACCTCTTTCTACTGCTGAAATGGGTGTGTTGTTGTACGCAGCTAACGAAGGTTACTTGAAGGATGTAGCTGTTGCGAAGATTGGTTCTTTCGAATCTGCTCTACTTGCTTATATGGCATCTGAGCACGGCGAATTGATGAGCCAAATCGTTGCGTCTGGTAATTACGACGACAATATCGCGGCGACCTTCAAAGCAGCTATCGAAAGCTTTAAAGCAACCCAAACCTGGTAATCATCAGGCCAGGAGCTGCTGCTTGAGTTCGCTTGAGCAGCAGTGGTAATTCATAAATACGATTCGAGGGCCAGTTATGGCAGTCGGAAAAGAGATACGCACACAAATTGCCAGTATTAAAGGCACGCAAAAAATTACTTCTGCAATGGAAATGGTTGCGGCGAGTAAAATGCGTAAAGCTCAAGATCGTATGGAAACTGGTAAACCCTACGCCCAGCGCATGCGAGCTGTAGTTGGTCACTTGGCAAATGCCAATCCCGAATACAAGCACATGTACATGGTAGAGCGTGAGGCGAAGCGAGTTGGTTACATTATTGTTTCCAGTGATCGAGGCCTTTGTGGTGGCTTAAATATTAACGTCTTTAAAAAAGCGATCCTGTCTAGCAAAGAATGGGCAGATAAAGGCGTAGCTGTTGATCTTGCATTGATTGGTGCAAAAGCAAGCGGCTTCTTCAAAAGTGTTGGCGGTAACGTGGTTGCGAGAATTCGCGATCTAGGTGAAGCGCCAAGCATCGCAGATCTAATTGGTAGCGTTAAAGTCATGTTGGATGCTTATTCCGACGGCAAGATTGACCGCCTATATTTGGTTAGCAACGAGTTTGTAAACACAATGGTACAAAAACCATTTGTAAGCCAACTACTACCGTTAGAACCCGAAGAAAACGAAGAGCTAAAACACCACTGGGATTACATCTACGAACCAGATGCTGAGGAGCTACTTGACGGACTTTTGACTCGTTATGTTGAGTCTCAGGTTTATCAGGCCGTTGTCGAAAACGCAGCTTGTGAGCAAGCGGCACGTATGATCGCAATGAAAAATGCGACCGACAACGCGGGTGATCTTATCGAAGGTTTACAGCTTGTGTACAACAAAGCGCGTCAAGCTGCGATCACTCAAGAGCTTTCAGAGATTGTTGGTGGTGCGGCTGCGGTTTAACCCAGCGAGCCCAAATAAACGCTTTTTTAATTTCAAATTTTTAAGAGGAATCGGAAATGAGTAGCGGACGCATTGTGCAGATCATCGGTGCCGTTATCGACGTTGAATTTCCACGCGATTCCGTACCTAAAGTATACGACGCATTAACTGTTGCAAATAAAGGTTTAACCTTAGAAGTACAGCAACAGCTAGGTGACGGTGTGGTACGTACAATCGCCATGGGTTCGTCCGAAGGTGTTAGCCGTGGTCTTGCAGTTGAGAACACGCACGCACCAGTTTCTGTACCAGTTGGTATCGAAACACTTGGTCGAATCATGGATGTTCTAGGCAACCCAATCGACGAAGCCGGTGAAATTGGCGAAAAAGAACGTATGCCAATTCACCGTAAAGCGCCAGCCTATGACGAGCTTGCAGCTTCAACGGAATTGCTAGAAACAGGTATCAAAGTTATCGACCTAGTTTGTCCATTCGCCAAGGGTGGTAAAGTAGGTTTGTTCGGTGGTGCTGGTGTTGGTAAAACCGTAAACATGATGGAATTGATCAACAACATCGCCAAAGAGCACAGCGGTTTGTCTGTATTCGCCGGTGTTGGTGAGCGTACTCGTGAAGGTAACGACTTCTACTACGAGATGAAAGAGTCCAACGTATTGGGCAAGGTTGCGATGGTTTACGGCCAGATGAATGAGCCTCCAGGCAACCGTCTTCGCGTAGCTTTGACCGGTCTTACCATGGCGGAAAAATTCCGTGACGAAGGTAAAGATGTACTGTTGTTCGTTGATAACATCTACCGTTACACCCTAGCGGGAACCGAAGTATCGGCTCTTCTAGGTCGTATGCCTTCTGCGGTAGGTTACCAGCCAACTCTTGCAGAAGAGATGGGTGTACTTCAAGAACGTATTACTTCTACCAAAACTGGATCAATTACCTCGGTTCAAGCCGTATACGTTCCTGCGGATGACTTGACTGACCCAAGCCCTGCAACCACGTTTGCTCACTTGGATTCAACCGTTGTATTGTCTCGTGACATCGCTGCTAAAGGTATCTACCCTGCGGTTGACCCACTAGATTCTACATCTCGTCAGTTAGATCCTTTGATCATCGGTAATGAGCACTATGAAACTGCCCGTGGTGTGCAAACTGTTCTTCAACGCTATAAAGAGTTGAAAGACATTATTGCCATCTTGGGTATGGATGAGCTTTCTGAAGAAGATAAGCAAATCGTTGTTCGTGCACGTAAAATCGAGCGTTTCTTGTCACAACCTTTCCACGTGGCAGAAGTGTTCACCGGTGCACCTGGTAAATACGTAACACTAAAAGAAACTATTCGTGGTTTTAAAGGCATTCTTGCGGGTGAATTCGATAACTTGCCGGAACAAGCTTTCTACATGGTAGGTTCTATCGACGAAGCAATCGAAAAAGCGAACAAAATGAAGTAATCCGCAAGGGTTACTTCTAGCTTTTAAGATAGTTTAACTCGGCGTCGAATTTTCGGCGCCCTGCTACCACCAAGAGGCGATACAATGGCTATGACCGTGCATTGCGACATAGTTAGTGCTGAAGACTCAATCTTTTCAGGTCTTGTAGAGATGATCGTTGCTGCTGGCAGCGAAGGTGATGTGGGAATTGGTTACGGCCACGCCCCATTACTTACTGCTCTCAAACCTGGACCTATTCGCGTCATCAAGCAAGGCGGTGAAGAAGAGATTTATTATATTTCCGGCGGCTACTTAGAAGTACAGCCCTCGGTAATGATTGTCTTAGCTGACACAGCCGTGCGAGCCGAAGATCTTGACGAAGCAAAAGCTTTGCAAGCCAAAAAAGATGCTGAAGCTGCGTTAAGCACTCAGTCTTCTGAGCTGGACTATTCTTTAGCCACCGCACAACTTGCAGAAGCGGCAGCGCAACTTCGCACACTTCAAGCAATTCGTAAAAATCTAGGTCATTAATAAGTACACACTTATTTTTGACTAAAAATACGAATTCTTTAAAAGGCAGTTTTTACTGCCTTTTTGTATTTCGGGTAAACAATACTTATTTAAAACCCAATCACTATAAGCACTTTTTCGATACAATCTCACCTAATCAAACCAATAACGATTCAATTTAGTATCTGCCAAAGCTTGATGATTTTACAGCCAACGTTCAAAACCAGGCATAATCACACCTTCTCACCTTCAAAGAAAAGACCCGCTTTATGATCGACGTTATCGTACTTGCTGCCGGTAAAGGCACCCGCATGAAATCTTCATTACCAAAGGTATTAAATACTATTGGTGGCAAATCCATGGTGGAGCATGTAATCGATAGCGCTTCTTTCATAAATAACGCCAGAGTTCATTTGGTGGTCGGCCATCAAGCTGACAAGCTTAAAGAAGCCTTGTCGCATCGAGAAATCAACTTTGTTGAACAGGCTCAGCAACTGGGTACCGGCCACGCCGTACAAATGGCATTGCCCGATATTCAACCTTGGGGTGTAAGCTTGATTTTATACGGTGACGTTCCGCTAATTTCCGCCTCCACGCTTCAACAACTTATCAAACTTGTCGATGAAACCAGCCTAGCTCTGCTAACTGTTCATATGGAAGACCCAACAGGTTATGGGCGCATTGTGCGTGATCGAGATGACAACGCCATCGCAATTGTTGAACACAAAGATGCCGACGCAGGCCAGCTTGCCATTCACGAAATCAACACCGGTATCATGGCGGTCAATAACGAAGACCTAGTCAAATATTTGCCTAAACTCGAAAACAATAATCGGCAAGGTGAATATTACCTCACCGACCTTATTGCCATGGCGGTTGCAGACGGTAAAAATATCCGCACAGTTGAGCCGGATTCACCAGAAGAAGTGCTCGGAGTGAATACTCGCTTACAACAAGCAGAGCTTGAGCGTTATTATCAATACAACCAAGCGCAAAAACTATTGGAATCAGGCACGCACCTACTCGACCCTAATCGCATTGATGTGCGTGGAGAACTGGTCTGCGACGATGGTGTAAGTATCGACGCGAATTGTATATTTGAAGGCAAGGTTACCTTAGGCGAAAACACGGTTATTGAATCAAACTGTATCATTAAAAATGCGGTTATCGGTAAAGGCGTAGTGATTAAGGCGTTTTCTCATCTCGAAGACGTTGTCATCAGCGATGGCTGTGACGTTGGCCCCTACGCACGTTTGCGCCCCGGCACCGAGTTGGCCAATGGCGCAAAAATTGGCAACTTTGTTGAGGTTAAGAAATCAAAAATCGGCATTGGCAGCAAGGTGAATCATCTAAGCTACATTGGCGATGCCGAAATCGGCGAAGGCACTAACATTGGCGCCGGAACCATCACCTGTAACTACGACGGTGTGAACAAGCATCTCACCAAAATCGGTGATGATGTCTTTGTGGGATCAAATACAGCTTTGGTGGCACCCGTTGAAATTGAAAGTGGCAGCACAATTGGCGCTGGATCAACCATCACCAAAAGCGTACCTAAAGACCAGCTCGCGTTAACACGCCCAGAACAGGTACACAAATCGTCTTGGGTACGACCGACGAAAAAAAAATCGTAACTTAATTCATAAAATGTCGATAAAAAAGACGAACTACTCGGAATAACTATGTGTGGAATTGTCGGCGCCATCGCCAACCGAACGATAAATGCTATTTTGATTGAAGGTCTACGTCGCCTTGAATATCGTGGTTATGATTCAGCCGGTGTTGGCTTAATCAATAAAGAAAGCCAAGCACTGGAATTGTGTAAATCGGTAGGCAAGGTCCAAGAGCTTGCCGACAAATTAGAAAATACTCGCCAGCAAGGTAATGTAGGTATTGCTCATACTCGTTGGGCGACCCACGGCAAACCTACAGAAGTAAACGCGCACCCACATAGAAGTCACGATATTGCCATAGTTCACAACGGCATCATTGAAAACTACCAAGAGCTCAGAAAAACCTTACGCGAAGAAGGTTATGAATTCATAAGTCAAACCGACTCAGAAGTTGTTGCACATCTTATTCACTATCACAAACAAACCAGCGCAAGCCTATTAGAAGCCATTCAAAAAACCATTAAAGAACTCAAAGGCGCCTATGGTCTTGCTTGTATCAGTGAACAAGATGTAGATAACCTGTACGTAGCTCGTAAAGACAGTCCATTAGTCATTGGCGTTGGTATTGATGAAAACTACGTGGCATCTGATCCGTTAGCGCTTCGTCAGGTGACCGATCGCTTTGTATATCTTGAAGATGGCGAAGTTGCGCGAGTATCCACAACCGGTTATGAAATCTTTAATAAAGAAGGTAAAGCCGTAGAACGCGACATTGAAATCAGTCGAGACACGGTTGAGTCTGTGGATAAAGGCACCTACCGTCACTACATGCTCAAAGAAATTTTTGAGCAGCCTAAAGCGTTAAAAAATACGTTGCTTGGCCGCGTTGGTAATCAAACCGTTTTTGAAGAAAGCTTTGGTTCTGAAGCCACCACCATCTTTGATCAAGTAAAACAGGTGCAAATAGTTGCCTGTGGTACCAGCTACCATGCCGGATTTGTCGCTAAATATTGGTTTGAAGACTGGGCGGGAATTCCCTGCAACGTCGAAGTTGCCAGCGAATTTAGATATCGAAACCCCGTCGTGCAAGATAACACCCTATTTGTGACCATCTCACAATCGGGTCAAACCGCAGATACCTTAGCAGCACTGAGTGAAGCTAAAGACGCCAACTACTTGGCGACTCTCGCCATTTGTAATGTCGCCGCTAGCCAACTGGTTCGTCAGTCCGATCTTGCTTTTATCACTCAGGCAGGCGTTGAAATCGGCGTTGCCTCCACAAAAGCTTTCACCACTCAGCTAATCGGTTTGCAGTTGTTGGTTATTGCCCTGGGCAGACGCGCGCGCTTAAGTGCAGAGCGCGAAAAACAATTGGTGTCTAACCTAACGGATATTCCGGTTTTCTGTGCGGCGGTGCTGCAACTCAACAACACCATCGCCACCATCAGTAAACATTTTACCGAAAAACATCACTGCTTATTTTTAGGTCGCGGCGTGCAATATCCCATTGCGCTAGAAGGCGCCCTTAAAATAAAAGAAATTTCTTACATTCACGCCGAGGCCTATCCATCCGGTGAATTAAAACACGGGCCGTTAGCATTGGTTGATAGCGACATGCCGGTGATCGCCGTAGCACCTAGCGGCGATTTGTTAGAAAAAATTAAATCCAATTTAGAAGAAGTTGCCGCTCGCGGCGGCAAGTTGTACGTATTCGCCGATGAAAATGCCGGATTCCGAAACGACGAGCAAACCACAGTAATTAACATTCCTCACTGCCCACAAAGCATTGCACCGATCATCTACACCCTGCCCTTACAGCTACTGGCTTATCATGTCGCCGTAAATAAAGGTACCGATGTAGACCAGCCACGTAATTTGGCTAAGTCTGTTACTGTGGAATAAAAGCTATTTGGATTAATCCGGTATGAGTTAATCCAAAATTAAGCTCGGTAATAGGATGAACGGAAACTTCAAATCTATTACCTATTGCCACACCTTGTGTCGGCCCGCCACACCGGCGGTTCATTGCCGAGTGCGAATTTCCAACGGTGCGTCGATGCGAGCCGGAAGATCATCGAGAAGAAGCGTATCGTCCAGCATATCTACCGTACCATCCTGATGCACTTCAAAATTTGCAGCGAACACGGCATCGCTATAGTAGACGAGAGCTGAAACGCGCCAATTGCCCTGCTTATCTTTACCCCAAATCCGCGGTGGTCGGAAGGCAGCTTCAAAATCGCCCTGCAATTGGCCGAGGTATGGCAGGAATTCATTCTCTTCACAATCCACGATAAAAAACGGCCCATCATCCCCTCGAACGAAGAAACAGAAGAACGCCAGATAATCAAGAACCGTCTTCTCATTAATGTGTGGTTGTTGGTTTCCATTTACTTCATGGATTGGTGGTGAGGTGCCGTTCAGCCGATAGAGCTTGTCGCCCTGAAGAAGAAAGCAGATACGGCCAGTTGCGGAGCTAGAATTGCGCCGTAATTCTAGCAGCGGCACATTGGGGTGGAACGTTAAATCGAAGACAGAAATATCGAGCGCGTCAATATCGCCCCATTCCTTCCGCCACTCTTTTCGCAGTACCGCCATTTCTGCATCTTTTGCGATGCGCGCCTCGTAAGCGCGTTCGAGACAAAGGAAGGGTGGTAGCCCCACAATTGATGATGAAAGCTCAGAAGATGCTGTGTTATTGGTCGGGTCTTTCATACCCTCTTCCAGTGCACGAAATTTCGCGAAATTTTGTTCGACAGCCAGATCAGAAGGTCGGCGCCCCCAATGATCGAGCGGTACGGTGAAAGAGCCGATGGCAAGGACCGACCGAAATCGTTCACTATCGCCAGTAATCGCGGCGCGATGAAGCACAGTGCTTCCCCGGCCATCACGACGAAGTGAAAGCGGCGCGCCCTGTTTAATAAGATCGGCTGCGGTTTGTAAATCTGCCGTATCAATACAAGTGCCCAATAACTCGCCTGCCTCCTGGGTGTTGATCGCGCCTCTGGTAAACCGGCGTTGCAGTGATGCGCGTAACCCTTCGGCGGCAGGAACAGCCGCCAGGGTGAGCAGTTTCTGGAATTCCTTTTTCAGTATTGGCCAGTGGCTCGGATCATCCGTAAGTGTGGCCAGCACTTTGTGGTTTTTTAAGCGAATCAGGATTTCCAGCCCGGTTTCGCCCCCAGAAGCTTGTTCATGGGTATCCGTTAACGCCTGTGGTGCTTCATTTATTAGGCGCAGAACCGTAGCCGGTCGGCGGCTTGAGAGGTCTTCAATCCGCATGGCGGGTGTCATTTTGGCGTAGTCATTGGGTACACGCTCGTCTTGGCGCAGCACACGGCGGGCTTCGGGGAAGTCTCCACCAAGATCAAACGGCGTCTCGCCCTTATTGTTTGGCTGGTTGGGGTGTAAACGGTAGTCTCGCAACAGTATTTCGACCAAGGTGCGGGCGCGAAAGCGATCCTCCTCCGTTGGCGCTTCGTTAGAACTGCCACGGAAGACACAGTGGAACAATGTATCACCGTCCTCGCTCTGGTGCACCGGCGAGGATGGGTCACCCAGTTTATTGAGATCTGGCTGTAGCAGCACCCGTAGCGTTTCCGCCTGGCGATTACGGGCAGCAATCATCAGCGGCGTGTCACCTTGGTTGTTTCGATGGCGCAGTATGGCGGTGAGCCTCTCTTCATTCACCTCTTCGGCTAGGTAGGTGGCAAGAACTTTGGATGAGCCATACGAGGATGCTCTGGATATTACAGTGTGCTCCCAATAGTCCGATTTCTGAATATCGATGTGCGGCAGCAAGTAACGAAAGGCGTTAACTTGATCACCTCTTGCCGCCCAATGCAGCGCTGTTTGTATTTGTCCAGTACGGATAGGTTGGCGTCTTGCTGGGTGAGACGTTCGATTACATACATATTGCCGTAACGCGCGGCCAAATGAATCATTCTTTGCTCGCAAGAGCTCTCAATTATGTTGTTCAGACCAACGTGGTTGATCATTGCATCGAAGTTGTCATTTAGATGCTCGATGATCGGAAACGCAATTGCGTGCCATGGGTACTTTTCAGTCTTCAGCGGTATGCCCTGGGCGATTAGAAAAGGCACTGCTGGCCCATTTGACCAAGCGGCGGAATGGATAAGGTTTTGGCCATCTCGATCTTCGACATTTATGCTTTCAGGTTTGAGTGCGAAGAACCGTTTAAGCAGTTTGACTCGATGGTAGATGGCGGCCAAGTGGGCGTAAGTTTTATCGCTTCTTGAGCCTTCAAGCACGGCCAAGGGATCTTTCGCTGTATCAAAGACGGCCAGGGCCTGGTCGCGAAGCATTACATTGTCTCGTTCTAAGGGCTCGTTCGATTGCGTCCAGTCCACTAGATGTTCTTGGAGTGTCAACGCCGCAGCGCGGAGGGTCGAACCATCGTCTTCCAAAGGTACGAGTTTGTCGCGTTGGTGCCAGTAGACGGCGTCTTCCCGGAAACGCTGCACGATCTGTAGTATCTCCTTGCGATAGGTGAGCCAGCGGTTGGCGGGGGACCAACGATCAAAAAGCGCCTGGTGCACCGGCCTCAATCGCGTTTGTTCTAGGCCCGGCATGGGCACCAACAACCTGCGCTTGCGAAATGCCTTGCGCAGCCTAAGTGTTGCCTCGTTTGCATCGGCTTCTATCACAGTACGCAGCTGTATCTGGCCATCATGATCGACCATTACTAGAGGTTTAAGAAAATTATCGAGGTATGAAAAGTTTTCGTCTGTCTCAATCGGGTCAGCAAAGTCTTTACCGTATCCGGCCTCACGTCAGGCGGCATCAGCCAGGTTTTGAATAATGTCCGCAAAGGCGATGGCGTCTTCGCCGCCAATTTCCTCTAGTGTTAGTGAATGATCTTTGTTGGCGTTCCCTGCTTTTAAAAATGCGTTTTCTAGGCGCTCATATGCTGTCGTCCCGGCTAAATCGGCATATCGTTCATAGAGCTTATGGAAAAAAAGGCAGGCCAGTGGCAGGGGCGAAGCGTGACTGTTGGATGTGTCGTGCTCGAAAGCTCGCCACTTAATTTTGATTGCCTCAACAACGGTCGAATCGAGGCGTAGACCGCCCTGGGAGAAGCCGCTTTGGGCGATTTCACCAACCGTGTCATCGGTGGCATCAACATTGAAGGTCTTCGGCATTAGACCAATCGCCTCGCCAATACACAGATCTATAAAACTCTGCTCGCGCGCGCTTTCGAGGGTGGCAATAAGGCGGATGTTTGGCGAGCGGCACAGTGCTTTCAAAAAGTGTATGACCAGCCACCAACCGTTTGGTGGCGCGCCGGTGCTTCGATCGCGTTCGAGCTTTAATACGTCAATGATCTCCTCAAACTGATCGAGGCCAATGACCAGTGTGACATGGTTATCCTCAATAGACGTGCGCAGGCGTTTGGCGTAATTGCTTGCACGCATAGCTGCGGGGCCACCGGTGGTAAAGGCTACGCTTGCGGCTTCGGCGATCAGGCTTGCCAATTTGTCCAAGGCATCACCCTCACCGGAGCTCGCCATTAATTCGGTTGGGCGAAAGGGCAACAGTACTGAGCCGTCAATCTCGCGCAGTTCACGCATAACGCCGCTTTGCATCAGTGACGACTTGCCGCAGCCACTGCGCCCTCTCAACAGAATAAAATCACCAGAATTGGTCATAGCCGCGACTATGTCTTTGATAACCTGCTCGCGGCCCGGTAACGGTTTGTCGTCGTCGGTTGTCCAGTGGGTGAGATCGCCTTTAAAGGGATTGCGCAGTGAGGTGATGTTTGTTTTCTCGGCTAGATCCTCGTGTTCGGCGGAATCGTCGTTGGAGTTTTCACGAGAGGGCTCGACTTGTGCTGAATCGCCGGTGTGACTTGGGGGCGTTTCTGGAGCAAGAAATGGTTCTACACAAGCAATAAAATCTGTTGCCGCCCGTTGCCACGTCCAGCCTTCTTTGATAATCAGGTTGTACAAGCTGATCGCGGCTTTTTTTTGCATTATCCCCAGACGCAGCGAGTTTCTCAATCGCATCCTTAACAGCTTCAACATCCTCTGGGCGGTGGTTCTCATTATTGTCGTTGTCAGACAAATGCCCGCGGATATCAACCGGAAAGATGCTTTGCCCAATATAGGCAGCGCCGGTTTTGCCTTCAAGAAACTGCCAAAGCCCGGAATTTTTTCCCAATATCAGGGGTACGCGCGCGGCGATGGCTTCCCAACCAACCAGCCCGAATCCCTCGTGCCAGGAGAGCATCATGGCGAAACTGGAGCTTGCCAGTTCGTGAAAATACTTTTGTCTGTCCGCGGTGAAGGGTATTAATTCAACCTGCAATTGCCGCTTGGCCCACTCTTCAAGAGTGGGCCGAAGCTCGCTTTCTTGTTCATTCTCAACGCCCATCAGGCAAATGCGAGGGGTGCCCGATAGCTTGGTCAGAATGTTTGTCGTTTTTTGATCTTCAACCGCTTCGACAAAAGCACGAATGGCGAGGCGCCCCTGTTTAATTCTATCATCTTCGGGCCCCAGTCGCCCGGCTGCAAAGCCGCGAAAACTTGCCGGCTGGGTGGTTCGGTATTCGACTTCATAGTCGCTCGGTTCATCCAACCCCGGCATGAGCATAGTCACTGTTGGCCGGTTCGGCGACGTAGCCAGCAAGTCGGTCAGTTCTTCATGCAGACGAGGGCCCACGCATATTGCATGGTCAGCCTGAAGAAAGAGGTTGCGCTGGCGTTCCTTTTTCTCATCAGCACTCAGGCTGTCGCCCTTCTTGAAACCTTGATAGGCAACATGGGCCATATGATTAAAAAGCACGACCTTACCACCCAGCTTTTCGCGCAGAGCCAGTGCCAGGGGGCCGGTTTTATCGTCATGTCCAAGCCATAACGTTGGTGTTTTAACATCGATCAGGTGTGCGACCGCTTCTATTGTCTCTGCTATTGCCTCTGCGTTGCTTAAGAGCATATCCGCGCTGCCTTCCAACAGACAGACTCCGCTACGCTCGGCGTGTGCTTTATCGTCTTCCGTGGCACTTTCGGCGTCGACGATACAAATCAGTTTGAAATCGTCGCGGTCTTCCCGTTGACCCAAGGCCTTCATGAGCCCCGTGTTAAACGTGTTGATTCCGCCGTAACGCGTGCCCCAGCAGTTTGCCAATGCAATGATTTGACTGGCCAATTTGCCTCTCCCTGAATGTGCGACTACTCCGGCAGCCGACCCTACGGGTGTGATTGGTTAGAAGTGTTGTTAGATGGTGAACCAACATACCAGAACAGAATAAGAAATCCCAAGATAAAAAAGACTAAAAACTCTACGGTTAAACTTCTTGAAACTTCCTGCCAAATCTGGTTTTAGAATGGAGTTAAAGGGCAGACAAATGCGTTTGCATAGTGCGCATTTAAAATATTAATTCGCTTGAAGTATTTATGCTTTTTTTGAAATTTCATTCTGGCGGCTAGATTTGCCGTCGCGAACATTTAGGTAGATTCCCCAAAAATGGGGTTATCAATAATCCGAGTTTGCATCACTTATTTTATTAAAATAACGAGCACACTGATCTACAAAAAAGTCACTATTAAAAAACTCTTAACTCTCTCGCAATAAACTACCGTTTTTTAACCATTAACCTAATCAAAAATTTGGCGATCAGAGCTTTTTATTCGTCTTGGGTATCTCTGATTTCGAGTAGTTGTAAATGAACCTAGCATTACTGAGTGTATTTATTCCCACCATTTTATTTATATCCATCACGCCGGGTATGTGTATGACCTTAGCGTTGAGTTTGGGTATGAGTATTGGTTACCGCAAAACCCTATGGATGATGTTGGGTGAAGTCATTGGTGTGGGTATTGTTGCGATAACTGCGGTGCTGGGTGTGTCGTCGGTAATGTTGAATTATCCGTGGTTATTCACCGGTTTAAAAATTGTTGGTGCCTTGTATCTGTTTTATTTGGGTGTATCCATGTGGCGATCGAAAGGTCGTTTAGCACTCAGTGATTCACCAGAAAATATAAATACAAACGCAAATTGGAATTTAATTACCCAAGGATTCTTAACCGCCATTGCCAACCCAAAAGGCTGGGCGTTTATGGTGTCTTTATTACCGCCGTTTATCGATATCAATAAATCCATGACGCAACAATTAATGGTAATAGTGGGCATTATTATGGTGTCGGAATTTTTATGCATGAGCCTATACGCAACCGGCGGAAAAGCATTAAAAAGAGCTTTAGGTCATTCAGAAAACGTGCGCATAATAAATAGAATATCTGGCAGTTTAATGGTGGGTGTAGGTGTTTGGTTGTTAATGAGTTAGATAACATCGCCTCGTAAAACTATAGGACCCTCTGATTAACTCATCCTTGATTTAATCAGAGGGCAGAAATTGAAAATGTGATTTCCAATTTCCTCACAATTTCAATCACTTACAGTTCTTGAAATTGGCGACACATCCTTGTGTCGCGAGAAACTCTAGGTTAATCAGAGTTTCCTATAATTAATTACAAAATTAGGAGTTTAGAGTTTTCAAGAGACGTATATTGTTTTGAAGTATTCGTTATAGGCCTTTTGTAATTTATTTAGGATATTAATTAAGAGAGATCGTGCTCGTCGATTTCTTTATCTAATTCTTCCTTGGTTACATAGCGCTTTATTATTTGGCCATTTTCATCGAGGCGTTCAAAAACGAATCGGCCTGTAGCTATTTCTTCTGAAAGTATCTCTAAACCGGTTTCTAAACTTTCACGCGCAGCTTCTTGACCGGCCTGAGCGGCTAGTTCGCAAATCTCTTCTAAGCTCACTTCGGTAATGTCGCGTTTTTTGTCCGTCATACTTCTCTCCACATTTTTCAATTTACTTTTAATTTTGGGCTATGAACTCTAACGTTACATGCTGTAGTTTACGTGAGCTAGTTCGTAGTATTGTTATTGTTTAAAGACTGATTGGTTATGAGAGAACTATGTTTAAATCTCTGATATTTATAGAATTTTATGCTTATAAATCTCACATCTCGTCAGATAATAGAATAGGAAACTATGATTAACTTAGAGTTTCTCGCGACACAAGGATGTGTCGCCAATTTCAAGAACAGTAAGTGATTGAAATTGTTCCAATATGTATTACAGGTTACACACGGTAATACGTCATTTAGGCAAATTACTCCGAGCTAACGATAACTTTATACAATCCGGTACTTTTCTTTTATGAGCCAGCTTCCTCCCCGCCAGCAAATCACCGAGAAATTCCCCGTTGTGGGTGAAAGCAGTCCCGGTTTTGAGTTAACGCACGATAACTGGCAGTTGCAGATTACGGGTTTGGTGGATTCCCCGTTAACCTTATCTTGGCAGGATTATTTGAAGTTTGGTCATCAGACTTGGCATTTTGATATTCACTGTGTAACGCGCTGGAGTAAGTTGGGTAACAGTTTCACCGGAGTAGCACTGAAAGATGTGTTGGCCTTGGCAGGTGTGCAATCGGAGGCGAAATTTGTGCAATTTATCGCCTATTCGGATCGTGATCACGACACCAGTTTACCGCTAGATGTTTGCCTTAACGACGATGTTTTGATCATTCACGAGGTCAACAACGAGCCGCTGTCAGCGGAGCACGGTTTTCCGGTACGTACCTTTGCGCCGTCTAAATATTTCTACAAAAGCTTAAAATGGTTGAAAGAAATTCGTTTAATTAAAGAAGATCAACTGGGTTTTTGGGAGCGTGGTGGTTACCACAATAATGCCGATTTTGTGAAAGAAGAGCGTTATGTCTCCGGTAATTTAACCGAAAAAGAATTATCGAGGTTGCGTGAAACCAAGAATTTTTCGCGCTACAAAGATCAGGTGTTAATTTCTTTGGATTTATCGAACTTGGATTTTTCAGGCGCAGATTTAAGCGGCGTACAACTCAAAAACTGCAACTTGGATGGCTGTAATTTTGAAGGTGCTAATTTGATAAAAGCGAATTTATCCAACTCGTCGGTGCTTAACGCTAATCTCAAAAACGCCAATCTTGAAGGTGCAGATTTAGATGGTGTGTTGTTTATGGGTTCGGACTTGACCGGTGCTAATTTAAATTACACTTTTTTGAACGCAACGGAGTTCACAAGGGAAGGTTTTGATCCTGCATCTGTAAAAAATATTCAATTTGATAACGCCGTCATCAATGGGTTGGTTGCAAAACAACTAGAATTCTTGGTCAAGCAAGGGTAGATTGCCGGTTTTCTGAATTTGGGCAGTTTTAATAAGATGCATCTGGTTTGTTGTTTATTGATGAGACATTTAAATAAAAACAATGCAGATGTTGAGTTAGATTTTATAAATGCCAAATGTCATGTTAAAAGAAAATCGCAGTCGCCCTATCGTTTATTCCGTCGCGTTTAAAGGTTGTTTTGACGGACTTACTAAGATGAGGGAAAGCGATGCCAACGATTCGAATTTCAGGTTCGGTAGGTGTTGGTGGCCGTAATAATGCCGCCGATGTGCGCCTAGTTACAGCCTTACTCAACGTCTATCGACGTCAAAACAATCAAGCTGCCATACCGGTGGTTGATCAAGTTAAAGAACAACTCAATGTCGCCATCAGCGACTTTCAGAGAGTGCGATTGAACAGCGCGCGTCCAGATGGACGTGTTGATCCGGGTGGTCGCACCTTTTCTACTTTATCGACAATCTTATCGAACGTATTTACGCCAGAGCCTCTGGTAAATCCTACGATAGGAACGGTTACTTGGGAGGCGGAAGGCCAAGAAGGTGGTCGCTTTCACAGTCGAAAATTACACGTGCCATCGGCAAGTTCCGGTCTAACCTTGGGTCGAGGTTATGACATGAAGACTAAAACCAAAGGTCAAGTTCGCGCCGATTTTATGGTTGCTGGCATCGATAAAACCAAAACCGAAGTATTGGTTAACGCGGTTACTCTGCAAGGCAATCGAGCCGATCAATTTATCGTTGATAACGACTTGCTAGACTTCGAAATTACACCACTTGCACAATTGAGGTTGTTCGAAATCAGTTACGAGCTCGAAGCGTCTGAGGTGCGTCGAATCTCTGGCAAAAGTGACGTGGTCAATCTCTATGGCCAGCTCAATTGGGACACTACCCATCAAGCCATCAAGGATATCTTGGTCGATTTAAAATTCCGTGGCGATTACACCGGCGCGGCACGTCGGTTTATTCAGGCTCCTGCCGTGAACAATAACTTGGTAGAATTTAGAGATCTCATTGGTGATCGCGGTCGTTGGCAAAATGTTCCGCAAGATCGCTTTAATCGTCGTGTTCGTTTTTTGGCTAATGCAAGATGATAAATCGTTTGTTTGGTGTGTTTCCTGTTAAAAAATCAGTGTTACTTGTAACAGTGTTTGCTTTGCAACTACCGATGTTGGCCTGCGCACAGCAACCCGTCGCGTCGGGTTTAAGCTCCGACGTGCCTTTAAGCGTTTGGGGAATTGAGCTAAAACGTGTTAACAATCAGTTAATTCGCGTGCTTCGCCACAATATGGAAATTGAGCCTAAGATCGTGATCGAGCGTATCGCCACACCGGATTTAACGCTGTTAGAAAAGCTCGAAGTAACGGGCTTTGAATACGGGGACGAGAAATACACCTTTGCCGATTCACAAGGTGCTTTTTTGGAGTCGCTAGAAATCGATGATCAAGCGGTGCATTTTGCCATTGAGTTTTATTTTAACCAAGGCGGTTCGGCATTGCTGAATTGCTCGGTGCGAATAGAAGCTGACAAGCTGGTACAGCAAGAATGTTTTAGCCAGTAATTATTGAAAAAGCATCACTGAATTTTGTAATTGGTGATGCTTCTTTAAACGCAACGCTGTGCAGACGAGAATCTTAACGAACGCGTTCGTACTTTGCAGATCAATAATGCCACATGCCTACTAAGCAATTTCTTTTAACGGCATACCCAAGAAAAATCCCTGCCCTCTGTGTACATTCAATGTCTTCAGCATGCTCAGTTCTTCTTGAGTTTCAATACCTTCGGCAATTACCTGATAATCCATTGCGTGTGAAAATTCTACCAACGACTGTGTAAGGAGTTGGGCATCTCTATTTTCGTGAATCGAGCGAATAATTTCACGGTCAATTTTTATAATGTCGGGTTTTAATTTTAAGATATGCTTGAGCGACGCATAACCTGAGCCCACGTCATCAATTGCCAATTTAACACCGCGATCGCGCAACGGTTTTAAAATGGAATTTATTTCTAAATAGTCTTCAATAACATCGTGCTCGGTTAGCTCAATAACAACGTTGTGATTACTGTTAATCAAATAATCAAACTGGTTTTGATTCTCCAATAAAGTACTTGGCGATAAATTTAATGACAGATATTCCGATTTGTCGCGTTTGGCAAAAACTTCACTATCGCCAAAGTTTAATAACGACTTTTCTATCGCAGCGGTTTCTAGTTGCGACAATAATCCCACATTTTTAGCCTGCGAAAACCATAAGTCTGGACTAGAAAACTTAAAATTATTAAATCGAGTTAATGCCTCAAAACCTACCCGTTTGTGATCGGTTAAAGAGTAAATAGGCTGAAAGACTGGATAAAAGTCTAACGTAGCTAAGATGGCATTGATTTGGTTTTTTCGACAGTCAAAATCGTTGGCATGTTTAACATTTTTTTCCAACACTAAAGCAGCGCAATACGATAAAAAGCGAACGGTTTCTAAATCGCGAGCATTTAACTGATAGTTTGGCTTTCGACTAAAACAACAAAAGGTGCCGTAAACGGATTCGTCAGAAAAAACCAGTGGCACACTCACGTGGGCGCCAATGGGTAACTTGTTGGTTGCTGGTAGCTCAAGCGCACTTGTGTGATCAATAGCATTTAAAATTAATTCGGGCAGCCGACCGTCTAAAACTCTTTGGCAATAAGAGTTTTTGAGTTTATCAAAGCCATCAATGGTAATAGGTTGAAAGTTTTTCTCGCAGTCTACGTAGCGAAAAATACGAAAGCCGTCTTTAATTTCAGAAATAAAAGCAACTTCCATATTTAAATGACTGCGTACGCAGGTCAATAATTTATTTAAGATATTGTCGTTTTCTTGATGCGTAGATTGCGAATTTAGCGCCAATATGTCGGCCATAAGCGATAGTCGAAGATGGTTACTTACGTTGTCCATGCCAAAAAGCTTCCCTAAATTATGGTTTAGGTGATAAAAGAAATTCTGATTGCGTGAATAATACGTTTTTCAAAGTTTCTTAGAGTCGTTTTTTAGTAGCTGTGAGCGCTTATGAACAAACAAAGTATTTTTATTGGTGCAGTAGATATAAACACAGAAAAATGAACTTAATTTTAATCAAATTTATTTTCAGAAAATCAGATTAAATCGCGAGGAGTAAATCAAGGATTCCCAAAATAAAAGTCGATTAAACTCAATACTGCTTTTATCAATGCTATCAATCCCAAGATCGATAATTTTCCGAAATTACAGCGAAATTAAAACTTTATTTCTAATTTCTAATCTTTAATTATCTAACAAATAAGGAAATCAAAGATTTTTATATGTTACTAAAGCGTTCGACAACCTATTTCAATAAGTTTGTCGGGTACAAAAAATAAACTCTTATACCGCGAAGCTACTTTAAATTTCACACATATTATTCGCAACGTGATTTTGTAAAATGGACGTAAATCACCTAAATAATGTCAGGTATTTTCTAAAACTTTGAATTAAAAATACCGTTAATATTCAAGAACAGAATATTAATAATCCATAGGCAGGCCAGTACTGAGAGTTTGTTGGTGCGCACGGGTAAAATACGGTGACTCAGCAATCAATGAGGGTTTTTGTAAAGCAATCGTTAATTTCTAAATTTATCCACAAATTTGGAGAGCGGTATGCGCGGCGTTTCAATCTTAGATCATTCGACCGATCCCTTTTTAGCGAAGCAGCTAAAGCGATACTTGGGACGTAGTTTTGCGGCGTTATCGGCTACCGTGGTGTTAAGTGCTCACGGTGAAGCGCTTGTACCACCGCCAAGCGAAGTGCCCAAACTCTATGATATTGCCGAAGCGGTTAGCGCCGATCGTATTTACGGTGACATAGAAAGACTGGTTGGCTTTGGCACGCGCCACACCTTGTCTGATACCACCAGTAAAACTACAGGTATTGGTGCCGCGCGCAGTTGGATTTACCAGGAGTTCGAGACCATATCGAAAGCCTGTGGTGGTTGTTTAGAAATTCATTATGTGTCTGATTTTGTTGAAGGCGAAACCCGAATTCCTAACAAAACTGAAGTGGTTAGTGTGGTTGCTATTCAGCGAGGTGCTGTTGATCCCAATCGCATGATAATGATGAGCGGCGATATCGATAGCCGAGTCTCTGATGTTATGAACGCGACATCCATTAGCCCCGGCGCTAACGATAACGCCTCTGGTGTTGCAGGTGTGCTAGAAGCTGCGCGAGTCCTCAGCCAATATAAGTTTGCCGGTAGTATCGCCTACGCGGCGCTTGCCGGTGAAGAGCAAGGTTTGTTTGGTGGAAAAATCGTGGCGCAATACGCAAAAGATCAACAGTGGCAACTGGTCGGCATACTCAATAACGACATGATTTCGAATATTGAAGGCATAGACGGAGTTATTGATAACTCCACGGTTCGGGTTTTTTCCGAAGGCACCCGCGCCGTAGAGACACCCGAAGAAGCAAATTTACGGCGCTTTACCGGTGGCGAAGTTGATTCTCCGTCTCGAAATCTTGCCCGATACGTAAAAAGCTTAGGCGAAAAGTACATTGCTAATCTAAACGTCATGATGGTGTATCGCCTCGACCGATTCCGCCGTGGAGGCCATCACCGGCCCTTTAACGAAGCAGGCTTTCCGGGCGTGCGTATTATGGAAACCCACGAACACTACGACCGTCAGCATCAAGACTTACGCACCGAAAACGGCGTTGTTTATGGCGACACCATTGACGGTGTAAACGCAGGTTACGCCGCGAAATTAACCGCATTAAATGCCATCACCATGGCTGGGATCGCAGCCGCACCGCCAATTCCACAGGGCGTTGCCATCGAAGGTGCTGTGTCACCGTCAACAAAAATTCAATGGCAAGAAGCCGATAAAAAAACCGCAAAAAATCTCGCCGGGTACAAAGTCTATTGGCGACTGACCACAGAACCCACTTGGACACATTCACGCTACGTAGGAAACGTTAATAGCTTTGAATTAAAAAATATTGTTATCGACAATTACTTCTTTGGCGTAAGCGCCGTGGCCAAAGATGGCTCCGAAACACCGGTGGTATTTCCAGGGCCTGCGGGGGTTTTTTATTAAGAGTTAAAAGTGGGTTTTAATGTTTTTTTAAAAGGTATTAGTATTAGGGCTAGCAGGTAAAGGTCTTTAACACTTTAGTTTATTTCCTTTGCTAAATAGCCCTATTCTACTATTACTGATGCTCGTATGACTTTCCAAAAATTATATCAAGCCAACCCTTCTTTCAAAGCTGCATTAAAAGCACTGTATATAATTGTTTTAATACCATTGCTTTTTTCCTGTGCCGTAACCGAAGTTGAAAATATAAAAGCTGGTCAAGAACAAAAAATATCCGAAGAAGATGGATACGTTTTTCTTTCTATTGATACCAAATACCAAGTGAGAGAATTAAGTATCACAGGTAAAAAAAAATTTCGTTTTAACTGAAAAGGATTTGCGTAAGGGAAGCAATTACGTATTGTTTAAAGCTCCTGCGGGGAGTTATCGATTTAGTCGAATTGAATTTAATGAAATTTCCGCTTACGAACTTTATAAAAAGTATTGGTCCTTTGATGTTGTTCCTCAAAAAATAAATTATGTGGGAGAATTTAAAATTGATTCTTTACATAAAGAATTTTATCTGTCCAACGAGTCCTCAAGCGCCCTCGAATTTATAGAAACTTATTATTCGAAGTTAATTGGAGAGCGCCTGATCACCTATGTAGGCCCGGGGGAGGATGATTTTTTTGAGTTTGTTCGTAATATCAAGGAGGATAAATAATGAAATCTATGCTTTTATTATTCTTAATGCTTTTCGCATCTTCATCAATCTTTGCTAAGGCTATTGATGTCTCTGACTTGTTTCGTCCATCTTCAATCAGTAAAGCTCGTTTGAGTCCAAATGGATTGCTTGTGGCAGCAATAACATCAGATAAAGAAAAATATTTAGAGGTTTTTTACCCTAAAAAACAATATTCGCAAATAATTTCTAAAATTAATGCTGAAACACAAATATACCGACTTGGTTGGATTGATGACAAGACAATATTCTTTTCGTATAGGCTTAATAATAAGGCGCCTATCAATATTGGTGTTGCTAAACTCGCGGAGCAAAATGACTCTTTTTCTGTAGAAGTAAAAACAATTTACTTTAAAGGCGTGGTTTTAGACCTGTTGCCGCGTGAGCCTGATTACGTAGTGGCTGTGAAAATAGGATTCGAGGATAATTTTACGACTATTCATAAGTTGTCGGTTGAAAATTTATTAAACAATAAATTTCCCATAGATCATCAGGTTATGGAACCTTTATCGGGCGCTGATTTTTATCAGTGGCATGGACCAAGTGCGACAATGTTTGGTGCAAAAATTAAAGAGAACGAATATCAAGTTTGGTCTAAAACTCGTGAAGATCATCGTTGGAAAAATATCTACAGTGGCGATAAACAAAAAACATTTACGCCTATAGCTGCTCTTAAAAATGATCGCGTAGCAGTGCTTAGTAATTTAATTACCGATAAAGTTTCTTTGGGAATTTACAATGAAAAAACAAAAAAAATCGAAGAAACATTATATGGTCATGATATTTATGATCTAGAAGATGCGGAAGTTGATAGTGCCGGCGCTGTTCGTTTTATAGCATATGTAGAACTCGGAGAGTTAAAAACTGAGTATTTTAAAAGTAAAAATCAGGTAGAAATTTCTTCTTTAGAAGAGTCTTTTCCTGGTAAACAGGTATATATACATGCTTCATCTGAGAAGAATAATATTAAATTATTATATGTTTCTGCTAGTGATGATCCTGGCGCTTATTATTTATTTGATTCCGAAAAGAAGATTGCTGAATTAATTAAACGTTCTAATGAACTACTAGACTTGGCTGAGTTTGCGCAGTCCGAGGCTAGAGTGAATGTCTCGGCAGACGGACAAAGAGTAGAATCGATATATACTAAACCTAAAAATAATGGTAATGGTGTTTTATTAGTTATGCCGCACGGGGGTCCTGTCGGAGTAAGAGATGTCGCTCATTTTAATATTGAGACTCAGTTTTACGTAAACAGGGGTTTTTCAGTTCTTCAAATTAATTTTAGAGGTTCTTCAGGCTTTGGTTTAGATTTTTTAAATTCTGGTCGTGGGCAGTTCGGTAAAATTATTGAACAAGATATTATGACCGCCGTAAATGATTTGCGGCGTGAATATCAGTTTGAAAAAACTTGCGCTATAGGAAAAAGTTACGGTGGATATTCATCAGTAATGTTGACGATATTACATCCAGAAATATTTGATTGTGCCGTTGCAATGTACGGTGTTTATGATTTACCTCTATTGTTTAGTAGTGGTACATTGAATTTAGTCGATGACTACAACAAAAAGTTGGAATTTACAGTTGGTGAGCTTTCTGAAGAGTTAAAAATAAACTCACCCGTTAGAATGGTAGATAAAATTAAAAAGCCATTACTAGTAGTGGCTGGTGACTCAGATTTTATTGCCGGATTTGAGCAGTCAAATCGTTTAGCTTATCTCTTAAATAAATACGGAAAAAATTACGAATATTATATTTATAAAAATACAGGCCACGGTACAGAAACCTATGGTAAGTCAAGACATGAAGTTTTAATGGTCGATCGATTTTTACGTGAGCAGTTGCACCTAGACTTCATTAGAGATCATGAGATCGAAGAGCTAAAAATTTTGGTCGATGGACAGTCAGGCCGCATGTCTCGAAACCCCAACGATTTACTGAGAAACAGCTATCTAAAACTCTTAGCTGATCTGGGTGATAATGATAGCCGATATAGTTATGGTCAATATTTGCTGGGAGAGAAGGAGTCCAGAGAAGAAGGCTTGTCTTATTTGCAAGCTGCATCTGATGCTGGTTACGCTAAAGCGACATATCTACTTGCGAAGGAGTCCGAAGCATCAGATATAAATTTAGCAATAAATCTCTATCATAAATCTGAGAATCAAGGGGAATATTCGGCTAATTTAAAATTGGCATTAATATATTGTACGAGCGAAACTGATCTTAGAAATTTAGATCAATGTTTTGACTACTTAATTGAGTACATTAACGAGTCAGACGGATCGTCTAGAGAGGTAAAACGAAAAGTCTCATCGACATTTCTTGATATTCTAGATTATGGCAATTTTAGCTCGCAGGAGCAGTTGAAAATTACCTCCGCCTTGAACGAATTATTGCAGATTAATACAACTATTGTGCAGGGTAAAATTACTGAGCAAGGTACTTTTGGTTCCTCAGGTCTTTTCACTATTCTCAACAGAATCACAGAGCGTACAGATAAGGTCACTATGGCAAATGGCGTGAACTATGCGGTTAAGATTCGAGTGAATAAGGTATCTTCCAGCAATTCGGGTGAATCTGCGCTACGGATCAAATGGTCTCAATTAGATTCGACCGGAGCTGGCGAGCTAAATAATGCCGATTTGAAAACGTGGCAAGAGTTTGTCTATTTGGGTAAGGAGAGAACCGGAATATTAAGCCAGGGTTTTGGCTCCGTCGAAGCTTCCTTAGCGGGTAATTGGAAGGTAGAAATATTTAATTTAGATGGATCACTTGTAGCGAGCACTAATTTTCAAGTTTTATTAGATGATGGATTTATCGATCATCAGTCTGCGTTATAACTTTTCAGACGCCTCTGATCTATGTTGATTTTTTTGATCAGGGGCGTTCCTTTCAGTTGTTTATTATCATCTGCCTGAGTATTTCTTCACTGAACCTTTTATCGATAAAATAATTTGCTTTATGGATATCTACCGACTTTGCGGTTTCTTGCGGAATGGGCAACATAATTATCAGAAAGTTTTCTGACATTTTTGAACGTCTTCCCATTGAGTTTGGAGGATTAATAAATCTGTATCGATCGATCAAAAATCCTTTCTGTGTGTAATTTCCGAACCCTTCTGCTGCAATTGGTTGTAATGGATTTCATTCTTTAGACGTTGGCATACTAAAAACTGCTTGTTTATCCTGGGATAATTTAGGGTTTCTCTGTGATGGGAATTACTTAGCGTTACAGAAATGGTCTGAGTCTAGGAGGGCAGAAATTGAAAATGCGATTTCCAATTTCTTCACAATTTCAATCACTTACCGTTCTTGAAATTGGCGACACATCCTTGTGTCGCTGGAAACTCTAGGTTAATCAGAGTTTCCTTTTGTTTTTAATGTTGATTCTAAGTCGCCGCCTAAATACGTTTTTATTTTTGTGTCTTTTTGAATCCTTAATACAGGTGTGTTTACCTGTGTAAGGCGAAATGGATTAATACCTGAAAAATAATCGGTTAAGGTCAGGTTTGTTTGTTGTGACCATTCAACTTTTACATTTTTTTTACGTATAAATATTAGCAAACAATAAAAAAGCGTTATCTTGTAAGAGAATACTTATATCGTTTAGTACAGAAAAACGAATAATTCTAATAATTCAGTTGAGAGTGTTATTAGTTGAAAATATAATCTTTGCGAAATTTTAAATCTAAAGGTTATAAAACCTTAGGCAGCTTCGGTCGCACAATAAATCGCATTCCACGAATTTGCTCCTTGTTTATAAACCCTATTGGTATAGGGAAAGGATTTTTAGGAACAAAACAAAAAGTAGTTTGTGCGTTGCCTTGCAACGAAAATAGGGAAATTCAATGAAAACCAACCACTTTATAATTGCAGCCTTAATTGCTTTATTGGCTGCCTGTTCTGATGGTCCCAATGTTGATCAATCTATTCACGGCGGCGGCTCGGGTGAAACACCCGATAATGGTGGCGGCGGTTCAGGCGATGGTGGCACCGGTGGCGAAGGTGACGGCGACGACGGTGATCCTACCGATCCAACAGAAACGCCCAACGGCGTATCGGCCGAGATAACCAGTAGTGCGCAAACCGGCGAAGTTGGTGATCCCTTCTCTTTTTCAGTTGAAGTTTTTCCGGCAAATGCGAATGTAGATCGCATTGAGTTTGTCACCAGCGATGGTCGCACCATTCAAGGTAGCCCGGCAGAAATTAGTTTTGATCAAGCCGGTACCTTTTCGGTGACGGTGCGCGTTATCTCTGGCGGAGAAGTCGTTGCTTCGGCGCAATCTACGGTTGTTGTAACCCAGCCTATTGCTCTGCAAATTGAATCTGCAAGTCCCGAAATCTTTGCGGGCGAGCCTGTGGTTTTTTCTGCCCTATTTTCTCCTATCGATACTCAAGTTGATCGTGTTGTATTTACAGCAACGACCAGCCAAGGCACTGAAGTTGTTGAAGGAGTCAACGCGCAATTTAGTTTTACCAACGCCGGCCCGGTTAGCGTAAGAGCGGAAGCGTTTGTAAATGGAGTGGTTGTTGCTGCCGACGAGTTTACCTTTGAGGTTCAAACTCCAACGACGGTTGAGATTATTCCAAGCGCTGTTGAGTCTATTGTTGGCAGTCCGCTTATTTTTGAAGCCAATATCCAGCCTGACGGCACAATTGCTGAAAGCGTTATTTATCGCATTACCAATACCGAAACCGGAGAAGAGCGTGAAGTTGAAGCGCCGGTAGATGGCAGTCCATTTGCGGTTGATTTTCTTGATGCCGGTACATTTACGGTTGTTAGCGAAATCTTGGTGGGCAGCGATACCTTTTTAAGTGAATCGGTATCTGTCACTGTTGAGCTTCCTACGTTTACTACAGATTTTACGGCCAGCAATATTTTGGTTAGCCAAACGGTACCGGCTTCTATTCAGATAGAACCCCAAGGTACGGTGCCAGATCGGGTGGTTTACACCATTACCAGCAGCGATCCAACGGTTGCGCCAATAGAAGTTGAAGGTCCCGTTGATGGCAGTGTTGCCGATCTGGAGTTTCAAACCGCAGGCGAGTTTACCGTTAGCGCGCAAATATTTATTGGCAATGAAATTATCGATGCTGGCGAGTTTACTGTCTCATCAACATTACCGACCGTGACCCTTACTGGGCCTACCAATGCCTTGATTGGCCAAACGCTGCTGTACACATCAAGCTTTACTCCCCTTGAATCTGCAGACCTCGTTACCGAAGTTCGATACGTAATTACTGAAAACGGTGTTGAGCGTGTGGTTGCCGGTAATGCCCAAGGCACCGCAACCGAAATTAGCTTCGCCAATCCGGGTCAGTTTTCGATTGTTGCTCAAGTATTCATTGGCGAAGAAGTTCTTACCGAAGAAATTGTGGTTGATGTGGCTGTGCCTGTTAGCACCACGATTACCGGTTCTGCAACCGAGACTGTGGTTGGCGGAGAGCTCAGTTTTACCGCAAATATTCAGCCCCAAGGCACTGTTGCCGACAGTGTTGTTTATCGAGTCACTAATGTGGCTACCGGTGAAGAGCAAATCATTACAGCTCCGGTGGATGGTAGCGCCTTCGAGATTACCTTCCCTAACGCTGGTGAGTTTACCGTGGTTGGTGAAGTAACCGTTAATGGTGAAGTGACAACCAGTTCGCCTGTTACTGTTACGGCAACCTTGCCAACGCTACAGACTAACTTCCCCTCGGGTGGGGTTTTAGTGGGCGGTTCCGTTCCGGTTGCCATTGAGCTAACACCACAGGGTACCCTTGCCGATCGTATTGTTTATACCGTCACAAGCAGCGATCCGGCGATTGCTGATCGTGTGATTGAAGGCCCCGTTGATGGCAGCCCATTCGAATTAGATTTCCCAAGAGCGGGTGGTTTCACCGTAACTGCGCAAGTCTTTATTGGTAACGAAGTGATCGACGCCGGTGAATTTAGTGTTGATGCAGCCTTACCAGAGGTTACGGTTACGGCGCCAGTACAAGTGTTAACCGGCCAACCTGTTGCTTACACCACCACGGTATCGCCAAGCGAAGCGCTGGCGTTGGTTAACCGTGTGCAATATGTCATCACCGAAAACGGTGTTGAGCGCACGGTAGAAGGTACAACTGATGGCACCGCAACCGATATCACCTTCCCTGCTGCGGGTACTTTTACCGTCACTACCCGCGTTTTTGTAGGTGACGAGGTCATTGAAGATGTGTCTTCAATTACTGTTGCAAATCCAGTTAGCGTTGATTTAATCAGCTCAGCGAACGCAACGGTTGTTAACTCACCGCTGTCGTTCTCGGCGGATATTCAACCGGTCGGCACTAACGCATCGGCATTTATTTACCGCGTAACCAACACCGATACCGGCGCAGAACAGGTTGTGAACGCACCGCTTGATGGCTCGCCGATTAATATTAATTTCCCAACCGCGGGCAACTTTAGCGTTGTTGGTGAAGTTACCGTGAATGGCGAAACCACCGTCAGTGATCCAATTGCAGTAGCTGTATCCTTGCCTGCGATTACCACCACATTTGCGCCTGCCACTATTATCGTGGGTGACAGCGTGCCAGTCTCCGTTGGCTTATCGCCACAAGGTACGGTCGCCGATAGCATCGTCTACACCATTACGAGCGATGATCCAGCGATTGCAGATCGTGTGGTAAACGGCCCAGTAGACGGCAGTCCATTTAACCTAGATTTCCCAGTTTCTGGTGCCTTTACAGTGTCTGCTCAGGTGCTTATTGGTAACGAGGTAATCGACGCGGGCAGCTTCAGTGTTAACGCGAATTTACCGGAAGTCACTGTCACGGCACCAACCGAAGCACTAACTGGCGGCGAAGTAGCGTTTACCACGGTGTTAACTCCAGCGGAAGCCCTAGATTTAGTAACACGTATTGAATATGTGGTCTCTGGCCTAGCGACTCCTATTGCGGGTAACACCACTGGCGCTGCCACCAACATCACCTTTAATACTGCGGGCGATTTTGATGTAACCACCCGCGTGTTTATCGGTGACGAAGTTATAGAAACCAACTCAAGTATCACCATTGCAGAGCCTATTTCGGCAACGGTGACCAGCTCTGCCAGCGAAGTGATTTTGGGCGAAGCATTGAGCTTTGATGTGACCATCACGCCACAAACCAGCCCGATTGATCGAGTGGTATTTACCATCGCAGACGGTAACGGTGACGTTGTTGATACTGTTACCGGTGTAGTCGGTGATTCAACCAATATTGTCTTTAATGCGGTTGGCAATTTCACCGTAACCGCAGAAGTATTCTCTGGCTTCCAGTCGTTCATAACAACGCCAATCAGTATCGTAGCTATGGAACAGCTACCTGAGTTTGTGGCTCTGAATGCGCCTATTTCTATTGCTGTTACTGGCCAAACGTTAAACTTTGTTGCCACAGTGGCGCCGATAAATGCCAACTTCGATCGCGTGGTGTTTACAACCAGTGATGGTCAAAGCTTCACCTTTACCGATACCGGCACACCTTCGGCGAGCTTCAGCTTTGCCACCGAAGAAACGGTACAAGTCACCGCGCAGGTTTTTGTTGGTGATGATGTGATTGTTACCGATCAATTATCGGTAGTGATCAGCAATTCAGGTCAGCCTTTCCCAGAGGAGTTTGGCTTCCCAACCATTGGTGATCTGAACGGCGACGGTCAAATCGATTTGGTGGACGTTGTTTTGGCAACCCAGCGCTTTGGTGGTTTGCGAGACGCAGCCGATCGCGATGAGGCAATCGCCGCGAATATCGATCTAGACGCCGATTTCGATCTTGTTGACGTTGAATTACTGTGCAGTATTGTCGCCTCGCAAGACTTTATCGCGCGCTTTATTTCACCACCACAAAATATCCCGGGCGGTAGCGCTCTGGTTATTTCGCCAAACTTGGTAGCGCCGCTCGATTCGTTAGCGATTACCGTCAATGGTTTTGCCGCGCAATCGATCACGCAATTTGCTCAAGGTTACGTGTACTTCACCATTCCGGCTGAGGCCAGCCTGGCGGGCGTAACCGCAAGCGTGCAGGTAGATGTTCAAAGCGGTGGCAATATCCTGTCGGATACCTTTACCGTTGAGCTCGGTGAGCAGCCATTGCCACCTTCAGATGCGACCATCGACGTAATGGATTTCTTGAATGAGTTCGAGCGAGCCTTCGAGTTGCAACAATTATCGCTGGATGCATTGCTATCTGACCTGAGCGTTACTGGTCAAAACTCTGCTGTATTGGGTGCGTCTTTGACGGTCGGTCGTGCAAATCTATCGACAACCTTTGATCAATTCCGATTACTGCTAATCGATAATAACGATTCGCCGCTGGCGGCCGTGCTCCAACAGGCATTGTATGCAAATGGTTTAGACGCATTCCGCAGTCTATTAAGTACCACAGATGAAGCCATTACCAACGGCACGTCGGTAAATCCAAGCGGTTTGTTAGACGTGTGCAGTGAAACAGTTCCATCGTTGTGTCATTTGCAAGACACCTTTGATCTAACTCGCGCTGCGACTACCTTGATTGGTTTGAGCTGCGATGCCCTAGAGGTTTCGGTGCTGTCAGAAAGCCTACCGGCCGATGCCGTTGCCGCTTGGACGGAGCAGTGTCCGGTGGTTACCTCCGAACTTGCTTTCGCATCAACCATTGCCGACTTGTTCAGTGATACCGAATTGCGCCTGCGTTTACTGGCGAACCCAACCGAGCAAATGGTGGGTCAACGCTCGCAAATTACTCCGCAGTTGGATGTCACTGGTGGCGAGACCGTTCGACGCTTTGTGGATGCTCAGATGATTTCTGGCACCGGTGATGTTGAATTGCAGGCAATTCTTGCCGATCAAGTCATCAGTAATTTGCTAGCAGGTCGAGCCTCAAACGGTGCTCTTGTAGATTTGTTGGATTTGCTCGGTAACGATTTACTGGCATTGCTAACCAGCCAGGTCTCGGCTGTTACTGGTCAACCAACCTCTGCGGCAGAAGTCACTGGAATCCTGTCGGATGTGGGCTCTCAGTATCTGGCTCTGTTTATTGATCAAAGTATTACCTTAGATGCCACACGAATTTTTGACGCTAATTCGGCGGTTGGTGGTGATCTATCGGTGACCGCACCTGATCAAGCAGACTTTGGCTGTTTTGCGCCCGGAGATGCTAATTTTGTTCAATTCGCCGATGTGAATGGGCAGGTACAAATTCGCGATCTTGTGCAGCAAAAATCGGTGGAGATTACCTGTGGAGTTATGCCGATTCGAATTCGCTTTGGCGATAACGGGTCGATCAAAGATGATATCTTTGAGCTTCGTATCAATGGCGAGTCTACCGTGATTGCCGAAGATCCAAACGTATTGCTTGAGAACACTTACCAACTGCCGTTTGGCATTAACGAGCTTGAGTTTGTTGGCCGTGCATCAGCAATGTTTGGCGGTACCATTATCGTCGTCATCTTTGACGCAAATGAGGTCATTGTTAACGATCCCGTAGATCGCACAAGAATTCGTTTTGATGGATCAACCGAAATTAGTACCGCAGGTCTAAATCAGGGCGAGACGCTTAGCATAACCATCCGCGTAGGAGAGCCAAACTAATGAAATTTTCAAAAATATTAATGGCAATGGTTCTACTGTGTTGTTGGCAAGGCGCCAACGCACAGTTTATTGGTGATGTGTTTTTTGACGAAAACAATGTCACTGTCTCTGCCGGCCAACAACTTACGCTTCCTGCTGTATTCTTTGCGGGTGCAGATCCTATGGGTGGTGTTGAGTTTGAAGTGAGTTTTGATCCTGCGGTTTTATCGCTGGTGGATATTACCGCCGCGGATGGAGATTTTAGTGGTCTGTTCAGTAGCCACCAAAATAACGACGGTAACTACGCGATTGTGGTGTCGAATCAGACTTCGCTTACAGCGCCGACTGCCTCAGTGCCTTTGGTGAATCTGATTTTTGAAATTGTCGGTTCAGCAGGAGATACTGCGCAGGTGCAAACCACGGTCAGAGATAGTGTAACAACCAGCTTGGTGCGCTACCCCGCCTCGGTTGGTTTTGTAACCACTGTAACCGTTCAGTAAGCTTCAATTTTTTAAAACGCACCCCTAAAAAGCCGCGTGTCATGGAGATTGGCATGCGGCTTTTTTTATGGCAGCAAATCAAAGTTCTGTAGAGGTGTTTATAACTTCTTAATGTATCGTCGTGCGCCAACGACGCATTTTAGTGCACTATAAAACAGCACTAGCACTGAATCTCTACAAAAAATCTTTATGATTCAATAGGTTATCGGTTTTTCCGAGAGTGGTACCCTTATTGCTGATCAGAGATTATCCTAATGGGGGTCTGGTCATGATCAATTCATTGCAAGTTTCATCGCAAAAACAAAACGCATCCAGTGTTATTGCCTCGGTAACCGTTGGCTTGGATAGGTTTATCGATATCCAAGGTGGTAAAAGCGAGCAAGTATTGGCGCGTTCAGGCTTAGCCCCCGACCTATACAAACAACCTAATCGCCATATTTCGCTGAGCCAGTACATTTTGTCCATGCATGAGGCGGCAAAGTCTACGGGCAATGAACACTTTGGTTTATGGTTTGGCGAGCAATTTCAACCCGATGGATTGGGTGCATTTGGGTTTTATGCAACGACCGCGGCGACTTTACGAGACGCCTTAGACGGTATGCAGACCTACTTTCCTGTATTCCAACGCAACAGCGTACTGCAATTGGACGTCCGTAAAGGAATTTGTGAGCTTGAGTACCGATTGCTCGACGGTGATATTTTAGATCGACGACAAGATGCCGAATTGACGTTAGGAATGCTCAATAACGTCGTAAAAAGTGCCATGGGTGAATCCTGGGCGCCACTGGGCGTTGATTTTCAACACCCGGCGCTTGTGGATGCAAGGCCGCATCGAGATGCCTTCGCCTGCGATGTTCGCTTCCAACAGACACGCAATGTCATTCGTTTTCGTGAATCCTGCTTAGATACGCCCATGAGTAAAGCCGACTCAATGCTCAATGGCGTGTTGCTGGGCATGCTTCAAGATATGGCAGGGCGACCTCTGGCACCTATTAGCCTAACCAAACGGGTTAAAAACGAGATAATTGAGTGCTTGCCTTCAGGCGAGGTCAGCATCGAGCAGGTTGCAGAGAGACTTAATCTGCCTATTCGGTCGCTACAACGCCGTCTCAAAGAAGAAAATACCTCCTTTAAAATTTTGACCGAAACCGTTCGCGAAGACCTAGCCACCTATTATCTGACCTACAACACGTTAACCATTTCTGAAATAGCCTACCGGTTGGGTTATTCAGAAGTAAGTGCGTTTACACGTGCCTTTTTACGTTGGAAGGGCGTAAATCCCAGCCAATGGCGAGAGGCATAACGGGTTATCCGTTGATGCCATAACGATGGCGCGAAATGTCAACAAATAGGTTTTAGCCGTCAACGCAAATTACCCTCCTCTTTGACAGACTGGATTCATCCCAATACGGAGATGAAAACCATGTCTCGAAACACTCCAAAATCCACGCAGTGGCAATGCCCCGAAGAAAATGCTCTGGCGGCTGCGCAAGCGTTTCTAGCAGAGCACAACGTTCAATATTTGCTGGCGCAGTTTGTTGATATTCACGGTGGTATCAAAAGCAAATGCGTACCAGCGCATTGTTTAGAGAGCCTGCTAACTACCGGTGCCGGATTTGCCGGTGCGGCGGTGCAAGGCTTTACCATCAGCCCGCAAGATCCCGAATATATGCTGGTCGGTGATTTAAGCACCCTAACTCTGCTCACTTGGCTGCCGGGTTACGCGGTGATTCGTGGTCGCGGCCAAGTTGCCGACAAAGATTATCCGCTTGATTGCAGAAACGTTTTATTGAAACAAACCGACCGTCTTAAAGAGCGCGGCTGGGCGTTTATGACCGGGCTTGAACCTGAGTTTTATCTGGTTAAGCGCGATGACAACGATCAGGTGGTTCCCTTCGACAGTTCGGACACACTGGCAAAGCCCACATACGATTATCAAGGTATCACTCGCAATACCGCCTTTTTAGAGGCGCTCCATCAGTCCTTGGAGGCTACCGGTCTTAAGGTCTACCAAATCGATCACGAAGACGCCAACGGTCAATTTGAGCTGAACTTTGACTACGACGAAGCGCTTAAAACCGCCGATAATATTCAGCTTTTTAAGATGAGCGCCAAAGAAATCGCCCATCGAAATGGTGCGATTTGCAGCTTTTTACCTAAGCTATCCTCGACCACCACCGGCAATGGCATGCATGTGCACTGCTCCATGCAAGATGAGCTTGGCACCAACCTATTCCACGATGCCAATGACCCAAATGGAATGGGATTATCAAAGCTTGCCTATCAGTTTTTAGCGGGCGTTACTCTCCACGCTAAAGCACTCACCGCCCTACTGTGCCCTTCGGTCAATTCTTATAAGCGTTTAGTGTCAGGCACGCCCGAACGACCCAGCTGGGCCCCGGTATACATCGCTTACGGAGACAATAACCGATCGGCCATGCTGCGAATTCCCTACGGACGCATTGAGATTCGAATAGGCGACAGCAGCATGAATGCCTACTTGGCCACCGCCGCAATCATCGCCGCCGGTCTGCACGGTATTGAACAAGAATTAACACCCAGCAAACCAATCAACACCAACTTTTTCACACTCACCCACGCGCAGGTTGATGAGTTGGGCGTTGAGCGCCTGCCAGAAACCCTAAACGAAGCATTGGACGAGCTTGCCAGTGATCTGGTGCTGCAAGAAGCCTTAGGTCCCGAGCTGATCAACGCCTTCATAGCCATCAAGCGTACCGAATGGCAGGAATATCACCGGCACGTTTCAGAGTGGGAACTTAATCGCTATCTCGAATTTTATTGAGGTCAAGACCATGAAAGCACTTACCGATGCGCAAGTCGCACAATTTAAAAAAGACGGATTTTTAATCGTCGATAAAATTATTGAGCCAGAGCACGCCATTGAGATTCGCAATCGTTTTGAGGCGATATTCAATGAGGGGGAGTATCTAACCGGCATCAAGCCCGATGAGGTTAATTTACCGGTTGGTGATCCTCCTTACACCAAGCAAATCTGTAACGCGTGGAAGTCGGATTTAACCGTAGCGCGACAAGTACTCAGTGAGCAGATGGGTCGATTCTGTGCCCAACTTGGCGGTTGGACCGGAACGCGTCTGATGATTGATAACCTGTTGTGGAAGCCGGTTGGAGGCCGATCTATAGGTTTTCATCAAGATAGTATGTACTCACTATGGATCGATAAGCCCGCTTTAGTGAGCTGCTGGATTGCGCTCGATCAAACAACCGCTGAAGGTGGCACCTTGGTGTACATCAAAGGTTCCCACACCTGGGGTGAAGCAAAACCCATTATGCAGTTCCACGGACCCGAAGACGATCTGAAAGAGGTTCGTGAATGGGCCGAGCGTCACGGCTTTGAGTTGGAGCTTGTGCCGGTGGTGGTGCCTCCCGGTGGTGGCGCCTTCCATGATGGTTGGTTGTGGCACGGGTCGCGAATCAATAAAGCCGACGTTCCTCGCCGGGCCCTAGCGATGCATTGCTTCCAGTCCGACATCGAATTCAACCCCAATTTGATGACCATTGGTAATGGGCCAATTTACGGTAAGTACAAAAAGTTTGGCTCAAATGAGGTCGATGAAAGCTACTTCCCAATCACCTATCGAGAGGACGGTTACCGAACGCCGGGTCTAGACGATTTCTTAGAAAAGGGAGTGTTCTGATGAAGATCGCGGCCATTATGGCTGGGAGCATGGATGGCCCTGTGGAATCAGGTGCCATCGGTGCAGTCGTGGCGGAGCGAGGAGCAGCGTTAATCTGGCATTACCGGCGCCAAAATCACCCGATGCCCGCGCCGGATGACTACGATGCACTGATTGTCTTTGGCGGTGAGGTCAGTGTTCATGACCTCGCCTTAAAACCGTATTTTGATTCACTGGCACAATGCATTCTGGCGTTTCACAAGCTTAACAAGCCGATTCTAGGCTCGTGTCTTGGATCGCAGGCCATCGCCTACGCGTTTGGCGCCAAGGTATTTGCGCAAGGGTTTTTAGAATATGGATTTACACCGCTAACGCCAACCCAAGCCGCCGAGACTGATCCGCTACTGGAGGGATTGGATTTCACTCCGACAATCTTTGAGATGCATTCGGATACCTTTGAATTACCTGTAGATGCCTCTTTGTTACTCACCGGAGAAGCCATTCGTCACCAAGCGTTTAGATTGGGCGAGAGCACCTACGGTTTTCAATGCCACTTCGAGGTGAATCCCAACATAGTAACAACCTGGACTGAGCGCGAACTGATCGGTAATCCCAATCATTCGCCCGCAACCGTGAGCGAGATTTACCAACAAGTCATGCTTGACTTTGAGCGTTATCAGTCCGATCAGCAGCGTTTTGCGCATCAGGTGGTGAATCGTTGGCTGGATCTGATCCCTAATTCTTAACGGGCGACCCGTACTAATCCGAGGTAGGTGCAATGAATCAAGAGAATTTGAGCCTAGAACAACTTAGTGAGATGGTGCAATCGCAACAAGCGGTGATTGAAATGCACCAAACCATGAATATGGAAGTATTTTACTGGTGGTGCACAGCATTGATGATCATGATCCATGCTGGGTTTTTGGCCTACGAAATGGGCGCCTCCCGGGGCAAGAATGCCTTAGCCGCCGGAATAAAAAATATTCTGGCGCTCGCTATGATTATTCCCGCTTTTTACTTGGTGGGTTGGTGGATATACCTGTCTTTCCCAAGCGGGATTGTGCCTTCATCTGTTGCAGAAGCATTACCTTGGTCGACCAGCATGGGACCCAAGCTCGATGAGATGGGCACCGGCGTATTCTGGGCGGCCTTTGCGCTTTTTGGCGCAACTACTGGATCAATATTATCCGGAGCGGTTATCGAGCGGATTCGCGTCAGTGCGTTTTTAATTCTCACGATCTTGGTGGGTAGTGTCATTTGGATTTTGGCCGCTGCTTGGGGGTGGCATGGCGAAGGCTGGCTGTTGACCAAATACGGGTACCATGATGTTGGCGCAGCTGGAGTTGTCCATGCGGTAGCTGGATTCTTCACCCTGGGCGTGCTAACTAACCTTGGCCCTCGCACCGGTAAATTTATTAACGGTATCGCGCAAACCATCGCACCGCACAGTCTGCCAATGACATTGATCGGCCTGATGATGATTATTTTTGGCTTCTTCGGATTTTTGGGTGGCTGCATCATCTTCAATACCGGAGACACCGGTTGGACGACGATTTACAACACGCCAACCAATCTATCCGCGTTTGCGTTCAATACGCTGATGGGTTTTGCCGGTGGCATTATTGGTTGTTACATCGCCACTCGCGATCCGTTTTGGACAATGTCGGGTGGTCTTGTTGGCATCATTTCCGTTGCCGCTGGACTCGACCTCTACGATCCCGCGTTGGCCTTTATTGTCGCTGTTGTCGCCGGGGTGCTCAGTGTCCAAAGTGCTAAATTTCTTGAGCGATGTGGCATTGATGACGCCGTTGGCGCGGTTGCTGTACACGGTTTTGCGGGCATTTTCTCTGTGATCATGGTGGGTGTTTTCGCGACAGGAACACCAAATGCCGAGGGCATGCCGCCCATTAGCTTCACCGGGCAACTGATCTCTGGCTTGGTCATGGTGTTACTCGGATTTATACCGGGCTACGGAATATCTCTGCTGTTGAAGACATTGAATATGCTTCGCGTGCCTGAAGCGGTCGAAGAGTTGGGCATTGATGAAGTAGAGCTTTTGGCTAAACCCTACCCAGAGGCCAATGTTCCGGCAACGCGTCAAAGTGATGTTCCAAACAAACTCGCCAACGTATAAATAGAGAGGAATTTCAAATGGGTACATCTATTTCTCAATGGGACGGTGCAACAGCTTACTTTATTTTCGCGAATTCTCCGTTAGCCTTGGTATTGTTCGCCCTTTTGATGCTGGTGATATGCGTGGGTCTGATTGCGCTTATCAAGCGTCACGAAGATAAAGCATTTGCTAAATACACCTCGATTGCTGTTAAAAATTCCCGGCACAAATAAAGCTGCGGCCCAATGGGCCGCACCTTTTTCTCAGATACTCTCAAGCAACCTCTGATTAGTTCGTCCTCGATCTGATCAGAGGATGGCCCAAAAATCTCCTATTCTCTTATTCCAACCTTTCACAAGCCGCGTCGTAAGCGCGGTTTATCGCACTTGCCCGTTCAATGAAGAACACCGGATAGCGTGTCATAATTAATTGCATTATTGTCTAATTAAGCTGTTACCCTTAACGAGAATTAAAATGCTTTTTTTGTTGAATCTATTTGCTCGAAAACCCAAAACCGAAATCGTTTTGTTCGCCGGTCTTGAGGGTGTGATATGTTTTCGTGGCGAACCGGCCAAGGGCGCCGAGGTTAAGTTGGTTGTTAAATGGGACCCGGTAAAACCCGAGACCTGCTCGGTTGTTACCGATGAGCGGGGTTGGTTTTCATTAGAAAGAAAAACCAGTTTTTATCGCCCTACACCATTGGCGCGAACCATGGTGTCTCAACGAGTTACCGTAAACTATTACGAGCAGGAGTTTTTAATTTGGAGTTTAACGTCAAGCGATGGCATTTTGCCCGAGGACAATTTGTTTGAAAAAAACACAATAACCTGCGAGCTGACCGACGAAATAAAACAATACTCTTGTGGAAGGCTCGGTGTTAACACCAATTGCCAATGGAGCGAGATGCCTAAAGCAGAAGATTTTTGAATTAAAAATCAAGGCTAATTCCGAGGCAATCTAATAGACATTTATTTTCTTAAGATGCGTTTTAAAGTCTATTTTTAAATAAAAATTAAATGATTAATAAGTGCAGATGCCTTGTGTTGATATCGGCATTTTTCGCGAAAGACATTTAATTAACGGAATTCCAAACTAAAGGAACCTCTGATTAACTCATCCATGATTTAATCAGAGGACAGAAATTGAAAATGCGATTTCCAATTTCTTCACAAAGAAATTGGAAATCGCATTTTCAATTTCTGTCCTCTGATTAAATCATGGATGAGTTAATCAGAGGTTCCTATAGATTAATCAGAAATTTTTAGAAAAATATACAAAAATTTGATACTAGAAAAATCAGGCGATTCACACCTGATTTTTAGAGAAATTTATTGATTAAACAACGTGGGTTCCGCTAAGTATTCCTGTGGATAATCCCGAGCTAAATTAATCAGTTGTAACACATTAATTCTTGGTAATTCTTCGATAATTAGCTCGGCGGAATTTGTTTGCGTAAAACTGTGATCTAAAACAACCGCACGTTGTCGATCTTCATCATAGCTAAGAACCTGCAATTCACGGGTTCTATTAGCTAATGTTGGATTGTTCAAAATCGGCAGGTCCGACAACGTAATACGCTCACCTTCTAATCCAACCACAAGCGTATCTCTAACTTGAAAACACTCGATGGTGCTTGATTCAATACAATTAGAACCAAAAGCGCCAATTTGGTTGGCTTCGATCTCATTAATTACATCTAACGAACCGACACTTTGTGAAAATGAAAACCCGGTTACTAAACCGAAATCAACGTTTCCGTTTTCATCATAATCACGCGTTTCAAAAAATAAGTGCGCATCAGAAAGCCAGACTTCCGCAGATTCAACGGTAGGTTCTGCGCGAATAAATTCCGTTGCAAAACTAGACGTTTGTTCCGAGATTAATTTCGCCATGTTGGTGGCGATAACTGTGCGATCACCTTGGGGGTCTATACGCTCAAGAATCGCAAAGACATCATCCTGCGTTTCTAATAATGGATAATATCGCAGATTGTTATCACCTATTTCTAGGTTTAATACTCCGTCTGCAACATTCCAGTTACCACTGCGACTGTTAATTAACCCTAATCCAGTTGTACCATCATCGTTAAAACTGAGTAATTCTTGGCTAGGGCGGTCCGACGTTGGGCTATCAAATACACCTCTCACGTCAAACTCGGCAGTTAAAGCCCACTGTTCAGATACAAAGTCGGCACGGTTAAAAACTACTTGCGGATTGTTAACGGTAACAAACTCTCCGTTTAAAAATCCATTGCCAAAAATCTCTGGAACTTCACCTTCAAAATTCAACCCCTCAAGAACATTATCTAAATTTATGCGTACGCTATGATCAAGAAATAAATTCGTGGATATTTCGTTGACTGAAATCGGAATCAAATTAATTTCTTCGGTGATCATTAATATTTCAACAAAACCTCCTCCGGTGTTTTCTCGTATAAAATTGGCAATATCTCCGGGAACACCAAATAATTCCAGTTGCTCAGTCTGCACAAATACAAATGACTCCATTGAATCACCCGCAGTAACCGATGTTGAAATAACACCAGCTTCTGTTTGCTGCCAAGTCAACCTCGTTGATTCAAATTGAGCTAGATTTCTTTCGAAGAAATTAGCGGTACCATTGTCATTGAGCTCCAAAATATTTGTAGACATATCTGGATGTGTCCCACGCACGAACGGTCTAGACAATATCAGCGGCTGATTTGTTAATCCTGTAATTGTTGGCAATGTAAAAGATCCCGAAAATAGAACAGAGCCGAGAATAGTATTTAGTTGGTTTTGTAGTTCTTCACTGAAACTTCCCTGTGCATTTAACAAACCATTGAAATCAAATATTCGACGGCTGATTTCTTCAGAGCTATTTGCATTGGAAAAATAACTCTCTACGAGTGTTAAATCGCCTTCCAGTGTAAGATCAGATTCAATAATAAATCTTATGGCGGTCAATAATCTAATCGTGCTAAACGTACCTGCTTCTATTTCTAGAGCCTGAATTTCGTCCCAATTGTTAGAAATTACATTGTTGTTAACATCACGAGCTGCAATTGCAAGCGCTGTTGATAACGGCGATACGTTAAGCCTAGATAATTCCTCAGTAGTAACAATTTCGCCGCCACCAGAACTTGCTAATAGAAAATCGATATCTCCGACTTGGCTGATCAGTTCAATCTGCGATTGCTCCCCTACGCCTCGAATAGAAACGGTAACAAGTTCGTCACCGGAAAAATCGCCGGCAATGAATTGCGCGTTTATTTCGAAGTTACCGTCTTCGTCGACAATGGCTGTTAACATCTCACCATCTATTTTCTCGGAGTTTGCACTCAGCGTGGTGAGCTGATTGGCTTTAGTAAATCCGAGTTTACGCTGTAATTTATTTGACGATGAAGTTTCCGATAAATCCGGCGCTGTAAAGGTTAATGTAACTTGCGATCCAGGCAGCAATCCGCCAGTTGTCGAGCCAAGAATAGTGAGGTTTTCTGTTTCAACGCCAACGACAGCTCTTTCGCTGCTACTGTTTGATCCTCCACAAGCGGTAAGCATAGCCGCCGCAAACAAAATGCTATAACTCGATAGCTTTAGATTTTTCATCCAAACTCTTCCCTAGGTGTTGTTTTAAATAACGCTGGATAGTAGCAATACAGCTCGTAAACTTTTGCGTGATTTAGAAAGAATTTTCTAGTTAAGATCCCAACCGCTACTCTGAAATTAATGCATTGAATTGAAAGTATTGAATTAATAGTATTTAAAATATATCTGAACAGCTTGTCGTGTCTAATCTGTTGGAATGAATAAATCTTAGGAACCAAAAACCGGGTAGGTATCGTTGAAGATAAGGAATAGTATTTTGATTACGGAACTTCTTCACACGAAAAATATAATATTAATAAATCATGATAATTCATGTATTTTCTGAAAGTTAATTTTTCACTCATTTCCGATATTTTTTATCGTTTTTTCTCTAGATTATCTTAATTTGAATCGCACTAGATAGTTAGTGAGTATTAAAATATCAGGTGATTTACACCTGATATTTTAAGTTAACCTTTAATTAAATATGGTAGGTTCTGCCAAGTATTCCTCGATATATTCTTCTGATAAATCGATCAGCTCTAATACCGTAACTCGAGGATCGATAAGCACATTACCGTCAATACCCGGCACATCAAAAAAGACTCTTTCTAGGACAACAGCTCGCCCTAAATCTGGATCGTAATTGAGAACATCCCAGACTCTGCTTCGAAAGCGCCCATTACCTAATTCATTGACCTCGGTGATCGTAACTCTTCGGCCTTCAAACGTAAATGAATTCGTATCTAGCACTTCGAAGCAAGATCGGCCTACAAAAGCTATACAATCATCAATTTCACTTTGAGTTGAAGGTACTGCGGAAATTCGATCAACCAAATTCTCGTTACCAGCTCTAAATCCAAAGCCAGTTAAACCGGTAAAAACTCTGCTACCATCGTCCTCGAAATCAGCGGGAGATGAGAAAAACTCAACATTGGTAGCCCAAAATAATCCCTGCTCTGCACTCAGTTCTGGCAATACAAAATCTTGCGTGAATTGATCGAGATTACCTTCTATTTGTCTTGTTATAAATCCGGCAGATACGTTTCGTACACCGTCGCTTGTCAGGCGTTCGGATATTACGTAAATCCCATCTTGTGTTTCTATTAAAGGTGTAAGCGTCAATGTGTTAGATGCAGTAGTAAACTGTAGAGCACCGTCGACAACCTCCCATTGTGCTGACTCATCACTGAGCAAACCTATGCTTGTTGAACCGTTAGTGTTAAAGGTATATAGGTCTTGGCTAAGATGCCGAATACCACTAATCCCGCCTAATGGCTCGCCAAAATTCTGTTGGGCGGGTACAACCCAATTTTCGCCAGAAAAAGTTTCAGAGGTAAATTCAAACCTGGAATTTAGTACGGTTCTAGAGCCAAATAAAGCAGCTGTTACTGTATATTCTGGTAAAGTACCGGTATATCCCAACCCTGTTAAAACGTCATCTAGATTAAAAGTGATTCTATGATTGACATCAATAATTATCGAGCTTTCGGATACCGATACTAAACGTAATTCAATAACTTCACGTGTAGTTTCTGGATTTATTATTGTTCCAATTAACCCATTTTCTGCGAGAAAATTTTCAACCTCTTCATCAAGATCTAAGTTATTCCGATAAGTCATTGGTGTATCTAATGTATCATCTACGAAAGTATCAACTCCATTTATTATTAATACTCCATCTTCTCTTTTTTCCCATGTAATTGATCTGTTGTAAAGACTACGTCTGAAGTTATCGTAGAAATTCCCAGTACCATTAGAAGAAAACTCAAGAGCTGGTGTAAATATATCTTGGTAGGTTCCGAGTACAAATTCATTTGCAAATAAAAGAGGTCTATTTAATAGTGGAACAATATTTTGTTCACTAAAAGGAATATAATTATTTCCAGATTCTGTGATAGTTTGTAGTTGATCCGCTAACTCGGGTAATAACTGGCCGTTGTCACCTATAAATTCGTTGAACGCATAAATTGCATTGGTGTTAACCTCCGAATTTTCTTGATTAGATATAAACGCATCTAAGAGTGTGTCGCCATTCACGAAGTTCGCGTTATTGGAAATAAATAAAGAAATAGAATCTGCCAGTTGCAAAATCTGTTGTGCATTTAAGCTATTTTCTAATTGCTGAATTTCATCCCAAGTCCGCGACAATACGTTATTATTTCTATCTCTCGCCCTCAACGCCAAAGCAGTAGAAAGTGGCGAGATATTAATTCTTGATAATTCATCTACAGTTAATTGAAAATCATCGCCAGCACTTTCTAATAAGAAGTCGATATCGCCAACTTGGCTTAACAGTTCGATATTATCTTGATCGCCTACACCACGAGCGGTTATTTCTACAAGTTCTTCACCGGTAAATTCACCGGAGATTAGTAAGACATCAAATTGGAAGTTACCATTCTCGTCGCTTGATGTAGTAATTGTGGTATCTACTATTTTTTCGGATGTTGAATTTTGAGTGGTTAATTTATTTTTTTGAGAAAAGCCGCGTTTCGTTGTAAGTTGCGACTTATTATTTTGCGGGGCTGCAAATTGCGGAACAACAAAACTAACTGAGATTTCTGCATTAGGTAAATCCACATTAGACACAGAACCAAACACCGTCAGGGTTTCGGTTTGGATTACCTCAAGATCTAAGCTGGTATTTGCGCTCGCCCGACCATCGCTTACTGTTAAGGTAATACCTTGAGTTATACCAACATCTTGTCGCTCCGGTGTTCCGCTTAGTAAACCGGTAGAAGCGTTTATTGATAACCACTCCGGTAATCCTGTTGCCGAATAAGTAAGTGTGTCTCCATCGGCATCTGTTGCCGACAAGGCTAGGCTAAACGCTTGGTCTTCTAGCGCTGTTACGGGTGTTGGAGCTGAAAATACAGGCGCCGAGTTTTCACCGCCTGAGCCAGAACCACCGCCCCCACCGCAGGCCGTTAACATCGCCGCAGCACATAAAATACTAAAACTCGATAGCTTTAGATTCTTCATCCAAATTCTTCCCTAAGTGTTGTTTTAAGTGACGTTGGATATTAGCAATACAGGTAGTAAACTTTTGGATGATTTGAACACAGACTGTGGATAATAATCATGCAATTGTGTCTGATCCGAATGCCGTTAACGTTATCTATTTAGTGGACACGCTGATTAGATTTATCGTGTCGTTTAAACTTAAGCTAAGCGTTGATATTCGGTTAGAATTACGACTTGAAATTGCTATCTACGCTCATGAAGAAAAGGCTTTCCAATGACAGACAATTACGCGGTTTTCGGCAATCCCATTGCTCATTCCAAATCTCCGGATATTCATCGCTTATTCTCCGAGCAAACTCAGCAGACTATGAGTTACACAAAGCAGTTGGTTGAGCTGGATGAGTTTGAAAAAACGGTTACCGAGTTTGCCAGTCAAGGTGGTTGTGGTTTAAACATTACGGTACCGTTTAAATTGGAAGCCTTTGACTTTGCCGATGAATTAACTTCACGAGCACAAAATGCTGGTGCCGTTAATACGCTGTTATTTAAAGACAATAAGGTGATTGGCGATAATACCGACGGTTTTGGCTTAGTTTACGATATTACCGAAAATTTGGGCTGGTCTTTTTCTGGTAAAAAGGTTTTGATTCTTGGCGCAGGTGGTGCGGTTCGCGGTATTTTGCAGCCCATATTGGAACAACATCCTAATAACGTTTGCGTCGCAAATCGTACCGCCAGCAAAGCGGTTGAATTAGCAGAGCATTTTTCTAAATTTGGTTCTATTACGGGTTGCGGTTTTTCTGAAATCGAAGACTCACCGTTTGATATTATTATTAATGGCACATCCGCAAGTATTTCTGGAGATTTACCGCCATTACCTGAAAAGGTCGCCGATAACACTACTCACGCTTACGATTTAATGTACGGCAAAGAACCTACGGTCTTTATGAAGTGGGCAGCCTCTAAAAATTGCACTGCAATTGCCGACGGTTTAGGAATGTTGGTTTGCCAAGCGGCGGAATCGTTTTATTTGTGGCGCGGTGTACGACCAGAAACAAAACCTGTGATTACTTATTTACGTAATGCGTTAAATAGTTGATTGAATAACTTGTTCCGTTGAATTAACAACTATAAATCGTATTGGTAATTTATAGTTGTTAATTTTAACCATTCTATTCGTTAGGTTCTGCTAAGTACTCGTCTTTCAATTTTGCGTAATTTCCGGCGGTATATTTAAAGAAGGCTTTTTCTTTATCTTTTAACGGTCTTACTTGTTTGGCTGGCGAGCCCATGTACATGTAGCCGCTCTCCAATCGTTTTCCCGGTGGTACCAAAGAACCGGCACCAATAATGACTTGGCTTTCAACCACGGCACCGTCTAATACTGTGCAACCAATACCAATTAAGACTTCGTTGTGAATGGTACAACCGTGCAGGGTTGCACCATGACCAATGGTTACGTCATCACCAATAATCAGTGGCCAGCCGTCTTCGTTAAAAGGCCCGGCGTGGGTGATGTGTAAGGTGCTGTTGTCTTGCACGCTGGTGCGCGCGCCAATGCGAATTCTGTGCATATCACCGCGAATAACGGCGCATGGCCAAACTGAGCTGTCGTCGCCCAGCTCTACATCGCCAATAACCACGGCGGAATCATCAACAAAAACGCGTTCACCCAATTTTGGCGTTTTTCCTGCCAGAGTACGGATTGATCTTGGCATAGGTCACCCCCAACTTAGTTACATTCGATCATAGACTTTGAACGCTAGCATACTTCGCACTTTAGATTGCGTCGATTACCGTATAGTCTTATTCGCAATGTCAATCTTGAGGATTCACAATGAATAACCCAGCCAATACTGACAACCCTTTACTCAGTAATGCCGTTTTGCCACCGTTTGCGGATATCAAAGCCGAACACGTAGTCGAGGCAATCGATACGCTCATCACCCGTAACAAGGCATGTTTAGAAGATTTGTTGGCCGCTAACGACACACCCACCTGGGAAGGTTTGCTCGCAAAAATTGAATCCTTTGAAGATGACTTGAGTAAGGCTTGGTCACCCATCAGTCACTTAAATGGTGTGAAAAACAGCGCAGAGCTGCGTGAGGTTTACAATCAAGCATTAATGAAGCTCACCGAATACGGTACCGAGCTGGGCCAACATCAAGGCTTGTACGACGCCTATAAAAAGTTATCCACAAGCGATGCTTTTAATGCTCTCTCTAAAGCTCATCAAAAAGCTGTAGAAAACAGCTTACGTGATTTTACTCTGTCTGGAATTGGTTTACCCAAGCAGCAACAAGAGGCATTTGCCAACAACAGCAAACGTCTTTCGGAGTTATCCACACAGTTTTCTAACAATGTCTTAGATGCCACTCAAGCCTGGTTTAAACATTTAACCTCGCCAGAGCAGCTCGCCGGATTACCTGAATCTGCACTTGAACTCGCCAAGCAGGCCGCCAGCAGTAAATCGTTGGAGGGCTATGTGATTACACTCGATATTCCTTCTTACCTAGCGGTAATGACCTACGCCGACGATCGCTCTCTGCGTGAAGAGATTTATACGGCCTACTGCACCCGTGCGTCGGAGCTGGGCAAAAAGGCCGATGGCACCAGCGCCGCCGAATTTGATAACACCAACCTTATTTTAGAGACCTTAAAGCTCCGCCAAGAACGCGCTGAACTTCTAGGTTTTAGCAACTACGCGGAGCTTTCTTTAGCGCGCAAAATGGCGCAAACGCCAGAACAGGTTGAAGCGTTTTTATTAGACTTGGCCGATCGCAGCAAAGCCATGGCCGAACAAGAACTGCAAGAGCTGCGCGACTATGCGAGCAAGTCCGGTGTGAGCGAGCTGAAGCCTTGGGATGCGCCCTACTACAGTGAAAAACTCAAGCACGAACAACACGAAATATCCCAAGAAGCCTTGCGTCCGTATTTTCCAGCAGAGAACGTTATTAAGGGACTGTTTACCGTCAGTCAAAAGCTGTTTGGCTTAGAAATTCAAGAAGATAATACTGTTGCAACTTGGCATCCAGATGCCCGGTTTTACCGTGTTTATCGCAACATTGATGGAAAACCGCAAAACATCGCTGGTTTTTACCTAGACATCTATGCCCGTGAAAATAAACGTGGCGGCGCTTGGATGGACGAATGCCGAGTGCGACGCAACACTGGCGATGGCGTGCAACTGCCGGTTGCTTATCTAACCTGTAACTTCAACCCGCCCACGGCTAAGTTGCCGTCTCTGCTCACCCACGACGAGGTAACAACTCTGTTCCATGAATTCGGCCACGGCTTACACCATATGCTGACCGAAATTGATGTGGCCGCAGTGAGCGGTATTAATGGTGTTGCCTGGGATGCCGTAGAATTACCCAGCCAATTTTTGGAAAACTGGTGCTGGCACCCTGAAGTTATCGGTTTACTGTCGGGACACTATGAAACCGGCGAACCCTTACCCAAAGATTTGCTCGACAAGATGCTCGCCGCGAAAAACTTCCAATCGGGTATGCAAATGCTGCGTCAAATCGAGTTTGCGCTGTTCGATTTACGACTACACTGGCATTACCCCGAACTGAACCCGGTTGATGTCGCAAGCGTATTAAACGCTGTACGTGATCGTGTTGCGGTGATGAAACCACCAGCATTTAACCGCTTCGAAAACAGTTTTAGCCACATATTTGCAGGTGGCTACGCCGCTGGTTACTACAGCTACAAATGGGCCGAAGTATTATCGGCAGATGCCTTTAGCCTGTTTGAAGAAAACGGTATTTTCGACTTTGAAAGCGGCCAACGCTTTTTAACGGAAATTCTGCAAAAAGGTGGCAGCGAAGACGCCAATACTTTATTTGTGCAATTTAGAGGTCGCGAACCTAATACAGATGCATTATTGCGGCACAGTGGCATAAAATAATAACGCTAGGAACCTCGGATTGCCTCATCCATGACGTAATCCGAGGACAGAAATTGAAAATGCGATTTCCAATTTCTTCACAATTTCAATGATTTGCAGTTGTTGAAATTAACGACACATCCTTGTGTCGCGGGAAACTCTGGGTTAATCAGAGTTGCCTCTATCAAAACATGGGTCGCTAGTTTTAAACGCTCGCTCTATAAGCAATATTTTTTGGATGTAACCGTGGAAGAAAAACCTGTAAAACGATTTATTGCTGGCGCCGTTTGCCCAAAATGCGCGCAAATGGATCGTATTGTTATGTATAAAAAAGACGGCGGAGATTTTCGTGAGTGTGTTGAGTGCGGCTTTAACGACGAGCTACACATTCAACCGCAGGTTAGAGAACTTGAAACTCGCGTAAATATCAGTAAAGAAACCATCGAGGCCGAAACTCAAGTCCTACAGTTTAAGCCAATTGCAAAAAATAAAGACGACTAAAACTATTTAGATGTGATAAAAAACCTCGATAATGGTTTTATCAGTAACATTGCACACTTTATAAAAAGCAGCGCACGATAAAAAATCGTCGCTGCTTTTTTATAATGTTTTAGATAAACAACTTTTGAAAAGTTAAACGCTAACAATTTCAAAAGTTTCTATTTTAAATTTAAACGTATTAGAAAATATTCATTAACCTAAACTTTCTATCGACACCTGAATATATCGGCGATTTAAAGAACGTTAGGTGATTGAAATTGTGAAGAAGTCGGAAATGACTTTGTCAATTTCCGTCCTCTGATTAAATTGCGAACGCATTAATCAGAGGTTCCTTTAGTACGTAGTGTGGATATTTAATTTAGTACAAATATTTAATTTGTACCGAAAGGTCATCACCAAGACGTGGCCATTTATCAACGGCTTCGGCCAAAATATCTACAGGTACCGGCTGTAGTCGAGACACCGCCTCGCGCTCCAACTCGTGTTTACTCTCAAGGGCATAGTGCACCGCAAAATCCAGCTCATTGGCAAAGTCTTCGCCTAATAAATGATGAACGATTAAATTCGCCATCATCGTATCGGCTGGAATTAAGGGCTGCCCAACGTAACCGCAACAGCGATCGTTTAATTCTTCGAGTGTGCGATACGCTAAATAAGTTTGTGCCAATACCGAAACTAATTTACTGTCGGGATCGGTTACAAAATCGTCTTGCGTTAAAAAGTCTACGGCGATATTTAATAAAATACCCGTATACTCGTACACGTTAATACTTGAACTGATGTCGATGAACGCTTCTATACAACTGGGTAAAAATTCAAAGTACTGATCAACAAATTCCACCAGAGCTCGTTGCTGTTGCCCCTTCGGAATATGAATCATCTTGTGCAAATTCTTACTGTGCTCAATTACCCACTGACCGAAAATTTTATCCGAGCCGACCTCAGAGCGAGCTTCACTCAACTTTTTGCGAAGATGAATTAATTTATCTTGATCCATAACAGCAACTACATGACCACCTTCTTGCCCTAAAAATAAATCTCCCTTTACGATGTAAAAGGTACACTCGGAAATAGACTTCTTATGATAACCAGTTCTCTTTATTTTCAAAGTTAAAGTCTTTTTATATAATTAAGGCGTTACTAATAGATTTTTTGGATCGTCTTAAATTTATAGTTCACAAATCCCAATAAAGATATGCCTCTGAACACATTGAATAATAAAAATGCTAACCACAACCCATGATTGCCCAGTTCCCGACTTAACCACCACGCTGGAATAAAAATACAAAACGTACAAAATAGCATGCTGTTACGCATGGCGCCTGTTTTCCCCCAGCCAATTAAAATACCATCCAAATGATAGGCTAAGAAAGAAAAAACGGCGAACAACAACAGCCACTGGTAATATTCATCTAATAGAATTAACACATCATTAATATTCGTAAAAAAATGTACAATAGGAATTTTTAGCAGCCATAACATCAACGAAAAGAATAAAGCGGTTGCCAGCGCCCAAAAACCTGTTTTTAAACAGGCTTCTTTAAAAAGCTTAAGATTATTAGCACCAGTGGCACGACCAACCAATGCTTGAGCAGCGTGTGCGAATCCATCCAAACCGTAAGAAATAATGGCTACAATTTGCATAAGAATTGCGTTAGCTGCTAGGTAATATTCACCGAGACGAGCTCCTTGCGAAGTGAAAAATGTTATTACACCGAGCAAACACGCTGTTCGTATAAACAATTGTGAGTTTATTTGAATCAACTCAAAATATTTTTTTTGCACCGATAAGGCTTTTATCGATACAAACAATCTATTTGATATATTTAACCGTTTTAATACCGTGTAAATATAAATCAGGCCGAGTAAAAACCCGAGCACATCAGCAATGACACTTGCCCAGGCTGCACCTGTACTTTTTAGATCGAAACCAATAACAAAAATGTAATCAAATAAAATATTGATTAGGTTGATAAACACCATCAAAACTAAAGGCGTTTTGGTATTTTGAAATCCAATAAACCAACCAACTATCACAAAATTCATTAAAGTAAACGGAGCTGCCAATAACCGAATACTGGTGTATTCGAAAGCCCATTGGTAACTGTCTGGATTGGGATTAATTAACAACAACGCTGTCGGTAAAAAAGCCCACTGTAGTATCCAAATTAAAACAGAAAGGCCAATTGCTAAAACCGAACTTTGTAGTAAACAATCTAAAGCTGAATTTAAATTTTTGCTGCCGACGCTACGGGCCACTATGCCCGTTGTTCCCATCTTTAAAAAGCCAAAGCCCCACAGCAAAAATGTCAACAAGGTGGTGCCGCCGGCTACCGCGGCTAAATAGACAGGATCACCCAAATGACCAAGGATTGCCGTATCAACCACACCCAGCATGGGAATAGTTAGGTTACTTAAAATCATCGGCCATGCCAGCGACATAACTTGCCGGTGAGTGATACCAGATTCTTTCTCATTTAGCATCGCTTAGTTTGCATCTCGGTCGGTTATTTGATCCACATCAGATAATTTATCAGACAAAGGAATAAGACCCTTCATTTTCACCCAATTGGTAGATGACTCATTATGAGGTAGGCTTTGAGAGTTATTATCAAGCAATATTTTTGATATTGGAAGAATGAACTATAAATTAAATTTTTAATATCTTAATGGTATTAAAATAATCAACGTCAAGGATCAGAGACGTTTTTAACACTCAGAATGGATCTATATTGCTGACGATTGATTAAAATAAATAGTCATTTTAAAAAAGATCACTTATAGCAAAAAATGATATGGAGATTCTGTTGCATTGCCGACTATTACTTTTTTATCAATAAAATTCTCTATAACTTCTTTAATAATGTCGGCGAGTCATCAACAGCAAGATGCCTTAGAATTCTGTGATTAACCCTTTCAAGATGTAATCGCAAGTTCATTGACTCTTTAATCAAAAGCTCATCTTATGGCACTCGGTCTAATACTTATTACTCTGATGTAATACTGAGTTATCTTCAAAATCGCGCGTAGAGTAAAACATGTAAATATTTACAACACGATTACTTTTACTCCTTTATTTTTACCGTAAAACCGTTACAGGAATCTTGGATTTATTTTTCTATAATTTAACCGGAACACAGAGATTGATAATGCGACTATTAATTTCTTCACAATTTCAATCACTTACCTTATTTAAAATTGATAATTCGCAGGGTGTTGTTAAAAACGCGGCGTTAATCGGCGCACTCTTTACTTATTGGATGCTTAGCAGGATAAATTAGAAAAATGCTTTTCTAATAAACGTCTATATTAGAAAAGCAAATAATAATTTTTCTTTAATTTTATGATCGTTCGTTACTGTGATGGAAATATTTGTAATCATCCAATTATGTAGTAATCTATTATTTGAAGTAAGCGGAACTAAAACTATAGAAACCTCGGATTAACGAATTTATTGATTATTTAATCTGAGCGTAAATTTTCTAATACCATTATTTGTGAATTCGTTTTACTTTGAGTCTAAGGGCTCCGTGTTGCGATAACAGAACGTCAGCTGCTAAAACTAATGTGCATCTTGTTATTTTTGATCACATTTTTTGAAGATTAAAGACCTGAACACCCTATAAATATAAAGTAGGTAAGATAGGCTTGTGCCAAATAACAACAAACCTACTAAGATATTTCATAAAGCTGACCAATAAAGCGAAAATCTACGATATATAAGATTGAATCGCCGACTCTTTTAACCATAAAGAGAGCAACATCCTGCCTGCATTCGACTCAGCGGTAGATCACCAAAACATTCGATAATAATCAATTATAAAGTTGATGGAGATCTTGGCATGTTGCACATCGGGCCAAATAATCCGGCAAAGGCTTTTCATGCTTTTTATTTAGGAATAGCCGTTTCCACTCTTTGTTTTACTCAAAATGCGTTTTCATCCTCCTTAAATATGACCGAAGGTGTGACGTCGGTTAGTAAAGAAATATATTCATTGCACATGAATATATTTTGGTGGTGTGTTGCAATTGGTGTGGTGGTTTTTGGGGTGATGTTTTACACCATGATTGCACATCGTAAAGAACATGGTGCCAAAGCATCGAATTTCCATGAAAGTACATTTTTAGAAGTTCTTTGGACTCTCATTCCTTTTGTCATATTAATTGCTATGGCGGTTCCGGCTACCAGTAGTTTGGTAAAAATTTACGATACCGAAGAAGCCGATATCGATATTTTAATTACTGGCTATCAATGGAAGTGGAAATACGAATATTTGGGCGAAGATCTGAGTTTTTTCTCTAACTTATCGACGCCTAACAACGAAATTTATAATCGCTTAGAAAAAAATCCCAATTATTTATTGGAAGTCGATAATCCTCTTGTAATACCTACCGGTAAAAAAGTTCGCTTCTTATTAACATCGAACGACGTCATTCATTCTTGGTGGGTTCCCGATTTTGCCGTAAAAAAAGACGCTATTCCTGGTTTTATTAACGAAGCTTGGACTATTGTTGACGCTCCCGGAATATTTCGCGGCCAGTGCGCAGAGTTATGCGGAAAAAATCACGGTTTTATGCCAATTGTTGTCGAGGTAAAACCAGAAAATGAATTCAATCAATGGTTAAGTGAGCAGAAAGCCGTCGCAGCTAAATTAGAGGAATTGAATTCCACCACATTTACTTTTGAAGATTTGGTAACGCGCGGCGAGCAAGTGTATTTGAATAATTGCGCCGCTTGTCATCAAGCCAATGGCAAAGGTGTTCCCGGCGCATTTCCATCAATTGCCGGAAGTAAAATCGCCACCGGTGCGTTATCCGATCATCTCAATATCGTTATTTTTGGTAGTCAAAAAAACCCGGCAATGCAAGCTTTTGGCGCGCAACTCTCAGAAGCCGATTTAGCCGCGGTTATTACTTATCAACGCAACGCCTTTGGTAACAACATGGGCGATTCCGTTCAGCCAAAAGAAATTTTAGCGTTTAAACAAAATAATAAATAACACGCAAAAAATTGGAGAAAGTTCATGTCTCACGGTCCCGCAAAAGGCATTGGGCGCTGGCTCTTTACCACTAATCACAAGGATATTGGCACACTTTATTTGTGGTTTAGCTTTTCGATGTTTTTTATCGGTGGTTTTTTTGCTCTGGTCATTCGCGCCGAATTATTTGAACCCGGTTTACAAATAGTCGAGCCAGAATTTTTTAATCAAATGACCACGCTTCATGGCTTAATCATGGTCTTTGGTGCGGTGATGCCAGCCTTTGTGGGACTCGCCAATTGGATGATTCCCATCATGATTGGTGCACCCGACATGGCGCTGCCCAGAATGAACAACTGGTCGTTCTGGATTTTACCCTTCGCGTTTGCCATTTTGTTATCAACGTTATTTATGGAAGGTGGCGGCCCCAATTTTGGTTGGACCTTTTACGCACCGCTTTCTACGACCTACGCGCCACCAAGTGTAACCTTCTTTATTTTCGCCATTCATATTATGGGCGCGAGCTCCATTATGGGTGCCATTAATATTATCGCGACCATTTTAAATATGCGCGCGCCAGGCATGACGTTAATGAAAATGCCGTTGTTTGTTTGGACTTGGTTAATTACGGCGTATTTATTAATTGCTGTTATGCCGGTGCTAGCGGCTGTGGTTACCATGATGTTGATGGATATTCATTTTGGTACCAGCTTTTTTGATGCTGCCGGTGGCGGCGATCCGGTATTGTTTCAACACGTCTTTTGGTTTTTTGGCCACCCAGAAGTGTACATTATGATTTTACCGGCCTTCGGTATTATCAGTGCCATTATTCCAACCTTTGCTCGCAAACCTCTTTTTGGCTATGCATCAATGGTGTATGCCACCGCGTCTATCGCGTTGTTGAGCTTTATCGTTTGGGCACACCACATGTTTACTGTTGGTATTCCATTGGTTGGCGAATTATTCTTTATGTACGCCACCATGCTGATTGCCGTTCCCACCGGTGTAAAAGTCTTTAACTGGGTGACGACCATGTTTCGCGGGTCATTAACCTTTGAAACGCCCATGCTGTTTGCCGTCGCCTTTGTGATTTTGTTTACCATCGGTGGATTTTCTGGATTGATGCTCGCCATCGCACCGGCGGATTTCCAATATCACGATACCTATTTTGTAGTCGCGCACTTCCATTATGTTTTAGTGCCCGGCGCTATTTTCTCAATAACCGCTGGCGTTTATTACTGGTTACCCAAATGGACCGGACATATGTACAACGAGCTGATGGGCAAAACCCATTTCTGGTTGGCATTTATTGGTTTGAATTTAACGTTCTTTCCAATGCATTTTGTTGGTTTGGCGGGAATGCCACGTCGTATTCCCGATTACGCATTGCAATTTGCCGATTTTAATATGATATCGAGTTGCGGCGCGTTTTTGTTTGGTGCCGCGCAGGTGGTGTTTTTATTTAACGTTGTAAGAACCATCTTCAGTAAATCCAAAGCCAGTGCCGAAGTTTGGGAAAGACCCACCGGGTTGGAATGGCAGCTTCCGTCACCAGCGCCCTATCACACCTTTACTAAACCACCCGTTATTCAATAGTACTTGGAGGTGACCACGGTGGATACACGCACAAAAATACTACTACTAAAAATAAATACCGCTGTAGTGGCAAGTTTTGTTTTTGCGTTTTTTGTGCTGCCGCCTTTATACGATGTATTTTGTGATATTACCGGCCTAAATGGTAAAACTGCCGGTCGCTATACAGTTGAAGACGACCGTTTTAATCAAATTGAAGATGCCAGAAATATTCATGTGCAATTTATTGCTAATAACAATGAATCTATGCCGTGGATTTTTAAACCGAGAGATTTTCAGGTTGAAACCATTGTTGGTAAATCAAAAACGGTTTTTTATTTCGCACAAAACCCTACCCTTAACGATATGGTTGGCCAGGCAATTCCAAGTATTTCACCTGCCGAGGCCGCCCGCTATTTTCATAAAACAGAGTGCTTTTGTTTTAACAATCAACCATTAATTGCGGGTGAGTCCACAGACCTTGCTTTGCAGTTTATCGTTGATCCCGATCTGCCCAAACATATTAAAACCATTACCTTGTCTTACACGATGTTTGACATTACTCCCGAGAAAAGGACGCAACTAACGTACAACTCTAATTAAGTGAGATTCCTATGGCTGTCACTAGCGTGAATTCTCCGTCCGATATCTATTACGTTCCAGAGCAAAGTAAGCTTCCTATCTTTGCATCTATGGGTCTTGCCAGCAGTGTGATTGGCTTGGCCTTAATTCTCAACGGCCATTCGGCCGGAACCATGGTACTGATGTGCGGTTTTACCGTATTTGCGTTCGTATTGTGGTGCTGGTTTCAAGCCGTCATCACAGAAAATCTGGCCGGGCTGAATAACGATCAACTGAAATCTTCTTACGTTTGGGGAATGGGTTGGTTTATTTTCAGTGAGGTTATGTTTTTTGCGGCTTTTTTTGGCACCTTGTTTTATGTTCGTAATTTCGCCGTACCTTGGCTAGCGGGCGATGGCACTCATGATAATTTCACGAATTCCATTCTCTGGCCCGGCTTTGAACACACTTGGCCGCTAATGCAAACCCCAGACAGTGCAGTGAATGGCGATACCGCCGCTATGCAAGGGCCGGATCAAAACATGGGATTATCCAGCGCCGGATCTATTTGGGGTTGGTTACCTTTTTGGAATACGGTTGTACTTTTGACATCAAGCATTACCGTACACATGGCTCACACCGCCCTAAAGTTTGGGCATCGTAAACCTTTTTATTTATGGCTGGGCGCTACCGTTGTCTTGGGCGTAGTTTTTTTAATATTGCAAGCAGAGGAGTATATAGAAGCTTATCACCACATGGGTTTGACACTTAGTTCCGGTATTTATGGCGCCACCTTTTTTATGTTAACGGGGTTTCACGGCGCTCACGTCTTTTTAGGCACGTTTATGTTGTTGGTCATGTTTTTGCGTGCAACTCTAAAAAATCATTTTGACGCCAATAATTGTTTTGGTTTTGAAGCTGCAAGTTGGTATTGGCATTTTGTCGATGTGGTTTGGCTGTGTTTATTTATTTTTGTTTACGTGCTGGCTTAATTTTTGATGGTACTTTCATTAACCGGTTTAACTTCCCACGGAGCATGGCTATTTAAACGCCCCGTGTAATAACCAATAAATACTGTCACTAATAAAGCAATTGTTAATACTAATCGGATTGCCAAGGTAAAAAGTACTCGCTTTCTTTCGGGAAAATGACGATCGATGAAAAGCGACATCAAAGCTTTGGACAAGCTTAAAACAATAAGAAATAACAGCACAACGATGATTAACTTAAATGGATTCATTAGTAATTATTTTTCGTTAATTTTTAATATTTATCGTCAGAAATTGAAGTTCTTAGCATTTTTTTACGATTAATCGTTCAAAATAAAATAATTGATCTACGCTTAGTAAGCGATATCAAAAAATAGAATGAATATTGTATTTAATACATTTAATAGCTTTGTTTTTGGAATTAGTGCAATTGATTCAAACCAGAAGAACCTATTAACGTTTATGTGTTTGCGCTTTATAAATAGAATCTAAAATCTCTATCTATTTAATCTTTAAAAATTATTTATATCTATAAACAATTTATGCAAAACTGCTTATTGGATATATAGTAACCGCACAAACACATAATAATAAAGAAGTCGCCCGATAGCCTCCGAAATAAATTAGTAATAACTTAAGTTAGTTTTAGAGGTTTTTGGCGTCAAGAGAGAAGCATATGATTCATAGCCTCCATTTAGATCAAATTAAATTTAATACTAATTTTGCCTCCGTCGCTGTCTTTTCTGTCTTTGTTGTTCTATTTTTAATATTAGGAATTTGGCAAATAAATAGAGCCATCGAAAAGCAACATTTAGAAAACCAGTTCCAAAAATTCGACATGTTATCGCCGGATCATCCTTATTCATTAAAAGAGTTATCACCAACGGAATTTCAAAGCGTTTCTTTAGATGGATATTTCGATTTCGAATCTGCTTGGTTTTTAAAAAATCAGGTGATCCGCGGTGAATATGGGTACGACGCTTTAGTACCGTTTGTTACAAGAGATAAGATTTCAGTATTGGTAAATCTGGGTTGGATAGCGGGTCATCCGTCGCGAAATCCAAGTACAGAACAACTTTTAGCGCTCATGAATCAAAAAGGTTTGTTGAATACTAGCAACTTTAGTGTGAATAGAACGACCATCGAAGGTAAGTTTCGCGCACCGCTGAATTTACCTTTTGTAGATAACCTATATGCCGGTGAGCCTATGGCCACTGATTCATATACGATTAGTCCTACTACGTCGATTCTGGAAATTACACCAACAAGCTTTCCTTATCAGAACTTGTTGAGTAATTGGTACATTCAGATTTCACCACAGGATTCCCACGCGCTGAGAACACATTGGCAAGTGAGTAATATGCCTCCATCAAAACACATTGGTTATGCAATTCAATGGTTTGCGATGGCGATTACCGTTTTTATTGCCTTTACCCTAACACAGAGTAATTTCTCGCAATGGTGGCACAATGAATTCCATGGACATTTCCGTTGAACACGAACGTCGTTCCTACTTTACCGCGTTATTGTTAATTTTTACGGTGCTCGGTCCAATGGTCGGTGCTTACCTGATTTACAGCACCGGCTCGGGAATTCCTGAGGCTACTGTTAACAAAGGTGATTTGCTGTTTCCACCGGTTAACGTAAGTCATCTACCTATTGATAACTCTGGCACGGTTCAAACACTGCTGCCAAGTGAAGCCCAAGAAAAACGTAAATGGCGGCTCGTTATCCCTGTCAGCAGCAGTTGCGATGAAGCCTGTATGGGCAATTTGTACACAACCCAGCAGGTGCAAAAACGCCTAGGCAAAGATGCTAATCGTCTTGAGCGGATTTTGGTTTTGCTTGAACACGGTAAAACAACGGAAAACAATCTAAATACTGAATCTGACGCGAGTGTTGTCGATCAACTATCACTGCCACAACATTATTTTAATAATTTGCAGATTGGCTCTACCGAACTGAATGAATGGCAGCGCTACTTTAGTGATACCAGTGCGCTCAACAGCTTTCAAAATGACTCGGTTATTTTGGTCGATCAAGAAGGTTTTGCCATGATGTCCTACGCAAAGGGTTTTCAAGGCAATGATTTGCTGGATGACTTAAAACGCTTATTGCGTTATTCCTACGAATAAAATCTGGCATTCAATAAAGTCCTTCCAATGCTGTAAGAAAGTGACCAATAATTCACGCAAGACTGACTTTGAATAAATAATCGGTTTCAGTTCGTACAAACAACTGTAGCCAATCTCAAGAGCAGTCAGTCATTGAAATTAAAAAGAAATTGGAAATCGCACGTTCGATTTCTTTCCTTCGGTTAAATGTCTATTGAGTTAATCGTAGGTTCGTTAATAAATGTACCATTAGAAATTCAAATAGAAGTTCCTGTAAGAAGCTCCTGTAATAGTTTCACTAAGCATTCTCCAACAATAACAATGATAAAGGCTTAGTCATGACATTCTCGTATAAGTCACAGAATTCCTCTTTTTTTCCAGCAGATTCGCATGACTTAAGTAAATCCGCTAATGCAGATATACGGTGGCAGTTATCTCAATCAAAACTGCTGCTACGAATTACATCGGCAGCATTATGTTTTGCTTTTGTGGTGGTGTGCTTGGGTGCGTTTACGCGATTAGTTCACGCAGGTTTAGGTTGTCCTGATTGGCCCGGTTGTTACGGTCATTTAACTTGGCCGGATAGTCACCACGAAATTGCCGCCGCAGAACAAGCTTTTCCGGAATCACCCGTAGATACGTCTAAAACCTGGCCGGAAATGGTTCATCGTTATGCAGCCAGTATTTTGGGCTTGCTGATTTTAATCATCGCAGTTGTGTCGGTAAGAGTCCGATTAAAAAAAATCGATTCGTCTCACCCTTTTTGGTTGCCACTGGGTTTGTTGGTTCTGGTTATTTGCCAAGCATTGTTTGGTATGTATACCGTAACGCTTAAACTCTGGCCGCAGGTCGTAACGCTGCATCTTTTGGGCGGTTTTGCCACGGTGAGTTTGTTGTGGTTGCTAGCGTTGCGTCTAAGAACGCTTGTGTACATTGGTAGGCAAAAAACCGCAGAAAAACCTATAGAGAACACGATCACCTCGACTTCAAAATCTTTACAGCCTCGTTCGCTTGGGTTTATAAAATCCTTGTCTTGGTGCGCTGTTGCAGTGGTTTCTTTTCAAATTGCACTCGGCGGTTGGACTGCCTCAAATTACGCGGGCTTTGCATGTCACGATTTTCCGACCTGTCAAAACCAAATTATTCCGAACATGAATTTCTCAGAAGGTTTTAATCTTACGCAATCTATCGGCCCAAATTATTTGGGTGGCTTGTTGGAAGGCCCAGCGCGTACGGCCATTCATGTTACCCATCGCATCGGCGCCGCAGTTACATTATTTATTGTTTTGGCTCTGGCAATTACGTTATTACGAAACACGTCATTAAAAAAATCGTCTTATTTTTTAATGACTGTTTTAACGATTCAACTTGTTCTTGGAATCAGCAATGTTCTTCTGGCAATTCCCTTAACAATCGCGTTACTGCATAACCTTTTTGGCGCAATACTGTTACTAACCGTGATTTATGTGAGTTATCAATTAATTTCTATAAACAAACAGACGCTAATCTCTAAAAGCATCAATAATTAAATTCGTAAAAAATAGACAACAGCGGTTTAACTTTAGGCAAAATACTTTTTAAAACTGCATGTCTTAAAACTTTGCCAACAAGAACATAATAAATAGAGGCATATAGATGAGAGTTACTAGCACACGCGCGGGCTTTTTATTTACGTCACTTAATTGGCGTGACTATCTAGCGCTTTGCAAAATAAAAGTGGTTATTGTGATGTTAATAACTTCTGTCATTGGAATGTTATTAGCGTCAACGTCGTTTGTGGGTCTTTCGGTACTTTTTTGGGGAAATTTAGGTATAGCCCTGTGCGCTTGTGCAGCGGCTGCGGTAAATCACGTAGTGGATCGCGAAATTGATGCAAAGATGTCACGTACTCACAAGCGTCCCGTTGCCAGCGGTAAGGTTCCCGCACTGAACGCGTTATTATTTGCCGCTTTATTAACGTTGATTGGCCAAACCGTATTGGTGGTTTTTGTCAACGAGCTAACCGCTTATCTTACATTGGCATCGTTACTTGGTTATGCCCTCGTTTATACTCTATTCTTAAAGCGAGCAACACCGCAAAACATTGTTATTGGCGGTATTGCTGGTGCCGCGCCTCCGCTTTTGGGTTGGACGGCCGTTACTAATTCTGTTGATGGCGGCGCGCTTTTATTAGTACTGATTATATTTGCCTGGACACCACCACATTTTTGGGCTTTAGCTGTTTATAAACGCGATGAATATGCCAAAGCCGGTGTTCCTATGTTGCCGGTAACCCATGGCATTCGTTACACCAAATTGCATATTTTATTTTATACCTTGATTTTATTTGCGGTGTCTTTACTACCGTTTAGTACACAAATGTTTTCTTGGATTTATTTATTTGGTGCTGTTATTTTAGGACTTGGCTTTTTACTCTATGCGCTAAAATTATTATTTACTACAGACAATAAAATAGCGCTGTCTACTTTTAAGTATTCAATTAATTATTTGCTTATTTTGTTTGTGTTTATGTTGCTGGATCATTACCTACTCATCTAATTTTAGAGGTGTGTCATGGTGAGTCGTACTATTTCTTCCGAATCAAAGATTACTTTTGATAAAAATTCTGTCACCCAGAATAAAAACATCGAAGATTTGGAGGTAGAAATAAATTCTTATAACGAAGAAAACCCGTTTTCAGAAGAAGGCAACGGCGTACAAAACCGAATCTGGTTTAATGTATTTTTATCGTTTTTTTTTATGGCATTGGTGCTGCTGCTTTTTTTAAACAAATTCGCCATGTCGCGAGACAGTGCCTCGACACCGGTTTTGAATTTGGATATAGAAGGTTTAGTGCTAACTCAATCGCCCAAGCTTTTAGCCATGAATCCGTTAGTCGATAAACACGGTGCGGTAGTAACCGCGGATATTTGGCAGGGACAATGGGATTTATTATTTTTTGGTTTTACTCATTGCCCGCACATTTGCCCAACGACCTTGGCCGAGTTAAACAGAGCCAATAACAATTTACCCAGTACAATTCAATCGCAAGTGAATGTTCATTTCGTTAGTGTTGATCCAAAACGCGATACGCCGGAGCGAATTAACACTTATCTTGATCAGTTTAATCCTAATTTTTACGGATTAACCGGAGATTTTATTGACCTGAAAATTTTTGCCGACAACGTCTTTGTACCATTTTTGAAAAGTCCACAAGATGTCGGCGAACCGGACTCGAATGTGTACAACATCGATCACGGTGGTCAGGTTATTGTTGTTGATCCCAAAGGGCGTTACGTGGGCTATTTTCAAACGCCCATTAAATCGAACATTATTGAAGAGTCGTTACCTAAACTGATCGCTGCTTATCGCTAGGATTAAAACTGGTACGGCCGCGGCAGGCCTTCTGGTTGGCGACGGTAACGCTTGTATTCCCATTGATATTGTTCGGGCACCACGTTTACACACAGCTCTACAGATTTATTCAAACCCGCTACGGCCACGGCGGGATCTTCACTGTAAATATCGGTGTGGGGTTCTTTAAAGATAATTCGGTAGCCACCTTTTATACGCTTAGCAAAGGCCATCATCACCGCTGCGCCGGTTTTCTGTTGCAGCTGGCGTATTAAGGTCATAGTTAGGGCCGGTTTACCAAAGAAGTCGGCAAATTCACCGCCGCCATCGAGTGGTAATTGATCGGGTAAAATACCCACGGTTTCGTTGTTCTTCAGCGCCTTCATTACCTGCATAACACCACGGCGATCGGTGGGCGCCATTTTCATATTAATGCTGCGCGCACTTTTGATCATGGCATCCATGGCCGGAAGTTGAACCGGTTGATACATGGCCGTAACTACTGGGCAAAAAATTCCCAAACAACGCCCCATAACCTCCCAATTACCAAGATGCGGGCCCAGAATAATCAGGCCGCGCTCATCATTAACGTGCTGTAAAAATCTTTCTTTGTTTTCGACTTCTATAAAGTGCTTTTCGAGCCAAACGTCGTCTCGCGTCCAAATTTTGGCAAGTTCGGTAAAGGTGCGCGCCGATTCAATCACACTCTGTTTAGATAAGGCCAGTTGCTCTTGGCTTGATAACCCAGGGTACGCATAACCAATGTTTTCTCGTGTGACCTTGGCCGCCGAACCGTTAGTTGCCCATAAAAACTTACCGACCAAACCGCCTAATGCGCGCAAGGTTGATAACGGCAAGATGCTCAATGACTTATAAAGAGCCACAGCGATATTGCCTTTAAGATCAAAAGCGGCTGAATCATCCATGGCGCGGTTGCGGCGATTACGACGGCGATTCGAATCTGCCTTGGTATCCGACGATTTGATGTTCGACGACTGAGCTTCGGATGACGGGTTTTCGGGCCCTTGGGCCATAGGAATTCCTTAATCAACTGACTTATAGGTGAATGAACGCGTTTCGCGAGCAGTATTTCGCGCGAAGACTAGCGCAAATGCCTAATTTGACTCAAATTTTAATGCTTTTACGGCAAATTTTAATTGCTGGGTGAGAAATCAGCCTAGGACGTCTATAATCCGCCCTCAACTTTTTTTGCCAATAACCAGTTTCAGTGGAGCAAGATCACCGTGGCCGAATCTAACGCCGCGTCCGGGCCCGACGTCAGCACCTTTCAAGGGCTCATTTTCGCATTACAGCAGTACTGGGCCGAACAGGGCTGCGTAATATTACAACCTCTTGATATGGAAGTCGGCGCCGGTACTTTCCATCCAGCCACGGTTTTACGTGCGCTTGGCCCTGAGACCTGGAATGCCGCCTATGTGCAACCCAGCCGTCGTCCTACCGATGGTCGCTTTGGTGAAAACCCCAACCGCTTACAGCACTACTATCAATTCCAAGTCGTGATGAAACCATCGCCCGACAACATTCAAGAATTGTATTTGAATTCGCTGAAGCATTTGGGAATTGATCCGCTGATTCACGACATTCGCTTTGTTGAAGACAACTGGGAATCGCCAACTCTTGGTGCATGGGGTTTAGGCTGGGAAGTGTGGCTAAACGGTATGGAAGTCACCCAGTTTACCTATTTCCAACAGGTTGGCGGCCTAGAGTGTTATCCCGTTACCGGTGAAATCACTTACGGTTTAGAGCGTATCGCCATGTATTTGCAAGGCGTGAACACCGTTTACGATCTAGTCTGGGCGAAAAACCCAAATGGCGACATAGTCACCTACGGCGATGTTTTCCATCAAAACGAAGTCGAAATGTCGCACTTTAACTACGAAGAAGCCGACGTTCCGTTTTTATTTCAGTGCTTCGACAAATACGAAAGCGAAAGCCAACGTTTGGTTGAAAAAGGCTTGCCATTACCGGCTTACGAAATGGTTATGAAAGCTTCGCACACCTTTAATTTATTGGATGCCCGCCACGCGATCTCGGTGACCGAGCGCCAGCGCTACATTTTGCGCGTACGCACCCTTGCCCGCGCCGTTGCTCAAGCTTACTTTGAGCGTCGCCGTGCTTTGGGCTTCCCACTTGCTCCAGAATCGTTACGCAATGAAGTATTAGCCGCGTGTGAAGCACAAGATGCCGCGGGAGAAAAAGCATGAGCCAAGATTTTCTAGTAGAACTCGGAACCGAAGAGTTACCACCCAAAGCCCTTAAAACCCTCGCCAATGCCTTCAAAGAAGGAATTGAGCAGGGTTTAAAAGCCGCCGATCTTGAATTCGCCAGCATTAAAGCACTGGCAGCACCGCGTCGTTTGGCAGTTATCGTTACCGATCTCGCCGACACCACGCCTAAGAAAGAAAGCTTAATGTTTGGCCCACCGGCAAAGATCGCATTCGATGCTGAAGGCAAGCCAACCAAAGCCGCAGAAGCCTTTGCCCAGAAAAACGGTTTGAGCCTTGATCAGTTAACCACTCAAAACGATGGCAAGGTAGAGAAGTTAGCGTTCACTCAGGTTAGCGGCGGAGAACCTACCACAGATCTATTGGCTGATTTGGTAAGCAAATCTTTAGCGGCCTTACCCATTCCAAAACGCATGCGTTGGGGTGCAACACGTACCGAGTTTGTGCGTCCTGCGCACTGGTTAGTCCTGTTGTTCGGCAAAGAGGTTGTTAGCGGCCAAGTACTTGGCTTGAACGCCGGTAACCTAACCCGCGGTCATCGCTTTCACTGCAATCAAACTCTCGAAATTACCGAACCAAGCCAGTATGTAAGCACTCTCTTACAAGACGGTTTTGTGCAAGTAGACTTCGAACAACGCCAGGCTGAAATTCGCAAACAAGTAGAGGCAGAAGCCGAAAAAATCGGCGGTATAGCGGTTATTGAAGACGATCTTTTAGATGAGGTTACCGCTCTTGTGGAATGGCCCGTTGCTTTGACCGGTCGATTCGACGAAGCCTTCTTAGAAGTACCAGCCGAAGCCTTGATTTCGTCCATGTCGGAACATCAAAAGTATTTCCACGTGGTTGATAGCAACGGCAAGCTACTGCCTAACTTCATTACTGTCGCCAACATTGTCAGCCAAAATCCAGACGCGGTTATTGACGGTAACGAGCGCGTCATTCGCCCTCGCCTTGCCGACGCGGCGTTCTTCTTTGAAACCGATAAAAAGCACACCTTGGACGAATATCGCGATCGTTTAAAAACCATCGTCTTCCAAGCCAAGCTCGGCACCCTATTCGAAAAGACCGAACGTGTGGCGGGTTTAGCCAGTGCTATTGCCGCTAAATTGGGCTACGACGCCACAAAAGCAGCACGCGCCGGTGAATTGTGTAAGAGCGATCTTGCCTCTGATATGGTGTTGGAATTCGACAAGATGCAAGGTATCGCCGGTCGTTACTACGCATTGAATCAACAAGAAGACGGCGAAGTTGCCGAAGCATTGGCCGAACAATACTTGCCAAAATTCGCCGGCGATAAGTTGCCCAAAACCAACATTGGTACCGTGCTGGCGTTGGCCGATCGCCTAGATACCTTGGCGGGTATTTTTGGCATTGGCGAGCAACCCACTGGTTCGAAAGACCCGTTTGCGCTGCGTCGAGCCAGCCTTGCGGTATTAAGATTACTGGTCGAGAACAAACTCGATCTTGATCTTAACGAGTTGCTTGGTCTTGCCATCGCTCAGTATTCGCAGTTACCAAAGGCCGAAGGTCTGCAAGCAACGGTTGTGAACTACATGATCGAGCGCTTAAAAGCCTGGTACGAAGACGCCAACATCAGCGCCGAGATCTTCCAATCGGTGAATGCTAAAGGCTTGTCTACACCCACGGATATCGACGCACGTATCGCGGCGGTAGCGGAGTTCACCAAGCTTGAAGCAGCAACTGCTTTGGCGGCTGCAAACAAGCGTGTATCGAATATTTTGGCGAAAAACGAAACCGAAATCGTGCCAATGAAAACCAATTTATTGATTGAAGACGCCGAGATCGCGCTGGCCAATGCGCTAGTGGATATTACTCGCGAGACCGCGCCATTGTTTGCCGAGCAGCAATACACCCAAGCGCTTACGGCACTTGCGGCACTACGCGCGCCGGTGGATCGCTTCTTTGATGAAGTTATGGTGATGGCCGAAGACGATACGCTTCGCAATAACCGCATGGCCTTGTTACAGAGCTTGCGTGATCTATTCTTGCAAGTGGCCGATATCTCTTATTTGGTTGCGGCAAAGTAAGTTAATTTTTTGAAGTAGGTTTAAGCGTGCAATTATTGGTCTTAAATCGGGATGGTTTAATCAACCAATTCCGAGTAGGTGGTGTAACCGAGTTGTCCCAGTGGCAACCGGTCTGCGGGGCTGCTGACCAATTAGCACGCCTAAATCATGCTGGGTTTAACATTGTTATTGCCACCAACCAGCCCGCCATTGGCAGTGGCGAAATGGAGCTGGATCAGCTTGAGGCAATACACACCAAGCTTAATGAGTTGGTAGAAAATCGCGGCGCAACCATTGCCGGAATTTTTTATTGCCCGCATACGCCCGACGACAATTGCTTTTGTCGCAAACCCAAAACCGGCTTGATTGATGCCATCGAGCTGGAATTTGGCGTGCCTGCCGATGAAATCGTATTTGTCACCAGCCAAAAAGACGATGTGATTTTGGCCGAAACCGTGGGCGCCCAAGCTATTTTCGTGACACCGGTACTGGCTGAGGGTGTTGATGGGAATACAAGTACCCTTGAAAACGACGCAATTATTGCTCGCTTTAATCTGTTGTCCGATGCCTGTGATTACATTCTGCGGCATTTTTAACGAACTCTTCACTGACTTAATATCACTGGTTTATCGCTATGCGTTTAACAGCTCGCACACAGCTGGATGATTTAATTCTTTACCGTAAATTTATCCGTCTACACGGTTTTAAGTACGCGTATTTATGATCAATTATTTTCGCTCGGTTGTTTTTCATATCTTGTATGCAACCTCCGCCATTTTAGCCGGTATGTTTGCAGTTACCTTCTATTATGTTTTTCCTAAACCTCTGGCTCGAAAAATTATCAACCGCTGGAATTTTTTCGTTGTTGCTGCGGCAAACGCAGTCTGTGGTATTCGCTACCGTATTGAATTTCCTGAGGGCGAACCGGATTTATCGAAAAATTACGTTATCATGGCAAAGCATCAAAGTGCTTGGGAAACGTTTTATTTGCAGACGTTATTCAGACCCATGAGCACCATTTTGAAAAAAGAATTATTGAAGTTGCCTTTTTTCGGCTGGGGCCTTGCGCGGTTAAATCCTGTGGCGATTGATCGCGCTAATCCACTAAAAGCCTTAAAACAGGTAAAAAGCGACGGTGTTGCGCGTATTCGCTCGGGCCGTAATTTATTGGTGTTCCCCGAAGGCACGCGCGTAGAGCCAAAACAAACCGGTAAATACGCACGCAGCGGTGCCGAAATTGCGCTGGCCTGTAATGTCGATGTAATTCCTGTCGCTCACAATGCCGGTAGCTTTTGGCTAAATAAACAGTTTGTGAAAAAACCCGGCGTGATTACCGTAGTGGTTGGTAAACCCATTTCTACCGTCGGCAAAACCTCGCGCGAAGTAACCGAGTTGGTTCAAAATTGGATTGAAACCCAGCAGGCACGCATTGAACCGTAAAACAAGTAATGCGGAAAACACACAATCTGTAAAACAAGCAATTCCTGAAAAATAATCTCTAAAAATAGTCCCTAAAAATAGATTGCATTTATTAAAGGAAACTCTGATTAACCCAGAGTTTCTCGCAACACAAGGATGCGTCGCCAATTTCAAAAACGGTAAACTGAAATTGTGAGGAGATTGGAAATCGCATTATCAATTTCTGCCCTCTGATTAAATAAAAAAAGCCACGCTGATAAATGTGGCTTTTTTTGTTTAAAAATACAACCGTACATTACTGCACAAACACTGGTGTTAACTCTGCTGGGTTTATGCAACTTCGCTGTAGTTTAAAAGATCGATACGCCATCACCCCAAACCAAATCATCAAGGCCATTAAGAACAGATCACCGCCTATGGCTGCGGACGCTAAAATACTCGAACCAAAACTCACCACGTATACGATTAAAAGCACCAGCGCTAAAATTGCATTCAGTATCAGTAATTGTGTTTTCAAGGCTTGAGTGTTTTTAACCCACACGCTGGCGACTAATAAAAACGCCAAAGGCAACCAAAACCAAAAGGCCGTAGGATTTTTTAACAGTAACGATAAACTTCCGCACAGTAACATTACCGCCGGTGTTCCCCACACTAAGCTCGTCCACAGAGGATTAACAAAGGTTTCGTGTTTGCGTTTTAACAGCCAAATATTAACACCAGAGACGCAAATGACCGTTAAACTCAAACCCAATAGCGCGTAAATTATTTTTACGCTTAAACCTGCGAAATCACCAAAATGCAATCGATAGATTGAATAGGCAATTTGCTTTCCGACCGCGCCATCAATGTAATCACCCGTGGAAATAAATTCGCCGTTAATTGAAAAACGAAAAGTCTCTGAATACAACAATCGCTCGGGCTGTTGCACAAAAAAATCTAAGAATTGTTTGTCGGTACCGGCTTCGTGCAGAATCGCAAATAAGGGTTTACCACCGGGATTCATAGCTTCTACTTGTCGATAAGCATTAGCAAATTCAACATGACCTACTTGTTGCGTTAATTGCGGTTCGGCGCCGTAAATTTCTTCCAGTAATCCAGCGCGATCACCGTTGTGAGCAAATTCTGCGTAAGCAGCAAATAACAAACCCACAAAACCAAAATACACACCGGTCATGGCAATCATCAAATAAAAAGGTAAGCCCCAAACACTTAGGCGGTTGTGAATATCCACTTGATAAATGCGTTCGCTGTTATTTTTTCTCCATTTAAAGGCGTCTCTAATAATGCTTGGATGGGACAAGATACCGGAAATAATTAGCGCTGCTAAAAATACGCCGGTAATACTTACAACGTACAAGGCAAAGGATTCTGGCAATAACAGCGAAGTATGTAGGCGTGTGAGAAATTCTGCGTAAGGCGCTGCGGCCGATTGTGCAAATTCGCCTTCAGAGTCTAAATACCACGAGTCTTTTTTATTGCCAATTTTATAACGTGGCGACGCATCTGACGGAAAAAATACGTATTCGTGATCGGATAATTCTGTATTCTCATCTAAGTAGCGATTAAGAGACGCTTCTACCTGCTCGATACTGGCGATATTACCTTCTGGTGCTAGGGGTTGTTCCCAACGACCTATTTCGCTGTGAAATACGGCAACGGTTCCACTGATGCAAACCAAATATAAAATTGCAGCGACAAAAAGCCCGCTCAAGGAATGGCTACTTGTGCAGGCTTTAACGAGAGATTGGTTTTCTGTAGGCTTCAACATAAAAAACTACATAATAAAATTAATAGAAAATAAACCAACACCGGCACACAGAGTTAATGCAGGTTTAATTAATGACGGTTTGGTGTAACACCAAACGCACAAACAGGCCCACATTATGGGTAACAAGATAAAACCCAAAGCTAAACGATTAGCCGACTGCCAGGGCAAAAATTCAATCACTGTCGCCATAAATAAAATACTTACTACGCCACTGAGTAATACGCCTACTAAAAATCGTGCGGTGTGTTGCCAAACTTTTTTGGCACTCGGTGTTGCTGGCTGCCACGGCCTTGCCTGAATTTTTATATTTTTACTGCTAAGGTTTTGCACAAAAATAATTAACCAAGCGTAAAACCCAAAGCATAAAAATCCGAGTGTTAACCCGTATTCAACGCCAATGCCATGGGTCCAAGCTATCAACGCTAATGCCTGTAAAACCCAGCCGAGCACGGTATAAATGGCGGTAAGTCTAATAATTTTTCGCCACGACAAATACAAACACACTACACCGGCAAACTGAATAATAATTCCAGCCAAAATTGAACCGTTCATAAATTCCTCTGTGTTCAACAATAATGTACCAAACACCTGTAAATACTTTAAAAAACCCTGCCTAATTTAACGATGGGAAACTCTGATTAACCCAGAGTTTCCCTCAACACAAGGATGTGTCGCCAATTTCAAGAACGGTAAGTGATTGAAATTGAGAAGAAATTGGAAATCGCATTTTCAATTTCTGTCCTCTGATTACATCATGGATGAATTAATTAGCGGTCCCGATGTTTTCACCAGCGTCTTAAAACTTCGTTAAAAACGGTAACTTACCTTGGCAACCGCTGTTCTTCTTACACCCGGAAAACAATCACCACGAGTTAAGCACGACGTTAAATATTCTTTATCTTCTAAATTACGAATATTTAAGGTTAGATCTATCTTTTCAAATTCATAGCCAATCATAAAATCGGCCAAGGTGTAACTGGGTGTTTTATAACTTAATAAAGCCCCGTTACCTAAACCGGCTTCGGACACCGACTCACCAAAATAACGCAAACCAAATCCGGTTTTAAAACCATGTAAGTGATCAAAAATGGTGGGTCGCCAAGTAAGCCAAGTGCTGGCTTGTTTTTCTGCAATTGCAGGTAACGCCAAACCGTTAGGATCTTTGGCATTTAATAATGATGCCGCAAATTGCCAGTAAAAATCTTGCCAATAACCGCGACCTTCTAGCTCGACGCCCTTAATGCTTCCCTCGCCTTGTTGTTGTGCCGCGTCTCTGGGCAAACCATTTGGGTTGGGCAAATTGGTAATTTTAATGTCGTAGGCAGCTAGGGTAATTAATGAACGACCATCCTCGGGCGAATATTTTACGCCGACTTCGTATTGCTCGGCCTCTTCGGGATCTAACTGATTACCGGCAAGATCGGTTCCGACGACCGTTTCAAAAGACTCTGCATAGTTAACGTATGGCGCCAAGCCATTCTCAAAACTGTATAAGGCACCCACACTGGTGGATATCGCTTTATCGTTTTGCGTTACCGCACCGTCATCGTTATCGACTTCATCGGAGCGAAGACCCAGAGTAAAACGCCATTGATTCCACGCAATTTGATCGGAAAAATAAAAACCGATGTCTTCTACGGTTTGCTCCGGAGTATCCACAAAACCTGCGGCAAAATCGGCGTCGCTTGGAACCAAGCCGTTGTAGGTTGGATTGGCTAAGTCCAAAATAAAGCTAAAGTCGCCTTCTAAAACACCGGCGGCGCGTATTCTCGATGACTCATCATCGGTGCGTACATCTTGATATTGCACACCCAATAAAACGTTGTGCTCAAGTGCGCCGGTAGTAAAGTCCAGTAAAAACCGAACGTCTAAGGCTTTTTGATCAAACGTATTTTTCGCCTGAAAAAATGTTCGTGCAACGGCTGCATCTGGGAAAATATCGGTATTTAAAAACTGATTTAAATATCTGCTAGCTCCGGTAAAGGTTGGCCAAGATTGACGATAATCGGCCTCACCGCTGCGGTACAATGCAGTCGCTTCGACGCTGGCAATGCTGTTAATTTGATGTTTCGCTAAAAACGTAAACTGCTCTGACTCGGTATCGTAGCGATCAAAACCCGGCACACCGGTAAAGACATCTTGATCAATAAAACCCACGCCCTCTAGCGGAAACAAGGTTCCTTCGACTGGAACAAATTGCGCTGCGGCAAGGCTGTCGGTTTTGTGGTATTCGTAAAACGCGGTTAATTCCGTGCTTTCACTAGGTCGGTAAGTAATAGACGGTAAAAATAATACTGTATCGTCATTAACAAAATCGACCTGTGTGTCGGATTCGCGGGAATATGCCACAAACCGGCCCAGCCATTGGCCGTTCTCGCTTAATACCGAATTAACATCGGCACCAAATACTTGGCGATCGTTATTCCCGAATTCGGCAAATATTTCCTTAAACGATTCTGCCTTTGGGGTTTTAGTCACCGCGTTAACTAGGCCGCCCGGCGTACCTTGACCATACAAAACCGACGCAGGGCCTTTGAGGATTTCAACTTGCTCTAGCGCGTAGGTCTCGATACGTGTGCTGTTAAAACTGCCAAACAGTTCTTGAATCGAGTCGCGATAGCGTGGCACCGAAAGCCCACGCACGTAAATAGCATCGCCACGGGTGGCAAAACCAAAGGTTTCCCCGGATACACCGGCTGAATAGGTCGCCACCTGGGATAGATTTAGCGCGCCCTTATCAATGAATAAGTCCGCCGATTCAATGGTTACCGAACGCGAGGTTTCTACCACCGGTGCCGACGATTTAGTCGCGCCAAACTCGCTAAGTTTACCCACGACTCGCACCTCTTCTAAGGTGTCGCCTTGGTCGGCAAAGACGTTGTGTGCAGCACAGGCGACTGCGACGGCCAGAAAACAGTGGGTAAAGCGTTGGTACATCATTAAAATACTCGTTTGATTAATATCTGTTAATGATATTAATTATCATTTGCAAATGATACAAGTAATTAAGTGTTAATCATTTCTAAAAATATTTTTATGGGTAATTCAATAACCCCTAGCAGTTTATCTGTATCCCAAAAAACGTTAGCAGAGTCTTATAACCACTATAAATATGAGGGTACTCGATCTATTTCTCTTAAGATTACGGGGTTACTTGTATAAACATCTCTAATTAACTTATCGGCGATTTAACTGGAGCACAGAAATAAAAGACGCGATTTCTAATTCCTGTACCCTTTCAATCACTTACCGTTCTAGAAACTACCAACCCGTCCTTGTGAAGCTGGAAACTCTCTGTTAACCGAGGTTTCCTGTGGTTTAATTTCGTGAATGAGCGTGATTTATTCGTCAATAGATAGCAAAGATGTTTTTTAAATAAAGCGAGCTTTGTCTATGGGTGAGATTACAAATTTAGATTGGTGGGTCATTGGCCTGTATTTATTCGGCCTAATGGCACTGGCGGTTTGGTTATCTCGTTCGCAATCTAATCGCGCCGACTATTACGTTGGTGGTCGCGACATTGGCAGCTGGCCGGTTGCTATTTCAATACTCGCTACACAATGTTCTACCAACAGTATTTTAGGCGCACCCGCGTTTGTGGCATTTACTCTTGGCGGCGGTTTGGTGTGGCTGCAATACGAGCTGGCACTGCCCTTAGCCATGATCGTTTTAATTTTATTTTTTATGCCGTTATTTAGGCATCTACGCTTGGTGTCTGTGTATGAATTTATCGAGCAACGCTACGATTTAAAAACGCGATTATTACTGAGTGGTTTATTTTTGTGGGTTCGAGCCTTTGCCACGGCAGTAACGGTTTACAGTATCGCCATTGTTATTGATTTAATTACCGGAATTGGATTTTTAGGTTCCGTTATTATGCTCGGTGTTTTTACGGTTATTTACGACGTATTTGGCGGAATAAAAGGTGTTATTTATTCCGATGTTATTCAGATGTTTATTTTGGTCGCCGTATTAATTTTAGTCTTTGTTTACCTGATTAATGGCATTGGTGGCTTTGGGCAATTATTTCAACTCGTCGATAGCGAACGCATTAACGCCATCGATTTTTCTCATCACGGTTTAGGTGACCAACATACCTTTGCTTTTTGGCCGATGTTATTTGGTGGCTTATTTTTGTATTTAGCCTATTACGGCTGCGACCAGAGCCAAGTACAGCGTGAGCTGAGCACTAAAAATATCGATACCACCAACCAATCCTTAATGATTAACGGCTTTTTACGGTTTCCGTTGGTGTTGCTCTATTGCTTTGTGGGCGTGGGTATTGCGGCCTACACTCAACTCGAACCCACGTTTTTAAGTCATCTTCCTACGACTAGCTCGGGTCAGCCTCAATACAATTTAGCCGTACCCGCCTATATGATTTCGGCACTGCCTTCAGGTCTGGTGGGTCTTGCATTAGTGGCACTGTTTGCCGCCGCCATGTCGTCGCTGGATTCTGTACTAAATTCACTCAGTGCGACGACCATGGAAGACTTTGTGGTTCGTTTTAGACAGTCGCCGTTGTCTTCGATACAAGAATTGTGGATTTCTCGACTTGTTACGGTGATTTGGGGAACTATTACGCTGGCTATGGCGTTCTTTGTCGGCGATATTGCGCCAACCGTTCTTGAAGCCATCAATAAGATTGGCTCCCTTGCCAATGGCTCTATTTTAGCGGTTTTTACCGCTACACTCTTTATAAGAATGCCCAGCGCGCTCGGTGCGTGTTTTGGCTTAATATTGGGTATTTTTGTAAATGCTCTGTTTTGGAAATTTATACCCAGTGTTTCTTGGCTTTGGTGGAATCCGCTTGGTTTTACGGTGACCTTATTGGTGATTCTGCTGGGTGGTTCAATAAACCAATTAACCAAAACCAACGTCAGAACTCCAAAGGCAGTATTTGCAACAGAATCCCGTATGACTGCTCTTCAGTTGCTGGCAGAACAAAGCGATTTAAACTGGCCACGCCGTTGCGGTTATTTAGTGCTGTGGTTTTTTGTGTTATTAGTATTTTTGTTGATGTTGTCGTATTACTAAAAAAGGTCCTCTGAGTAACTGTTGTGTAATCTATTCAGAGGTTCCTAAATATTTAACCTTCGTCTACTAGAGGTTAGCTAAATTATTATGGATAAATACGAAAAAATATCTTATTCCTTATTAGGATTTGTTGCTGTTATTTATGTATTGCTGTTGATTTTTGGACTGGTCGCCGCATTTCCATTTGGCATTATCGGCTTTATTGCTATTGCCGGGGTTGGCCTATTAATCATTAAAGTCATTAAAGAACGATTAAATAATAAAGAAGACGATTACTACTCTAAAAACGTGGATCAATAACTAATGCTTATTACTACTCAAGACGAATTAGCGGGCTTTGAAATCGTAGAAACACTGGGCTTGGTACGCGGCAATACCATACGCGCCCGTCACATTGGCAAAGATTTATTGGCGAGTTTACGTACCATTGTTGGTGGCGAAATTACCGAGTACACCAAAATGCTCGCCGAGGCACGCGAGCAATCATTAGATCGCATGATTGCGCAGGCAAAAATTAAAGGCGCCGATGCTATTGTGGGAATGCGCTTTGTAACCTCGCCGGTTATGCAAGGTGCCGCAGAACTTCTCGCCTACGGCACCGCAGTTAAGGTTATTCCAAAGCGCGACTGAATATTCTTTACTATCGGTTTATTTGTTGACGAACTCTTATTAAATCACAGAGAAATTAATCGGCGCTTCTGGCAGTGACTTTTTCTAGGAATTCACCAAAACGCTGCCAAGATTTTTTGTCGGCGTCTTCGCGATAATTATTACCGCCAAACACCGTAAAGGCATGGGGCGCACCGCTGTAGGTGATCATTTCGTGGTGAATGCCCGCGCCTTCTAATTCATTGGCCAAACCGGCAAATTGATCCATGGTAATGGCTTTATCGGCTGTACCGTGCATGATTAACAGATCACCCTTAGTCGCCGAATAATTTTGCCCTTCCGGCGTTTTTAAACCACCGTGAAAGGTCGCAAAGCCGTCCATATCCATACCGGCGCGCGCCATTTCTAAAACCACGGCGCCACCAAAACAATACCCCATGGCAACGGCCTTGTCGGTATTAGCGCCTTTCGTCTTCGCGGTTTTTAAAGCACCTTCGGCAAGGGCGCGCATTTTTTCGCGATCGGTATACAACTCACCGGTATGTTGACGACGGTCTTCAACCTTGGTTGGGCGAATTCCAGCTCCGAACATATCGGCGGCAAACACCGCATAACCCATATCCGCAAGCATTTGCGCACGTTGAATTTCGTAATCGGTTAAACCATCCCAGTCGTGCATTAACAAAACCAAAGGTGCGTCTTTTTTTGCCGCTTCAACAAAATAACCTTCGTATTTATTACCGTTAACCTCATAGGTCACGGCCTGCCCTTCGGCAAAACTCAATGCAGAATAGAATAACCCCAAACCTAACAGCGTTTTTCGTAACATAGTGCCCACCTAAATTTGTTATTGTGATCAAGACGTTAATTTATGGTTGAGTTAAAACTGGTTACCTAAACATTTATAAGAACCTCTGATTAACTCATCCGTCATTTAATCAGAGGACAGAAATTGAAAATGCGATTTCCAATTTCTTCACAATTTCCATCACTTACCGTTCTCGAAATTGGCGACACCTCCTCGTGTCGCGAGAAACTCTGGGTTAAGCAGAGTTTCCTATACTGATTTTTCTTTCAGGTTATGCAAAACCGAATAAACGTATTCGCAAAAAAAGCCGTGCATTAAAAAGCGTTGGCTTAGGTTCCAAGGCCCAACGAGATAATGCGGAAATTTGTTGTAGGCCATTTCTACTAGGCTTTTATCGCCAATAATTTCGCCTACACGAATCGCCATGGATTGGTCGAGATTAAAACCATTAATGGCATCGCGGTATTCGTCACGTGTTAGCAGTAAACAAAATAAACACATAAATAATGCGTGTGAGGTTTCAAAATCGAAGACTTGGGTTTTCTTTTTAGTAACTTGCAAGGCTTGCATATCAACGGTTTGCCAGTGCTGCCAGTTGATTGCTGATTCTGAGGCTTTGTTGTAACGCCAATGTCCCATTTCTTTAAAGCAACGAAATAACTCTTGATCGTGTTTTACAAAGGAGTCGTCCATCATGTCGTTTATTTTTACGGGATAAAGCATGATGGGTTGAACCGGAAGATCACCCCCTTTTAAATACTGATTATCGATTAAAAAATTAATAATATTCGATTCACAACCGTAGTGACGCAGAATCAAAAGATTCGCTTCTACACTGACGAAATTTTCGCAAAACCAACAAATGGTTTTTTGCAGAAAGTTGTGCGCCGAGAACTGCGGTAAGGGTAAACGTTTAATAAACCACGTTAAATGCAAAAGCACAGCGAATAACGCTTGAAATAACGGTCTTAACGTCCAACGAAAAGGATTCTCTAAATCTTTTAACCAAAGCTTAAGCGCGTCTTTTTCAATGGGAAGACTGTCGTCGTATTCTAAGGCTTGTAAAAACGGGCTTTTACTCATAGTCGATAACTTCTAACTGTAAAGCGTAAAGGCGCGCTACCACCTTCGCGGTGGTGGTAATTTCTTCGATAGCGCTCTCGTCGATGCAAACTCGATTTAACATGATGTACAGCTTTTCCATGTGTGAGTCGTCGTTGTCACCGTGATACTGCATAAATTTTGTCGCGGTTTTTGGCAAGGCTAAAAGCTCGTCGATGCGCGACGCCCACTCGTTCGCCATTTTTTCGCCAAGACCTTCGATGATCCACATAGCACCGATAAGCCCTACTGGGTTTTTCTCACTGGATTTATGCATCATGTAACCGTGCAAGGCTTCGCTGCCGATATTTTTTGGCTGTTGTTGAATAAGACTAATATCGCCACCGGCGGCTTCAAAGTCTTTTTCTAGCAATAAATAATCGAGATGCTCTTCTTTGGCGTGACCAATAACGATAGAACGAATATCGGAAAATTCACGATCAAAACTCGATGCCGCTCGACTGATCCAGCGTGAACCTTCGATTACTTGTTGGCGAAGATTTAATAGCAGGATTTTGTAGTCGTCATTGGTTAACGAACCTGCATTAAGTTTGCGAATAATATCGGTGCGATTTAATTGTTTTTCAAAATTCAGCCAAACACTAATTAATGATTGCAAACAATTCTGTGCATGGGGAGTTAATGTTTCTTTTGTTGCGGTTTCTTTACTTGATGTCTGCATAATTAATTAACAGTTAATAGCATGTAGGCGGTATTAAAACGACCACTTTCGGGCACCATGCAAAATATGGTGTCGCCGCTTTGGTAGGTTTGCGTTTTTAGAAATTCGTCGAGCATAATAAATAGTGACGCACAGCCGGTATTGCCTCGGGTATAAAGGTTGGTGTACCACTTGTGTTCGGGAATCATCGCGCCGGCGTCGGTTAATAATTCAAATATTTTGCCGCGAAAGTGATCGGATGAATAATGGCACAATACGTGATCAATTTTATCAACATGCACCACGCCTTCTCGGATAAGCCGTAAAAATCCATCCACACCCAATTTAATAATGTTGTCGAGCAGCCGAACGTCTTGTTTAAGCAGTAATGCTCCCACCTGTTCTGCTTGTGCGTAGGTTGCGAAATCTTGCCAGGTTTTTCCCACCTCGGGATTGGTCGATCCCTGTTGCATACCCACGGACATGCACACGGGTAAGGTATCGGCGTGGGAAAAACTGCGTTGCCATTCGATTTTTACGCCGCCACTTTTGGGGTGGTCTTCTAGCAGTAATGCACCGGCGCCGTCGGATAACATCCAACGTAAAAACTCGGCATTAAAATCTACGGCATCGCTACAGGCTTCGTAACGACTGGCCTTGAATAAACGCGACGGTAATTCGCTGGCAACAACCAATGCACGTTTGTGTTCGCCTAGTCGTATTAAACTGGCGGCATTTTTTAACGCCATCATGCTGCACGAACAGATTCCGTGGCTGCTAAAAAGCTCCACGTCTTCCATATCCAGCTCGGCTTGCACCTGTGATGCAAAACCCGGTAACACCAAATCGCCCTGACTGGTGGCAACACTTAAGAGCTTTATTTTATTGGCACTGATACCTGCTTTGTCTAAACAGGTATGTGCGGCGCTCGCTGCGAGCTGTTGATTTAAATAAACCGTCTTTTGTTTGTTATCTATTGCGTAATGGCGGGTTTTAATGCCATTGGCTTTGAGTATTTTATTTTTTAATCGACTGGGTTTGCCGTTAACCATTCCTAGGTGCGCTTCGATATTGTCATTATCGATCGCCTCGCCCGGCAAAAAACTTCCTGTGTAATTTATATAAGCGTGCATCTATGCTAATGACCCAAAGTTAAAAGGATCTACATCTTGGATTTTATTAATTATATAATGCAGGTTATCTTCTTTTGTCCTATTTTTTTTAATTTCAATGCTATAATCAAATAAATAGCAAACCGTACTATTTTGAATCCTAGCATTCATAGAACTTAAACAATGAATAGTTGTAACTTTTTCTTTAGAAAAAGTCTCTATCTTTTTGTAATGAGCACACAGAAAGTCATCCCATATCAACTTTTTTGACATATCTTTTAATGAGCTACATATCGCTATTTTTTCAGAAAATGTTGGTGTTAAATCCAATGCGACGATCCCAATTCCGTTTTGTTGATCAATTTGATTACATGCTGATTTTATATTATTTAAAACCTTCCTTTTACTCTTAGGTCTCTTACATGCGATATTGTATCTTTGATCCTTGAAATAAAAATATATATCAGGTTCACCAAATTTAATATCAAACCCCGCTTGCAAAAAAATACTTGCAACTAATAATTCAAATTGTGTATTTCTACCTTTAGAATCTTTATTGCCTTTAGTTTCTGAAATTCCATCCGTAGTTATAGCTTTTATGACTAGCTCAGGATATTGGTCACCTAAAAAAATTATTATCTTGCCAATTTCATACAGTTCATGGTGCACTAAAATATTTTGCACATTTGAGTTATCGTTATCGCCTACAATTTTAATTATTTCTCTTATTCTATTTGAATTCGATACATTATGAATCTTTAAAAAATCATTTATTCTCTTTATTATTGCTTTCTTATCAACAACACCAGTCTTGGTAAAACTCCTCTTCATTGGTTTTTTCATACTATCTTCCTTGATTTAATTTAACTTTCAAACATCGAATTAATTCTTCGAGGTAAGGAAAAACACAGGCCACAGCCATAAACACAAGATACATAGGTAGGTAACCATTGCCGCCGGGTTTTTCCTGTAATTTTTCGAAGTGCAATTGGCCTTGCCAATTTAATTGGATTAAGTCTACCAACACCTGCCAGTTAATGACCAAAATAATAATCAATAAATACAGCGGTAAAGTGGCTAGATAACTGTGGGCGTGCATTTCCCAGATGGATATTTTGCGAAGATTTTGCGCGTAATTGACATCCCAGTGCGCGACCAGTTCGTGAAGTATTAACGCGGCGAAACAGATCAATAATATTAATACGTTTACGCGATAACTTAGGCACAAAATAATGGGAATCCCTATTTGTATTCCCATTACGCAATGCATCAAACTTTCTTTTACGCCGGAGGTAACTTCAATATTAGTGGCTTTGTGACAACACCAATCCACAAAACCTGCGATTCCCCATAGGGGCAAAAATAAAAACAATAATAAATTAATCAGCAGGTCTGTGGTTTCCACTATGTTGCATTACCTTTGCGTTTAGAGAGCCGTTTTCTTTACATTGAATAGTAAACTATAGAACACCGGTACTAGAATGAGTGTTAACAGGGTTGCGAAACTTAAGCCCGCCATAATGGTAATGGCCATACCAATAAAGAAGTCGTCGTCCAGCAGCGGAATCATACCCAAAACCGTTGTTGCCGCGGCCATTAACACCGGCCTGCTACGCGAGATGGCCGAATCCACAATGGCTTTATAAACCGGCTTACCTTCGGCTTCATCAAGGCCAATTTGCTCGATTAACACAATCGCATTTTTGATTAGCATGCCCGATAAGCTCAAAAAGCCCAGTAACGACATAAAGCCAAATGGTTCGCCAGTGGCGAGCAATCCGAAGCTTACGCCGATTACAGCAAAGGGTACGACCAGCCAAATAATGACGGGTTTACGAATGGAGTTAAATAACACCACCGAAATTATTACCATCAATATAAAGGAGCTGATAATCCCACCTTTTAATGCACCTTGTGCATTACCGGACGATTCGAATTCACCACCCCATTCCAAAAAATAACCTTCGGGTAATTCTAGAGCTTCTACCTTGGCCTTGACTCGTGCGTGTAATTCGCTGGCAAGTTCGCCATCTACGGGTTCTGCGCCGGTAGTAATGGTTAGGTGACGGTTTCTGCGATGAATCTGCGGATTTTGCCAAAGGGTTTCAAAACTGTTCACCACCTGCCCAATGGGAATGTAGGCGTTGGCACTGACACTCCATACTTGGATATTTTTAATTTGCGAAATATCTTGGCGTTCAACTTCTGTGGCACGTGAAACAATGGGAATTAACTCGTCGTCTTCACGATAAACACCAATGCGTTTGCCGACGAAGTTGGTTTGCAATGCACCGTTTAGATCATCGCGAGAAACTCCTGCCAATTGCGCTTGATTGGGCGCATATACGGGATTGATGGTTTTAACCGGTTGACGCCAATCGTCGCGTACTACTATTGCCCCTTCTGATTCGAAGATTTGCTTGGTTTGCTGGGAGAGCTTACGCAATACTTCGGCATCGTCGCCGCTAAATCGCGCTTCTATCGAGTTCTTAGGTGCTGGCCCTAAATTAAAGCGCTGCACCTTGGGTTGGGCGTCTGGGAAGTTCGCCGCTAAATAGTCGCTGATTTTTGGAAATAAACTGTTTATCTCGGGATATTTATTCACTTCAATTAATAAAAAGCCGTAGCTGGAATTATTAATTTCGGGTGCGTAGGTCAAAATAAATCTTGGTGCACCCTGGCCAATAAAACTCGATACTGATTTTACTTCGGTTTGGCTGCGAATAAATGCTTCGATTTGTTCAACGTCTGCTCGGGTTTCGCGAACATCAGAGCCTTCTGGCAACCAATAGTGAACCATCATAAAGGGCATGGTTGATTTTGGGAAAAACGAACCTTTAATTTGCCCAAATCCGTAAACCGCCACACCCATTAATAAAACAGAGGCAATGGTGGTTAGCGCACGTTGATTTAAGCAGCCCACTAAAAACTTTTTATAGGCGGTGAATAAAAAGCCTGAGTACACATCTTTTTGATTATCGGTGGCGTCTGTTTCTGGAATCAACCAATAACACAGCAGCGGCGTTAAGGTTAAAGCCAATACCCAGCTGGTTATGAGTGAAAACAACATCACTTGGAAGAGACTGCGACAAAATTCTCCGGTCGAGTCATCCGACAAGCCGATGGCAGCAAACGCTAAAATGGCGATGAAGGTTGCACCTAATAATGGCCATGCGTTTTGTTCCACCACTATCTTTGCGGCGGCCAGACGCTTTTCACCCTGCTGAATTCTTACCAGCATGCCTTCGCAAATAACGATGGCGTTATCGACTAACATACCCAAGGCGATAATTAAGGCACCCAGAGAAATTCGCTCTAGGGCAACACCTTCGAAATCCATCAGTAAAAAAGTCGCGACGACCGTTACCAACAAAACAATGCCGATAATTAAACCCGAGCGCCAGCCCATAAAAATCAGCAGCACTAAAATAACGATGCCAATGGCTTGTACTAGGCTCCAAACAAAACCATCGATTGCACGGGTTACGGAGTCGGCTTGTTTTATAACGGGTTCGGCTTCTAAACCAATCGGCACTTGTGTTTGCAATTGATTAAGCCGCTCTTCGATATTTTCAGCCAGTGTAATTACGTTACCGCCAGACGCTGTAGAAATCGCTAAACCGATTGCGCGCTTACCATTAAAGATCATTTGTGCCGTGGCGGGATTTACGTATTCGCGTTTTACGGTTGCGATGTCTTTTAAAACAATTAAGCGCCCGGCGCCGCTTTGGCCGGGAATAATTAAATTCTCGATGTCTTTTACGGCGTTAATGCCATTGGCGGAATTAATGCGAATATAATCGCGACCAATTTTTACCTGACCAGCCTGTGCCACTGAGTTTTGCGTGGTAAATAATTGCGCGATGGCTTGCGGTGTAATTTTAAGTTGATTCATGGTGTTGCGTGAGAATTCGACGTAGATCGCTTCTTGTTGCACACCCCACAAATCCACCTTGGCGACGTCTTTTACCAAGGACAATTCTTTGCGCAGAAATTTTGCGTATTCATACAATTCTTTATCGCTATACCCGTCGCCGGTTAGTGCGTAAACAATGCCGAATACATCGCCATAGTCATCGAAAATTTGCGGCTCGCCTGCGCCCGGCGGTAGATTTTGTTTAACGTCATTTATTTTGCTGCGTAATTGCTGCCAAATCGCCGGTAGGGTTTTTTTATCGTATTGATCTTTCATCGATACGGTAATGGTCGATAAGCCCGCCTTAGAAACCGAGGTAACACGCTTGAGTTGCGGTATGCGTTGGATTTCGGTTTCTAACACATCGGTGACTTGTTGTTCGACCTGCTCCGGCGTAGCACCCGGATAACGGGTAATAATAAGCGCGTCTTTAACGGTAAATTCCGGGTCTTCTAATCTCGATAAATTAAAAAAGGCGATCACACCGCCAATTAATAAAGCGATGGTTAGAACCAAGGTAACGGTTTTTTTCTCTATGGCGTATTGAGCGATATTCATATTATTGTCTCGCTCTTACAAGGTGTCGCCGACATAGAGTTTTACCTTGTCGCCTTCGTGCAGGTAATTTGCTCCAGCGGTGACAATTCTTTCGCCTTTATTTAATCCCGAAATAATTTCGATATTTTCTTTCGATAATTCTTTTGCCTCTACCACTCGCGACTGAGCTTGCCACAATTCGTTATCGATCTGAGTTAATACCCAGACTTTGCTTTCTTGTAAATTATCGATATTCGCAATAACAGCGCTTTCTGGAATCCAATAGCTTTGTGCAGTTTTGTCGTCTGTTTCAAGCAACACCTCTACACTCATACCCGCGAATATTTTATCGGTTTCATTTTTGGTTAAATTTAAAATCACTTCAAAAGTTTGCGTAACAGGATCTACCTCACTGGAATATTCCCGCAAATCCAGCGCGTATTTTTTATCGGGTTCATTGCTGGTTTTTGCAAAGGCTTGTATTTGGTCGCGTTGGTTTTCAATTGCAACGATTCTATTCTCGGGAATATTAATCGTGACTTCTAAGGTGTTCGGATTTTGTAAGCTGAGAATTGCCTGCTTTGCTGTGATGTCTTCGAAATTCTCGACGAAACGGCCAGCGATAACACCGGAAAACGGTGCTGTTAACTCGGTGTCTTCTAGGGCTTTTTGAGCTTGATCTAGATTTGCCTCGGCAATATCACGCTGGGCTTTTTTCTGATCGTATTCCGATTGTGATACCAGCTGTTTTTCTAGCAGCGGCTCCATACGACTGAACTCTGCCGATGATCGATCTAACTCTGCCTGGGCGGCTTTGACTTCGGCGGCGTAATTACGCTGGTCTAGCTTCGCTAGGACCTCGCCTTTTTTAACACTCTGCCCGGCTAACACATTCAGCATTTTTAATTGGCCCGAGACCTGAAACGATAAATCGACCTTTTCGAAAGCTTGGACTTTTCCTGGAAAAGTCCAGCGCGGACCACTCACAGACTCACCCACCACAATGGATTTTACCGGCCTAATTTGCTCGGTTTTACCAACCTCTTTTTGGTCGTTGCAGGCCGAAACGCCAGTAATGGTTATTAGGATAAAAAGGTACTTAAGGAGATTTTTGAAAACAGACATGAGATTTGCTCAATCCAAATGGGGTCTTTACGATGCTTTTTAGATTTTGGCCGAGAGCCAAATAAATTTGGTTTAGTGTAAGGGATCGCAACAATGCTATCACTGACCAATTACCGCAATTTGTATGATGTTTTTACGCAAACAGGACAGCTTTTTATTACTAAGATGTTTTAGCAGCGTTTACATTATTGGTCTTGAAATTTATCTACAGCTACTTGGGGATTATTTGTTTATAAACTGAGTGTAAGGTGTTTTTAACTTAAACGATAAGATCTTAAATAATTACTAATGCCTTAAATAAAAAAACCCGGAGTTAAATCCGGGTTTTTATTCAAATCTCTGTATCAACAGCTATTTTTACACATCTAAATTCGAAACCGCCAATGCGTTAGTTTCGATAAATTCGCGACGCGGTTCCACTTGGTCACCCATCAGTGTTGCAAACATTTGGTCGGCACCAATGGCGTCTTCGATGGTAACTTGCAGCATACGGCGGGTTTCTTGGTTCATGGTGGTTTCCCAAAGTTGCTCTGGGTTCATTTCACCAAGGCCTTTGTAGCGCTGAATTGCGTAACCACGTTTGGATTCATTCATTAGCCATTCTAAGGCCTGTTTGAAACTGGTGGCCGCTTCTTGCTTTTCGCCGCGCGCGATAAATGCGCTCTCTTCCAATAAGCCATCAAGCTTTTGGCCTAATTCACAGATAGAACGGTACTCGGCGCTTTTGAAGAAATCTAAGCCAAATCGGTAATCGGTAGGCACTCCGTGGGCGGTGATGGTTACCTTTGGTAGGTAAATGTTACGTTCCACATTGTGTTCTGCGGTAATTACATAGCTGGCGCTGCCCGAACGGTTATCGACGAGCATTTTGCCTTCGAGTTCTGCACACCATTTGGTTACTTCGCTTTCTTGGTTTAGATCTTCTGCGGAGAGTTTAGAGATGTAGATGGTTTGCTCTAGAACATCGGACGGGAAGACTTTATCCAGGCGTGCAATGGTCGCCATAACAGCTCTGTATTCGTTGACTAATGCTTCTAATGCGGAGCCTTGAATCGGTGGTGCATCGGCATTAACGTGTAATGCCGCGCTGTCCATGGCCGCTTGCAACAAGAACTTAGTCATGGCGTCGTCATCTTTGAGATATTGCTCTTGTTTACCTTTGGAGATTTTGTACAAAGGTGGTTGAGCAATATAAACGTGACCACGCTCGATTAGCTCGCGCATGTGGCGGAAGAAGAAGGTCAGCAATAAGGTGCGAATGTGCGATCCGTCCACATCGGCGTCGGTCATGATGATAATGCTGTGGTAGCGGAGTTTATCGGCGTTGAATTCTGAGTTACCGATGCCGCAACCTAAAGCGGTAATAAGCGTACCAACTTCGGCGCTGGATAGCATCTTGTCGAAGCGGGCTTTTTCTACGTTAAGAATCTTACCCTTCAACGGCAGAATTGCTTGGGTTCTGCGGTCGCGACCTTGTTTAGCAGAACCACCCGCCGAATCACCTTCCACAAGGTAAATTTCAGAGAGTGATGGGTCTTTCTCTTGGCAATCGGCGAGCTTACCCGGTAAACCTGCGATGTCTAAAGCACCTTTACGGCGGGTCATTTCACGCGCCTTACGTGCGGCTTCACGAGCGCGAGCCGCGTCTATCATTTTAGAGACGATGGCTTTTGAGTCGGCTGGGTTTTCCAATAGGTAATCATTCAAGGCGTTACCCATTTCTTGTTCCACCGCCGCTTTTACTTCTGAAGACACGAGCTTATCTTTGGTTTGGGAGCTGAATTTTGGATCAGGAACTTTCACGGAAATGATCGCCGTCAGACCTTCACGGGCGTCATCACCGGTGGTGTTTACCTTCTGTTTTTTCGCAAAACCTTCGTTCTCGATGTAGTTGTTCAAGCACCGAGTTAGCGCACCACGAAAGCCCGCAAGGTGAGTACCACCGTCTCGTTGAGGAATATTGTTGGTATAACAAAAGATATTCTCTTGGAAACTATCGTTCCACTGAAGCGCAACTTCTACGCCGATGCCATCTTCGCGAGTAGTGGTGAAGTGTAAGACGTTGTTGATTGGAGTTTTCGCTTGGTTTAAGTGCTGAACAAATGCTCTTAGACCGCCTTCGTATTCAAAAACTTCTTGTTTACCACTGCGCTCGTCACTCAACACAATACGAACACCTGCGTTTAGGAAAGATAATTCGCGCAGACGTTTCGCTAAATAATCAAAGTGGAACTCGATATTGGTGAAGGTAGCTGGTGAAGGCTTGAAGGTCACCGTGGTGCCGGTGGAAGACGTTTCGCCAATTACACTCAGTGGCGCTTGCGGTACACCGTGATGGTAAACCTGTTCGTGTACTTTTTTATCGCGACGAATGGTTAGGGTGAGCTTTTCTGATAATGCATTAACTACGGATACACCCACGCCGTGCAAGCCACCAGACACCTTGTAGGTGTTGTCGTCAAACTTACCACCGGCGTGTAACACCGTCATGATTACTTCGGCTGCCGATACGCCTTCTTCGTGCATTTCGGTTGGAATTCCACGGCCATTGTCGCTGACTGTGACGGATTCATCAGTGTGAATAACAACATTGATTTCGGAACAGTGGCCAGCTAAGGCTTCATCGATGGAGTTATCGACAATCTCGAAAACCATGTGATGGAGGCCTGAGCCGTCATCGGTGTCACCTATGTACATACCAGGACGCTTTCTTACCGCATCCAAACCTTTTAATACTTTGATACTGGATGAGTTATAGTTGTTTTCTTCTGTCATTTCATTTTCTCCGTCAGACAGCAGCGAGATTAATGGCACTGTCTTTTTCCAATTCTTTGAATATTCCATGTTCCACGTGAAACACTTTTATATTCTGTTCTGTGGCGATGATATCGCTGAAATATGGTAGATCTACTCCGGTAACAAACAATTGACTACCCAAATTCAAAAACTGTCGCAGCAGTATCTTGGCTCTATTCTTATCGAGCTCCGCCGGTAAGTCATCGATCAATATAATCGGCGCATTACCGAAAATATCCTTGTAGCAATTAGCCAACGCTAAAAAGAAGCGACAGACTACCGTTTTTAACTGGCCTCGGGAAAGCACGTCCGTTACTTTTTTACCGCCAGTGGTAAAAAGCAAGTCCGCACGATGGGGGCCTTTCTTTGTGGTCTGATAGCGCCTATCTTGATCAAAGGATTCCAACAAACATTCTTTTAGACTTTGATCTTGCTTCCATCCTTGATCAAATCTGAAATCCAACTCGAAGTCTTTCTCGTGCGTAGATAGTTCGTTAAGTTGCGTCGCCAAGACTTCAAAAACCTTAGCTCGATAGTCGGTAATCTTTTCGCCAAAATCGGAAAGCTGAGGTGCCCAGATATTTACATCGCGGGCTTGGGTTTCCTTCAGCTTCAATAGAGCATTGCGTTGTTTAAGCACCTCACGGTACGACAACCAGTTAACGTGAAAATTTTGTTCCACGTGAAACACTAACCAATCTAACAAACTTCTACGAAACTTAGAGCCACCCATTAACAACTCAAAAGACTGGTGATCAATCACCAACAAAGGAATTAATCGAGCCAGCGCTGAATTATTTTGGAGAGGTTTTTGATTCAACCGAATAGAGCTACCCTTGCCTATCGATTTCTCCACACCTATTTTGTAGAGCGTATTACCGTCGCTGGCTTCACCAAAAACGGTCGCTGCCTTTTGATCACGAGCTATGACAGGCGTTGTTAAATGGGATCGAAAAGATTTACCGCTGGAAAGTATCGAAAGAGATTCGAGAAAAGATGTTTTGCCGCTGCCATTTAAGCCGCAGATCACGTTCACCGAAGGTGAAAAGGTTAAATCTAGCGGCTCAAGATTTCTAACGTTGCTGACTAACAAACGCTTGTAGTACAAAAATTTTATCCAAGATAAGTTACATACGCATTGGCATAACAACGTACATCGAATCACCACCTTCTGGCTCTTCAATTAACGCGCTGGCGTTAGAATTAGAAAGCGTAAATTTAATGGTTTCGCTCTCCAATACGTTAGTGACGTCTTGGAGATAACTTACGTTAAAACCAATTTCGAGCTCTTCACCGTGGTAGTCCACAACCACTTCCTCGTTAGCTTCTTCTTGCTCCGGATTATTTGCGGTGATGGTCAGTAAGCTATCGTTAAGCAGAAGTCGAACACCACGATATTTAACATTGGATAAGATGGCAGCCCGAGAAAACGCTTCGCGCAACTCAGCTCGTGGACCAAATACAATCTTATCACCACCACGGGGAAGCACACGTTCGTATTCGGGAAACTTGCCGTCAACCAATTTAGACGTGAAGGTAAAAAACTCGGAGCTGACTTGGATATGACTGGGACCAATACCTATGTCTACGCTGTCTTCGTTGTCGTCAAGCAAGCGGGCCAATTCCGAAATACCCTTGCGAGGCACAATGCAGCTGTAAACATCGTTAATACCGGTTTGTAGTTCGGTATTTTCCGATAACGCAAGTCGATGACCGTCAGTCGCAACCACGCGAAAGCGGTTGGCACTGATTTCCCACAGCATACCGTTCAAATAATACCGAACATCTTGCTGGGCCATGGCAAAGCCGGTTTTCTCAATCAGGCGCTTTATCGTGTGTTTGGTACACTGAAAGCTGATCTCGTTTTGACGAGAATCTGAAGCGGGAAAATCACTGGCAGGCAAGGCAGATAACTGAAATCGGCTGCGGCCGGATTTCACCAAAACGCGCTCGTCTTTTAGCTCAAGAGTAATTTCAGATTCGTCGGGTAATGATCGGCAAATATCGGTAAGCTTTTTGGCGGGCACCGTAATTTCACCGGGTGTGAAGTCATCGTCCAAAACTACCCGAACAACCATTTCAACTTCCATATCCGTGCCGGTCAACGACAAGGTGCCGTCTTTGTGCAATGACATGTATACGTTTGCCAAAATAGGCATGGTTTGGCGTTTTTCTATAACGCCCGCAACTAGTTGCAGCGGCTTAAGTAGCTGCTCACGAAACACCTTAAACTTCATTACAAAAACTCTAAAAACCTTATTCGCAAAAAGATAGACTGCACAGATTTAGGTCTTTAATGATACCTTAAAACGCCGCTAAAGCTGAGTAAAAACTACCAAGAATCAGCGCTTTATCGATGTTTTTTAACGCCTAGAAAAGACCAGGAACAAACTCCTTATTAATAACCCTCAGGTTGTTAATAAGCGAGTTAGGTTTTTAACGTCGGTTTGAATATCGGAATCCAGCTCGCGCAGCTCTTTAATTTTTCGGCACGCATGCAAAACCGTGGTGTGGTCACGACCACCAAAGGCATCGCCTATTTCAGGTAGGCTGTGATTGGTTAACTCTTTTGAAAGCGCCATAGCGACCTGACGCGGCCGAGCCACGGACCGGCTGCGACGCTTGGAGTGCAAATCACTGATTTTGATTTTGTAATACTCCGCCACCACGCGCTGAATATTCTCAATGCTAACCTGTTTATCTTGCAAGGCCAGAAGGTCTTTAAGAGCCTCGGTGACCAAAGGAACATCAATAGAGCGACCGGTAAAGTGGGCATTGGCAATAACGCGCTTTAAAGCGCCTTCCAATTCGCGAACATTGGAACGAATACGTTGAGCAATAAAAAACGCCGCATCATTGGGTAAATCAATATTCGACTGCACCGCCTTTTTCTTCAAAATAGCCACACGGGTTTCAAGCTCCGGCGGCTCAACGGCAACGGTTAATCCCCAGCCGAACCGTGATTTCAAGCGCTCTTCTACCCCTTTAATTTCTTTCGGATAACGATCACAGGTCAGAATGATTTGCTGGCCACCTTCTAACAATGCGTTAAACGTGTGGAAAAACTCTTCTTGAGAGCGCTCCTTACCAGAAAAAAATTGAATATCATCAATCAACAAGGCATCAACAGAGCGGTAGTACCGCTTAAAGTCATTAATAACGTTAAGCTGTAGGGCTTTTACCATATCAGCCACAAAGCGTTCAGAATGCAAGTAAACGATCTTAGCGTTAGGGTTACGCTCAAGCATGGCGTTACCGACCGCGTGCATCAAGTGAGTTTTACCCAAACCAACACCGCCGTAGATAAACAACGGATTGTAAGCACCCCCTGGATTTTCTGAGACCTGTTGAGCCGCAGCCAAACCAAGCTGATTAGATTTACCTTCAACGAAACTTTTAAACGTAAAGTTAGGATTTAAACTACCAACGTGCTTAATGGCACCTTCGACCTGTACGCCTTTTTTGCCGTGGTTATTTACCAAAGGCTTAGGCGTATTTTGGGTGTGCGCAGTAAAAGGAGAACCTTGAAAAGTTGCCGTGTTTCGACCTGGACGCTTATTAAAAATACGCGGATCCAGATTCAAACTACTGGCCGCCGAACGAGGTACGGAGCCATTTTGTCTGGAGAAATTCTCAGGTGTAAAAACACCGGCATCACCACGATTAAAACCGGATTGATCATCCGAGCGGGTATTTTCTTCAGAATCTCTACCCCACCCGTTATCCTGAGACGAATGATCAACGGCGGTTGAATAACCACCGCCACCAAACGCAGAGTCCAAATCACGCTCTTCAGGTAAGGCCTGAGAATTAAAACCGTGATCGGAAAAAACATCACCACCACCGTAATTACCGATGGCAGAACTATTGCGCGCAGAGCCGCCAAAGCCGCTTTCCCGGACGATATCATTAACATTGGCAGAGGATTCGTCAGCCCACTGGTTGGCATCTAAACCGAGATCACTACCGTTAGTGTGAAAGCCATTAGAACGCTGACCAAAACCAACAGATCCGCCATTACGATCGGCAAACCCAGACGGGGACGCAGTGGAATTATCGTCGAAACCGTGCGAACGAGAGTTATGTTGGGCCGGCGGACGATTAGCCGTATAGGAAGCGCGACCGCCAGCTCCACGGGCCGCACGACTGATGCGTGCCACAGAAAGATTTATGCGCTGAATCTGCCCGTCGTTAAACTCGCTGACAAGCTCTTCGATCCTGTTTAAGAACTTAGAGTTTACCCAATCTAAAACGAAGCGATTGGGAGCAACAACGTTCAACACCCCCTGCTCAAGGTTGTCGTCCGATAACACCAAAGGTCTGATCCAGGTGTTAAATTGCTGTTTAGGCAGCTCTTTTTCAAGACTGGAAACACATTCATTCCAAACTGACTGTGGCAAAACTAGCTCCGATATTTAAACAAAAGCAAACCCAAAAACCCCAACGATAATGAATATCAGAGAGTCTCAAGCGCCATGGAAAAGATTTTTATTTAAACGA
>NZ_BAAGIE010000017.1:0-107126 GCF_054658275.1 Sessilibacter sp. MAH3 | reverse complement strand
TTGTGAAGAAATTGGAAATCGCATTTTCAATTTCTGTCCTCTGATTAAATCATGGATGAGTTAATCAGAGGTTCCTAAAGTAATCTCAGTCTGGTTTATTTAGGCTTTGTCAGAGATTTCCGACTATTCTCCGTAAGTTCTTTATTTTTCTTTTTAGTATTTCTTTTTTTCATTTTTTTTTTTCGTATTTTTCCCCTCCATCCAAAATGTCTCTTATTTATTCGTTCTCTCTACTTTGAATAAATGTTTTCAGGTTGGGTAATACAGCTAAGAATAATATTTGTGATTCACTCGATGCTGTGTCCGTAAGTGTCCGATTCTGTCCGCTATCTTTTGTTCTTGTGTCCGTCCGCTTTTGTCCGCTGCTGTTCTTTTGTATTTTCTTGGTATAAAACCCCTCTCAAATAAATTTTTACATCGTAAGTTGTTGATTTTAATAAATTTATTTTTATTTTTAGGTTGGTTGTTTTAACTGGCACGTTGGCTGCTCTACTAGAAATATCTTTCCTTCATTATTTATAGGAATTTCTGATTAACTCATCCCTGATTTAATCAGACGGCAGAAGTTGAAAATGCGATTTCCAATTTCTTCACAATTTCAATCACTTACCGTTCTTGAAATTGGCAATACATCCATGTGTCGCTGGAAACTCTGGGTTAATCAGAGTTTCCTGTAATTAATAACCGTGATGCTGTTAATCGGCTATCGCAAATAAGGCAGTCATTATGATTAAAGATACTTCTGCTCAAGATCAATTGGTTTCAGTACTTAAAAAATCGCCTTGGCGATTAGGAGTTTTAATGGGCTCTGTGCTGGCTGGTGTGTTGGCAATTACCTGGGTGATTTTTCAATTTGGCGATACCACGCCCAGTATTAATAGCAGCCGTTTGCGTATTGCTGAGGTAAAAACCGGTAACTTAACGCGCGATGTTGCGATTACTGGTCGTGTGGTTGCGGGTTTTAGCCCAATGTTATACGCACCGGCCAGTGGTACGGTGAGTTTTCATGTTCGTGCTGGTGATGAGGTATCGCAAAACCAAATTTTGGCAACCATTCACAGCCCTGAATTAAATAATCAATTAATGCAAGAGCAAGCCATACTAGAGCGCTTAGATATTGGTGTAAAACGCCAGACCATAGAAACGCAAAAAAAGAATCTACAGGCACGTAAAGAGTTAGAAGAAGCGCGTATTAAATTAACGGGCGCAAAACGAGAATTACAACGTAACGAATCCGCTTGGAGTAAAGGTGTTGTCAACGAAGTTGATTTGCAAAAAGCCAAAGACGAATACACCAGTGCCAAAATTATCTACGCTCATGCACAAGAGGCCGCAGATTTAGACTTAGCTGCATGGAAATTCGAACAAGAAGTAAAAGAGCTAGAGTTAAAACAACAAGAATTATTGGTGGCTGAGTTAAAACGCGTTATAGATGCCTTAGAAATACGTTCACCAATTGATGGGATGGTCGGCAATTTAATGGTTGAAGAGAAAACCGTGGTGACAGAAAACGCCAGTGTGTTAAATGTTGTCGATTTATCGCAATTAGAAATTGAAGCACAAATACCAGAATTGTATGCGGATGCTCTAAGCCCCGGATTAAGTGCCGAGGTAAGAATGGGTGATTATCGCGTAGTGGCGCGCTTAGCATCGATTTCGCCAGAGGTTAACGAAGGTTCGGTTTCTGCACGCATCCGTTTTGATGAAGAATTACCTCAGCCTTTACGTCAAAATCAACGCTTGCAAACCCGTGTTTTATTAGATGAGCGCGAAAATACTTTGGTATTGGCGAAAGGTCCCTTTATGGATGACGGTGCTGGTAAAATTGCCTATTTAGTACGTGACGATGTAGCCGAGCGAATTACCATCAAAACCGGTATTGCAAGCATAAACGAAGTAGAAATTCTAGAAGGGTTAAAAGCGGGTGATCAGGTAGTAATTTCGAGTTTAGATCAATTTAACAACGCAGATCGCGTACGCTTAAATTAGTCATCAAAAATACAAATCGTACTAAAATAACATTAATAACGTTAAAAAGTATTCAGTCATATTTCGTCAAAGATTTTAATAGGTGTTCTTATGTTAAAAATGAACAATTTAAGTAAGGTTTATCGTACTCATTTGGTAGAAACTCACGCATTACGTGAATTTAGTATTGAGGTAGCTGAAGGTGAGTTTGTTGCCGTAACCGGGCCTTCGGGTTCTGGCAAAACTACGTTTTTGAACATTGCCGGCTTGTTAGAAGAACATACCAACGGCAGTTATGAATTAGATGGTGTTGAGCTTACGGGATTGTCAGATCGTAAACGCTCGCAAATTCGTAACGAAAAACTGGGTTTTATTTTTCAAGGGTTTAATTTAATTCCCGATTTAAATTTGTTCGATAATGTTGATGTGCCATTACGTTATCGCGGATTTTCTGCAAACGACCGTAAGCAACGTATTGAATCTGCGTTAGAGCAGGTTGGTCTTTCTTCACGAATAAAGCATTTCCCGTCGGAGCTCTCTGGTGGTCAGCAACAGCGTGTTGCGATTGCACGAGCTTTGGCGGGTGAGCCACGGTTATTGTTGGCCGACGAACCAACCGGAAATTTAGATTCAACGATGGCGCGTGGCGTTATGGAGTTATTAGAGGCCATTAATCAGAGAGGCACTACCATTATTATGGTGACTCATGATCCAGAGTTAGCCGCACGAACACGCCGCAATGTTCATGTCATTGACGGGCAAGTTAACGATTTGCGAACCATATTTACCGAACCACAAAATATTGTCGAAAATTCCGCGGTAAACGCGTAAATTTTCATGATCAATAGTTGAACCGGTAATACATGAACTCGTAAAAGATAGTGCTAAAAAATAGGGATAAAAATGATTCGTTATTATTTTTGGTTGGCGCTGCGTAGCTTAAAAAGTTATCCGTGGTTGAGCGCATTAATGGTACTCGCAATTGCAATTGGTATCGGCGCTTTCATGACTTCGTACACTATATTTCATTATATGTCGGGTGATCCCATCCCTCATAAAAGTGATCAGTTATTTGTGGTGCAATTAGATAACTGGGCTGAGGAAGAATCTTGGGATGGCGAAGAAGGTGGCTTACCACCGCAACTTACTTATAAAGATGCACGTTTTATTGCTGAGGCCAATCAGGCAGACTTTCAAACGGCGATGTTTTTATCGGTGATGGCAGTTTACACGGATAATCCAGATATAAAACCACAGCGTTATTTGGGGCGTTTAACCTACAGCGATTTTTTCTCCATGTTTGAACCACCATTTTTATATGGCGCACCCTGGACGCGAGAAGATGATGAAAACCATTCCACCGTAACAGTTATTAGCCGGGAGTTAAACGATAGAATTTTTGGCGGCAAAAATAGCGTAGGTGAAAGTATTACGCTTAATGGTAATCAATACACGGTGATTGGTGTTTTAGATGATTTTAAACCAAGCCCAAAATATTACGATTTAATCAATTCAAATCCGTTTTCTGACTCCGAAGATTTTTACTTGCCATTTACATTAAACGATATTTTAAAGCTGACACCTAGTGGTAATAATAGTTGTTGGGCGCCGTTACCTGAAAACAGTTACGAAGGTTATTTAAATTCTGAATGTGTGTGGATAAGTGCTTGGGTGCAGTTAAATTCTTTAGAAAAGAAGCAGGAGTTTGATAGTTTTATCGATAACTACGTGCGTGAGCAAAAAACCTTTGGTCGTTTCCTGCGTCCGCTTAATAATCGCATTTCTAACGTTAAAGAATGGTTGGTAATTAATAAAGTTGTGAGCGACGATACCCAAATTCAACTGTGGTTGTCGTTGGCATTTTTTGGCGTATGCTTATTAAATACCGTGGGTTTAATATTGGCTAAGTTCCTGAAGAAGTCTGGTGACGTAGGCGTAAGGCGAGCGCTTGGTGCCAGCCGGTTGCAAATTTTTTATCAGCATTTAATTGAATCGGCTTTATTGGGTATTGTGGGTGCTATGTTGGGGTTAATGCTTGCGTGGTTGGGTTTATATGCGGTACGCAGTTTTATACCCGATATCGCCGTGTTAACGCATCTTAATATTGAGCTTGCTTTATTTGCATTCTTGGTGGCTATTACCGCAAGTTTATTGGCCGGTATTTATCCAACATGGCGTGTTTGTCAAATCGCTCCGGCTCGTCAATTAAAAACGCAATAGGAGGTGTAGCCATGGAAATTAAACCCATTTTAAAAACATTAATTCGTAATCCTGTAGGTTTGGTGTTAATCAGTTTGCAGGTAGCCCTAACTTTGGCAATTGTCGTTAACGCCTTATTTATAGTTAACCAACGTATGCAGAGCGTGAGTATAGATTCTGGTTTGGATGAAAAAAATACCCTAGCACTTACCGTTTCTGGTTATTTAGACGACTATGATACTAAATCGGCAATTTTTAACGATTTGGAATATATTAATGGTTTATCTGGTGTTCATTCGGCTATGGCGACCAACGCCTTGCCTATGACTAATTCAGGATGGTCGAATACGGTTTATAACAGCGATGCTGAAAATGGTATTAATACTAATGCGGCGCTGTATTTTGCCGATGACTCTTTAGCCGAAACCATGGATATTAACCTTGTAACCGGACGAGTTTTTAATCAAAACGAGATTGGCACCTATTCAATACGAGAAGATGTCTTACAACCCAAAGTTGTTATTATTTCAGTAACACTTGCAAAAATTTTGTACCCAGAAATTACAGAGCCAGAGCAAGCCTTGGGTAAATACGTATGGTTTCGCGGAGAAGAAATTCCTGTGGCGGCAGAAGTAATTGGCTTGGTTGATGATATTAAAGCACCCTGGAAGCAACAATTTTCTTCGGAATTCGAACAGGTATTGTTTGTACCTTATTATCCAATTTTTGGAAATTCATCTCATTATATTATTCGTACAAAAGACGGATTTTTTGATGATGTATTCAAAAATATTCAAAATCAACTACTCGAACTTGATAATCAACGGGTAGTTCGATCACCTACGGCTTTTACCGAAATCAGAAAAGATTTTTACCGTAACGATAATGCCATGGCAACCATGCTTTCTGCGGTTATTGTTTTATTACTGGTGATTAATGCGTTGGGCATTATCGGTTTAGTCAGCTTTTGGGTAACGCAACGAACTAAACAAATAGGTACTCGTCGAGCATTAGGTGCAACCAAAGTCGATATACTACGGTATTTTATAACCGAGAATCTAATCATTAGCAGCATTGGTGTTATAATTGGTCTTATTTTAGCAATGGCTTTGAATAATTGGTTAATTACCGCGTTTGAGTTAGCACGTTTACCCATCGTTTACCTAATATTGGGTGCGTTGTTGGTACTGGTTATGGGTGTTATTGCGGTTTTTGGTCCTGCTATTCGAGCTGCAAACATTGCACCTGCTATTGCTACGCGCAGCGTATAAGAAATTCGAATTTAATCAGAGTTTCTTATAAACCAGAGTTTCTTATAGAGTTGAAACCGTTAATTTTAAAAATATATAAAAGACACGCAATAAAATGGGCGATAAAACGATTTTAGTGGTAGACGACAACGACGCCGTGATAACCGCGTTAGAGCTACTTCTCGAACTAGAAGGCTGGTCTGTTGTAATTGCCAATTCAGTGGAGGCGGCCCTTACTGAATTAAGTAATCACGAAGTTGATCTTGTTGTACAAGATATGAACTTCAAGGCAGATAAAACATCTGGCGAAGAAGGCATTGAACTCTTTTACAACATTCGTGATTTATACCCAGATTTACCGATTATTCTACTCACCGCCTGGACTCATTTAGAAACCGCTGTAGAGCTCGTTCGCGGCGGTGCGGCAGATTATCTAGCAAAGCCATGGGATGATAAAAAACTGCTTACAACCGTGCGTAATTTATTGGAACTTGGTGGAACCCACAAACAGCTCAAAAAAATAAAAGAGCAGCATCAGCGTAGCCGTAGTGCATTATTTTCTCAATACCAACTTAATAATATCGTCTGTCATGATCCGGCAACAGAAAATGTTATTCGTCTAGCTTGCCAAGTGGCAAAATCCGATATTCCCGTTCTTATTACCGGCCCTAATGGATCTGGTAAAGAACGAATTGCAGAGTTAATTCATGCAAACTCAACTAATCCAGAAAGTCCTTTTGTTGCCGTTAATTGCGGGGCATTACCTAAAGATTTAATTGAGGCAGAATTGTTTGGTGCTCAAGCTGGAGCTTACACGGGTGCCAACAAATTGCGGGTAGGCCGTTTTGAAGCGGCCGATGGGGGCACCTTATTTTTAGACGAAATTGGCAATCTGCCACTTGAAGGTCAAGTAAAACTGTTACGTGTTTTAGAAACACAGCAATTCGAACGATTAGGTTCTACTAAAACCATAAAAGTGAATGTTCGAGTTGTTTCGGCTACCAATGCCGATTTATCGGCAATGGTTGCAGCAGGTGAGTTTCGCGAGGACTTGTATTATCGTTTAAACGTTATCGAATTAAATTTACCTGCGTTAATAGATCGCCCACAAGATATTTTACCATTAGCTTATTTCTTTTTATCGGAAGAAAAAACAATCTCTTCTGATGCGCAAAAATACTTGTTGGAATATGCCTGGCCGGGAAACGTGCGCGAACTAAGAAATACCATAAAACGCGCAGAATTACTGTGTAAAAACGAAACCATTCAAATAGAAGATTTAGCCTTAAAAATAACTAGTCCACAAAGCACTAAAAATAATGTTGATCTCAATGAGGAAAAGAAAATAAAAGTTGCTTCTGATTCTCAGCTTGAAGCTCAAGAAAATTCTGTTGTTAAAAACTCGTATACGCCAAAATATGAACCTTCAAAAGAAGATATAGAATCTGCGTTAAAAGCGAATCACGGTGTGGTTGCTAACGCAGCGGAACAATTAGGTTTGTCTCGTCAATCTTTATACCGAAGAATGGATCGCTTTGGTTTGCGGAAAAAGTAAATGCATTATTTTACTATTAGATTTATTTTACTTGTTGTTACAACCTTGGGCTTTTACATTATTCAGGCGAATGCAAGTGGCATTATTTTTTGGTGTTTGTCGTTTATTTGGCTTTTGATTGTTAATGTTATCTTCGGCTTTATTACTAAGAGCCCGTTTAGGCAGCAGGTACGTGCGCTTTCTAGTATGGTAGCAAGTTGGCGAGATAACGAGTTTGGTATTTCTATTCATAAACCCAATGTGCAAGAGTTGGCTGATTTAACCGAAGAACTAAATCAGGTAGGCAATTTACTTCGCCAAGAAAGGCAGTCGTTAGTTCAGCGCGAATTATTATTACAGACCGTTATTCAAAATAGCCCAATTGCTGTTGTTTTATCGGATTCATCGGGTCATATTATTTTAGCAAATGTTGCCGCTAGCCAATGGTTTGCACAAGGTGCCAAGTTAAATGGTTTACTGTTTTCGGATGTCATTAAAAATTTGCCTATTAAACTGCAAGAATCCATGCAGAAAATTGGTGATTCGATATGCACAATAGAACAAGAGGTTGTTATTGATTTAGAGCTTAATGTTGGTAAATCTCTAAAAGAAGTTATTAAAGAGTCCTATCATGTATCTAAGTCACAGTTTGTATTAAATGGGCAAAAACACGATTTACTGATGATTCGTCAAATTACAAAAGAACTTAATCGGCAAGAAGTTTTCGTGTGGAAAAAAATCATTCGCATAATGAGCCATGAAATTAACAATTCATTGGCTCCCATCTCATCACTGGCGCATTCTGGCAAGCAGGTTTTAGACCTTGTTGATGTTCAAGAACAATACTTAAATGCTTTGAACAAAGTTTTTAATACCATAGAAGATCGCGCTAAACACCTAAACGAATTTATTCGTAATTATGCCCGTTTTGCAAAGTTGCCAGAGCCTAACAAAAAATCAATGTATATTGAAAAATACCTAGAAAATATTAGCGACGCTTTGGGATGCAATTATGAATTGTTGAGCGAAAAAAACACAGTAGAATTTGATCCAATCCAAATAGAACAGGTGTTGATTAACCTAGTAAAAAATTCGCTAGAGGCTAATTCGACTTTAGAGAATATAAAAATATCTTACATTAATAACGAAAAAAATTGGTCATTAACAGTATGTGACCAAGGTGATGGTATCGACGAAACAATAATCAACCAAATACTACTGCCGTTTTACTCCACCAAAAGAACTGGCAATGGCTTGGGTTTAGCTCTAGTACGCGAAATCATAGAAGCGCACGGAGGAGAAATTTTAGTACAAAACAGAGAAGAGGGCGGAGCTTGCGTTGTTTTAAAGTTTACTAAATGATTTTGATTGGTGTTTTTTACAGTGTTAAAGGTGTAGTTAGTTTTTATAAAATATTTTACGTAATGAGTTTGTAGGAAGCTTTTAATAATCTTCTTTTTAATGAGCTAATGCTTTAGTTTATTTTAATTAATACTATTTTAGTTTTTATGTAAAGTTTTGCTTATTCGGTTAAATAGCGTTTTACAGAGCGTCACATTTTTATTTAGCATTGAGCGGTTATTCTCCCGTAAATATACCGTTTATAAGCCTTTATGAAAAACTACCGTTTCTTAAAAATATTTCTTTTTCTAGCTTTTTCTGTTGCTTTCAAAGCACATGCAATAAGCTTTTCTGGTTCTACTGCGACCAATCCAGATACTGACGGAATTTACAAAGTAGTCTGGACTACGTCGGGATACGAAAGTGGACCTTTTAGAATATACGAAAATGGTGTTATAAAAACTGACAAATCATCAGCTGGCGAATATAGCGTCACAGGAAAAAGTAACGGTACTTATCTATACGATATTTGGGGCTATAAGCTTGTTTTTAGTGGTAGTGAGCCCAGAGATGTTTTTCAGAAGTTAGGTTCATATACAGTCAATGTTTCTATCGTTCCTCAATCTCCGAACACTCCGGCTAAGCCAACATCGGTAGGCAGTACCACAAATACTAGTTACAGAATAAATTGGACGAAACCCGGCGGTACTTCTGCTACTTCATATAAATTGCGTCGACGTTTAGGTAGCGGTTCTTGGTCACAAATTTATTCTGGCAGCAATTTATATTTTGACGATTCTGGTAGAACACCCGGTAGCTGGTATTACAGCGTTTCGGCTTGTGCGGGCACAGCGTGCAGTGCTTATAGTACTGATACATTGGTAACGGTTATTGATCCTCGTCCAGGAACGCCTTCAGCGCCAACTGCACCTAATACTTCTAACATTCCTTATTTCACAGTTTCTTGGGCTAAACCTTCTGGTGTAGCTCCTACCTCATATCAATTACGAAGAAAATTGGGAGCTGGTTCGTGGCAGACTATTTATAACGGTGCAGCGTTAAATTACGCTGAAGAAGGAAGAGCCGAAGGTGATTGGTATTATGATGTAATCGCATGTAATGGCAGTTATTGTAGTGGTGACAGCGTTGATAAAAAAGTGGTTGTCGACTATGAGTATTCTCAAGCAATTACAGAGTCTTTTATAGGCCCTATTCTTACTACTAATGCTGATTTTATAGTTACATTAAAATTTCCTGGTTCAATTCGACATGATGTATATGAGAACGGTAGAATTGTATATAATAAAGTACAGAGTTTGTCTGACCTTAATATTCAAGGACCGGTTTATAATCTAGGTGATGGGGTATACCGTTACACAGCGAAACATTATATTTACAATGATTGCTTCCAGCCTTGTAATAATTTTATATATCAAGGCGATGCAATACCATTTCAAGTTGTTGTTGCTAGTAAACGCGTAGTTACACTTCCTGAACCTAATAGTAAAGATGGCACTTATCAAGTTCGCTGGAATTCATCGGCAGGTGTTGGCGTTTATCAAATACAAGAAAATTCTGGCTCCTGGGTAAACGTAACTAATTTTACCGAATCCAACGGCCAAATAATTTATACCTATTCCAACAAGTCTGATGGCACCTACACTTACAGGGTGCGTGCGTGCTTAGGTGGTCAATGTAATACTCCGAGTGATATTAAAACAGTAACCGTTTTAAAAACTCCGACTACGCCTACAGCTTTTACTCAATCGAACACAAGTGTCATAACCGATGGAAATGTTCGATTAAGTTGGCAAGCATCTCAGCAAACCATCAATGAGTATCGCATTACCGAATCAGGTGTTGTTAGTAATACGTATACTACCGCGTCGAATAGACTTTATTTAAATTTAGACCGAGTGAAAGATGGTAATCACACCTTCTCGGTTCAGGCTTGTAACGCATCCGGTTGTAGTGCGAGTGCTACTCTTAATGCAATTAATGTTTTAAAAATACCTTTAATTCCTAATGATCTTAATGCAGCTGTTAAATCGCAAACCGGTGAAATTAATCTGTCGTGGGCGGCGCCGACAGATTCGGCTGTTGATTTTTATGAGGTCGCAATTTTAAAAGAAGGCGAGTTATACAGTGATTGGGAACTAACAGGTACTACAAGAAGCTACAACGCTACTAATTTACCCGACGGCAATTATCAATTTAGAGTGCATGCCTGCAACAATTCTGGTTGCGGCGTATTAGCACTTTCAAACAGTTACAACATTAATCACCCAACACCCGTAAAACCAGAAATTACCGCCTCGGGTAGCGATTCTAATGGCCAAATTGGTGCTGAATGGAGCGTTACTAGCACAGCATTTATCGACGTTTATCATGTGCGTATTGATTCCGGTACCTGGTTAGATGGTGGTTTGGCGCTCAATTACATTGCCAATAATATTTCACAAGGTGACCACACAATTGATGTTCGCGCCTGTAATCGAACACCGGGCGCTACTAAATGCTCGGCTTACGATAGCAGCTCCATAAAAGTTTCGGGCTCTAAGCCGAGTTATGCCGATACTGCATTACCTTTTGCCAGTGCTATCGATGATGCGTCTTTTATTTCTGCCACAGGTAACCACGATGCAACCTCCGGTGTCGTTACCGGTGAAGCCAGTGTTAGTGGTGGTCAAGCAAGTTACACTATTCCTATTCCTTTACCACCGGGCCGTGCCGATATCGCTCCAGAAGTTTCTATTAATTATGGTGGATCTTCCGGTAACAGTACTTTAGGTATGGGTTGGCAAATGTCGGCTGGTGGCGCCATTTCTCGGTGCCCATCAACCCTTGTGCACGATGGTATTAATCTACCCGTTCAATACAAATCTACCGATAAACTTTGTTACAACGGCCAGCGACTACTTTTAAACAGTGGTACCTATGGTAATTCTGGAGCAACTTATTATCCAGAATCCGATCGCTTTACTGTTGTTACGCAAACCAACAATATCTCCAGTGGAAGCTCTTCATTTACTGTAAAAATGCGCGATGGATCGGTGTCGAGTTACGGGACTAGTGCAAATTCGAGAGTATTCGCCGGTGGAAAATCCTCTCCAACTAGCTGGTTGATGGCCGATCAAAAAGATCTAGCCGGTAATTATATTCACTATACCTATCAACAATTTGGCAGTGGTATGGGTGAGTATCATATTCAAAAAATTGAGTACACAGGTACGGTGGCTTCCCACGGTGATCGCCGTGTTGAATTTAGCTACGAAAATCGTCCCGATGTAACCTCTGCCTATTTAGCCGGTGGTTTAACGGTTCAGTCTCAACGTATCCGCCAAATTTCTACGTATTATCAAAACACTAAAATACGTGAATTTAATTTAAGTTATAAATTAAGTGATGCATCTGAACGCAGTTTATTAACCGCGGTTGAAGATTGTGCCTATTTAAATTCACAAAAATACTGTGTACCCAAAACAGAATTTACTTGGTTAGATTCTGCTCCGCAATTTGAACTTGAACCGCTTGGTTTTAAAACCAGTCAAAATGCGCAAGTTACTCAATTTTACACACAGCCAGAATATAATATTCAGAAATTGTTACCTAGAGGAGATGCGAATGGAGATGGCATTTTAGATTGGTCTGGTTGGCAAGTTAACGCAGAAGGTGTTGGCAATTACTCTGACGAGTTGCCTCCAGGGAAATGCTATACGGAAACAATTTCCTATTCAGTCAATTGTATTATTGCTGATTTCGATAATGATGGCAGAACTGATCTCTGGAGAGTAAATAATAATAAATTACAAATTTTATTATCTAGAACAGGAAAATGGGTGACCACGAGTGTTGATCTACCATCACTTGGGCAGGTTTCAGGTATCGTACAAGCAGCTGATTATAACGGTGATGGACTCACTGATATTGTTACCTACGAAGACGAATTAGGTACTGAATTTATAGGCGATCCTGGTGAGCCACGTCGTCTATATTTATGGTTTCATACGGGGAATTTTTCTAATCCGTATTCTGTTAGAGGACCAAAAATTTTTGAAGAAGAATATAATGTGACTTTTACTTCGATATCTTCTGCAACAAACGCAACCCCTGTTGGAGATGTAAACGGTGACGGAGTGCCTGATTTTTTAGTAAATGGTACTGAGTATAATGCTGCTGGTGTTTCCATTAGTCCTGAGCAGCCAATTCCAATGCTATTTATTGTGTCTAGCATATCTTCAAGTGGAGAGGTTAGTTTTTCTGAGCTGGATTTATCTCAATATTTAGTCCATTTAAATGTTAATAATTATTTCCCCAATCTCTTCCATAAGTTTTTAGATATAAATGGTGATGGTGCTCTCGATTGGATAGCCTGGTCTGGAAATAACTCTAATCTTAATCTAGCTCTAAACAAAGGCGATGGAAGTTTTACTCTGTGGCAAGATCTCGGTAGTGAATATAGGCTTGAAAGTAAATCGGTTGAGTATCCCACGGGTAGAGAGCTTGGAGATCAGTTTAATGTGACGTACCCAAAATTTAGTTATGGGATAAAGGAAATGGACTACGATGCTGATGGACGTGTAGATCTATTGGTTCCAAATGGTCTTCGTGAGGTAACAGCTTGCTCTATTTATAACATTATCGGTGGTACAGAAAATATTTGCGGAGAGGAGTTTTTTGGTCAATATCAAACCTTTAGTGGTCAAATTAAAACTGCTTTACCCAGTATCGATTACAACGATAACAGTGTATATCACTACGATGTATTAAAGTTTAAAGAAATAAGTCCGGGGGTTTTTCGCGTTCGTGGCGAAGATTCTGGAATAGTTGGTTCGGCGGCTGCTTCTTTGCCTATCGGTGCTTTTGGTAATGGTTTAACCGATTTTATATTTTCCTACGGTTTAACTAATTCTGCACATTCATTTGATGAGTCGAAAGGTTTTGGTGTTATGACTGGTCGTGCGCCGGGCATTTACATCAACCGTAATCGCGGTTCTGCAAAAAATGGTGAACGCTATCAACCAATCGATATGTTGGAGTCGGTTGAAAATGGTTTTGGTGTTCGTAGCGAGTGGACGTATCGGCCATTAAGTTCACAAGATTCAAATTACCATTCGGCTAATCAACCCTTTTACGAGCCAGATTTTAATTACTTAAACAGTTTAAGTGCCGAGGCGCGGGCACAGCATTATCACTTCACCAGTAATATGTATGTGGTTGCGGAATTCCGTCAATCGAACGGTGTGGGCGATAATTTAAATCGTACGCAGTACCGTTACAAAGGCGCAATGTACAACTGGCAAGGTAGAGGCTTCCAAGGTTTTAGAACCATTATTACCGAAGATCTTGATGCCGAAATTACCTCACGCGTTGAATTCCATCAGGTGTATCCGTTAGCTGGGCGCATGTATCACATGAGCCAATACGAAGGCTATGAATACAATAATGATAATGCGCCACCAACACCGTTTAACGAGTCTAAATACGAGTGGCGTTTTTGGCCGGCGGGGCAATTTAATTCGGGCAACGATTATTTCGTCAATAGTCCGCAGGTGGAATGGCAAACCGTTGTTAACGTGCCGTACATTGTTGGTCAAGCGAAACGCACGCAAACCAAACGTACGCTAGCCGGTAGCCTTACCTATTCTATGATCGAAACCCAAAATTTTGATCAGTGGGGCAGAACCACCTCGGCAGAAACAAAATATCAAGAAAGCGGCGGCCATATTGTTCGCTCTAGCACAACATCAAGCTTTGACGATACCTACATTAACGATGGTTGGTGGGACAAACCCATTGCGCGTACTACGACCCAACACGCAGTAGAAAGTCGTAAAGGTGTTGCTATTGATTCCGGTACCGATGCCGATCAAACCACCACCATGCAATATAACGCCTGGGACATCGGCCTGCGTAAGCCAACCAATGTTACCGCTGTGCCTGTTACCGGTAAATCGGTGCAAACCGCCACCGAATACAACCAGTACGGTTTACCAACCTGGGTATCGGTGAATTCTTCTGGTGAAACTGAGCGCAAAACCGCGACCGTCTACAGTAACGATGGCTACTTTGTAGCGAGGGTTACCAACCCAGAAGGCCACCTATCGCAAGTGGTTACCGATCCTAAATATGGCGTACCAACACAAACTACAGACGCTAACGGAATTACCTCTACCGTTAAATACGATGCCTTTGGTCGCGCGATAGAAACTCGCGTGCCCGGCTTGCCGCCCGCCTATTCATCGCTGCAAATGTGCAGCAATGTGAGTTGTCCGCCGGGTTTAATCTTGCAACAAACCAGTGTGCAAGCCGGTACGCCCACAACTCGTGTTTATTTAGACAAGTTAGGCAGAGCGGTGCGCACCGATACCCAAGCACTGGCAACGGGTCAGTGGATTGTTCAAGCAATGACGTACAACAAACTGGGACAAGAAGTCTTTATGTCTTCTCCGGCCTATGGTGCGCCTTCGAGTTACGGTACCCATTATGTGGAATACGATGTTCTTGGTCGTTTAACCGAAAAAACCATGGACCAAACCGATGGCCAAGTGTTACGTACCACCTACGAGCACGAAGCAGGTGAGGGCTTTACTACCAACATTAATGCCGGTGGTAATTACCTATCGCGTACCTACAACGGCTTGCAGCAACTGACCGAAACTGTCGATGCCGTTGGTACGGTAACCCGTTACGCCTACACCGGTGCCGGTCAACCCATTGTTATGCAAGACGGCAACGGCAATCGCATTACCGCAAAATACAACGACCTTGGCCAAAAACTTTGGGTGGATGACCCAAACATGGGCCGTAAAAACTTTGCCTACACCGGTTTTGGTGAAATCGCATCAGAAACCGACGCCAATGGCGATACCAAAGCCTACACCTACGACCGTTTAGGCCGAACCATTAATCGCCGTATTAATGGCAGCCTTGAGTCTACTTGGGAATACGATGGCGCCAACCACGGCATTGGTTTAATGAATGCCGAGCGATTAAGTAATGGCGCTTTCGAGCGCAGCTATTATTACGATTCATTATCGCGCCCAATTAGCGTTAATACGCAAATTGATGGCGAAACCTACACCGTTAATTCGTATTACGATGCAAACTACGGTCGCCCTAAAGGTATGCGTTATCCCGGTGGTTTAACCGTGCAATACGGATATTCCAGCACCGGTTATTTAACGACTACTCAAAACGCATCAAGCGGTTATATTTACCGTAAAATTAATAACCAAGATGCCTTTGGTAATTGGTTGCAGGCTGATCTTGCCGCAGGTGTATTAACCCAAGACCGCAATTACGACGAAGCAACCGGTCAATTACGTGCTGCGATGCTCAGCCAAATTACCGGTGTTATTCATAAGCAAACCTACGACAACTTCGATCACTTCGGTAACCTGACGCAAATGTCTACCGAGCTTGCCGGTTCTACCTATACAGAATCGTTTAGCTACGACGACATGCACCGTTTGTTGCAAAATAATCGCAGTAATGGCCCGACCATTAATTATAGTTACGATGCCGTGGGTAATTTATTAAGCAAAAGTGATTTTGCCAATAATTACCAATACAACGGCAGCAAGCCTAACGCGGTAAGCCAAGTTTCGTTAATTAGTGGCGCCACAAAAACCTACGGTTACGATAACAACGGCAACCGCACCAAAGAAAACGGCGTAACCACGGCCTATTACAACACCTACAACCACCCAACACGGTTGATAAAAGGCAGTGCCGATTTACGTTTCTTTTATGCGCCAGATTTATCGCGCTACAAGCAAACCAACGGTGCTAAAACCACGGTTTATATCGATAAACTCTTCGAAAAAATTACCGATACCGGCAAAACTCAGTATCGCTACTTTATCGACGAGATTGCCGTGCTCACGGAAACCGAAACCGCCAGCGATACACAACAAGAAATCGTCTTTACCCATCGTGATCGCCTAGGCTCAACCGTTGCCATGGCCGACGACCTTGGCATGGCGGTAGAAACCCACAGCTTCGATCCCTTTGGCAAACCTCGTGACGGTGACCTCAGCGACAAACTAGACGCCGTGCTCGACAGCCAATACACCACCCGTGGCTTTACCGACCACGAACATTTGGATGATGTCGAACTTATTCATATGAATGGCCGAGTGTATGATTACAACCTAGGCCGCTTTTTAAGTGTTGACCCGGTAATTCAGTCTCCGGGTAATAGCCAAAGCATGAACCCGTATTCGTATATAATGAATAATCCCTTGGCGGGGACGGATCCAAGTGGGTATTGCGGTAGCAATATTGATGGAGTTGAAGTATCCGGATGCAAAACTTTTAGTTTTGGTGGCGATAGTGGCGGTGATTCCCAAAAGCAAAGTGTTCCTCAGACAACTCCACCGGTGCAAAATAATGGTGCTCAGCAAGCTGCTGCGCCTGCTGAAATGATGGAGAAAGAGGCTGGTGATAAAGGAGGAATGGATTCCAGGAGCAATACCAATGCAGACCCTGGTAGTGAAATAGGTCGGCCCACAAAGTTCGATTTAACTACAAGAACAGCAACTAACTCAGAAGGTGAAGAAATCGAAGAAGTGGTTGTAACTGCTCAACTGCCAGAAGAAAGTGGAAATCCAGTTATATCTGGGATTAGGTTGGAAGGCGAAAATAGCTGTACCATACCGCTATCATGCGCAGGAGTTTCACCGTACAGTAATAGTTCCATTCCACCGGTATTGGCTCTTTTGGGGGTTGGGGCAGCTCTGCTAGAAGAAGAGAAAACAGCTCGAATAGGTCTCACATCTAAAAATAATGTCAAGTTCTCATTAAATGGGTGGGCAGGTAATCAATATGTAAAAATGATTAAATTAGAAGATATTGGTGCAGGTTTGGGAAATTTGTTTTTTGTCTTAGATTCGGCGGGAAATATAGTAGATTTCGTCTCTGGGGGTGAATTCAGTGATTTTGCATTCAGCCAAACAGTTTCCGTTGTTGGATTGAGGTTCCCTATAGCAGCCGCAGGTGTATCATTGGCTCCCGTAGTTGGGCCGACAGTTCTTGACGCTGCTATTAAAGCAGGGCCCCAGCCGACAATCGTGCCTCCAGATAATCACCGGCGCCTGATAAGAGATATCAATAATTCGTTTAGATAAAAATTTATAGGTGTGTATCTTTAATGTTCTTCGATTTCTTTTTTTACTCAATGTATAAATTTAGCTCATCTAGTTGGGGTGGGAAGAGATTGTCACCCCATATTTGGGCAATTGGTTATATGGGATTTTGGACTAATTTTATTTTCCTTTTCTTAATCTTGTTATACATGAATGTTTTTACTGGGGGGTACGTTACGATTTCTCTGCGTGAAAAAGTGGGATTGTATTTTGCGGGTGCATTTATATTCGGGTCGAATTATTTTTATTTTTTGAGGCATGATCGTTGGAAGAGTTGCATTTTCTTCTATGATCAAATTTCTCATCGAAAAAAAATAATTGGTTTTATTATAGTGTCTTTCGTTTTATTAATGTTATTTGCTGCTCAGATCTATCTTGCATATTTAATATCTTTGAAAAGGCATTTATAAACTTAACTTTGCATTTATCCTCTGTCAGGAAATAGAAATTAATAGGACATCCATAGAAATTAATAGGACATCCATAAATTTGACTTTACTTTTCTCCTCTGCCGTAATCCCAAAACATGACTAAATCTCGTTCCGAAAATTAGTAAAAAGGACATCCATAAAATTGACTTTACTTTTCGTTTTTGCCATAATCCAAAGTGAATATAAAAGGACATCCATAAATTTGACTTTGCTTTTCTCTTCTGCCATAATTCCAGACCATGACTAAACCTCGTTCCGAACAAGTCTTCATTGACGATACGCCGTTTTATCACTGCATGGTTCGCTGTGTGCGTCGTGCTTTTTTATGTGGCGATGATCACGAAACCGGTGAAAATTTCGATCATCGCAAACAGTGGTTGGTCTCCCGTCTTCGTTTTTTATCCTATATTTATGCCATTGATATTTGTGCATACGCGGTGATGAGCAATCATTACCACGTAATTTTGCATGTGGATAAAAGTCGTGCCGAAAGTTGGAATTTGGATGAGGTAGTCGAGCGCTGGTTGCAGTTGTACAAAGGCGATAAATTAATTCAAAAATGGATTGCTTTTCGTTCTGAAATGTCGAAAGCAGAACGGAAAAAAGCTGAAGAAATTATCGAGCAGTGGCGCGAGCGTTTAACATCTATCAGTTGGTTTATGCGCGGCGTAAACGAAACCATCGCTCGCATGGCCAATGAAGAAGACAACTGCAAAGGTCGATTTTGGGAGGGGCGCTTTAAGTCTCAAGCCTTGCTGGATGAACAAGCGCTGCTCACTTGTATGGCTTATGTCGATTTAAATCCAGTCCGTGCAGGTATTGCCAATGATCTAATCGATAGTGATTTTACTTCAATCCAGCAGCGTATTTTCGATTTTGTAAACTCTAAAAATACAACTGATAAAAATTCAAATCAGGAAAAAAATCCAGATAACCCAGTACAAAAAATTGATCTCAAATTAACAAAAAGCAATCAAAAAAGAATCCAATCAAAAATTAATAAACAACAAAAAATAGAAAAATTACTTCGATTACAATCTCTACCAAAATCTCATCTAAAGCCACTTCACGGCAGTGCGCACACTGATATTGCCGATGCCATTCCAATCACGTTTGCAGATTACTTAGAGCTGGTCGAAACCACCGGACGCTGTATTCGTGAAGACAAACGTGGCTTTATTTCCGATACATCCGAAAAAACTATCCACTCTCTCGGGCTTAATCCAGAACAGTGGATTATGCACGTTAAAAATTTCTCATCTTTATATGCATCAAATGCTGGCTCAAAAGAAACACTAAAAGCCAAATCTGTTAAAGATAGTAAATGTTGGTATAAAGGTATTGGTTTGATTGCTTAATCAGTTGCAGTCTTTAAAATTAATCAGTCAACTTTCCGTTTTCCAGTAAATGCCGGTATCGCTTTTTAAGATCATCGATGTCTTTCGATTGCCAGTCGTCACCTTTTGCGCCGTCGATTACTAATCTAGCTTGTTGAGTTATATGCTCCCGACGATTGGTATCTTTAGCGACGGTGTATATAGAATCTAATGCTTCTAATAAGCGAATTGCTACCGAGGGTATATTGCGGCCGTTTTGTCTTATTTGGTTAAAGGCCGCATCTAGCAAGCCGACGAAATCAACTTTTTGGCGAATTAGGCGAATTTTTTTTGTACTGTCAAAACGATAAATACCAATTAAGGGTTTATCGGCGATTTGCCTTAAACCACTCCCAAGCCAATCGATACATGAAATGGCTGTGTGTGGATCATTGATACCGGGCGATAACGCACGTACCGCGACTTCAACCAGTTGACTAATTCCGTACTCAGTATCTTGATCATCGGTTCGGCAAAAACCGATAACAAAGTATTTATCGAAATTTTTCGCTGCGCCAATCTTCCAACGCTTAGCATGAACAAAAGCCAAAGGCTCACCGGCATTTATGAATTTACCGGGGCGGTGACAGAGTTTGATCACGCCATCATAACGTTTTAATTGTTGAACAATTCGAGCCTCATCAATGGCTTGCAAATAACCACTGCGATGCGATTCGATGGTAAAGGTTTCCGATAACGGCCATTGATCTGGAACAGGTGCACTCTCTTTTAGTTCCTGCCCAGAATCATCGATAAGGCGTCTAATAGATGCCATAGTATCAATTGCCACAACTCGCACTACGTGTTCCGCGCGAATGGTGGAACTGACGTGATGAATAAAATAAATCAATACAAAGATACTTATAACTGCTAATAAAAGCCCAATGGAAGCCGATGCAGCAGGCGGATAATCGACTGTGCCACTAACATTCCCTAACGCCAGTAAACAATACAAAAATGTCGAGACAAAAGTACCCAAGACTATCTGATTACCGGTGTCTCGCATAAAGTTCATTAACAATCGCGGGCCAAACTGCGAAGATGCTAGCGACAAAGCAACCATGGTGATGGAAAAACTAACACCGGCGACGGTAATCATCGATCCTGCTACGGTAGATAATAAGGTGCGAGCGCCTTCAAGGTCACCTTGATAAATTAACCACGAAGGCCAATGTTTATGAGCTTGATGATGATAAAGTTCATCCAACCAATTCGCTAATACTGCCAAGCCAAAGGCTGTCAGACTCATTAGTGAAGGCAGAAACCAAAGACTTTCTCGCAATCGGTATAAAAAATTGAGTAGCTGGATGGTCAAATTATTTCTCCACAAATGGGGCTATTGCGCCTTTCTTTTTACTCATTTAAGTGCAACGTATGATGCTCATTCACAAGATGATAACTCATTGTTATTGTTACATCGAAATATTTAAATTATCCGTATTAAAAAGAGCGATCAACCTTATTTTTGAGAGAATTTTATATGAGGGATAAACCTAATGAAGCAGAAAAAATCTGCAAGTTAACGCTTTATTTATTTGTCTAATTTTTGCTCGCTTATTCTACTTATTTATAATGTCGCAATTGGAATCTTCTTGGTTGTATGACAGTATAACTAACTTATTTAGAAGCTCTGATTAACTCCGAAGTCATATAATTAGAACTCATAAATGGAAGGCACAAATTAAATAGAAATCAGAAGTTGGATGCGTGACTTTTAATTTTTTGCTAATTTCATTCACTTGCAGTTCGTGAAATTGGCGACACAGGCGGACTCTCTAGGTTAACAGAGCTTCCTTTACTATAAATGTGTACGTGTTTTTAAGGCGATAATTGGTTAACTGTTATGAGCTTAATGATTAAAGTTTTCTGTTGCTTACTTGTGCTAGGTTTTGCTGGGCTTTTTGTGCTTAAAAGTCCAAATGGTACGCCTTGGTTGTCGATCAGTGATTTTATGCCAGACACTCGTTCATTGGAGTCATCAATAAACGATCTCGTGCCTAACGTCTCTAGTGATGATGAACGCGATAGCGTGCCTGTCTACAAATGGCGTGATGCTCAAGGTAATTGGCAATTTTCAGATCAACCTCCAAAAGGTGTTGAAGCTGAATTAGTCACCGTTGATACAACCATTAATCGTAATTTATTACCGGCGCCAAGTCGGAATATTGAAACATCTTCTACGACGACAAACAGTGGTGGAGCGACCTTAATTAGCAATAAAAGTTTATCACCCACGACTGTTGCTCCTACCGATATTCCAACACTCATTGATGATGCTAGAAATGTTCAAGAATTAATAGATGGTCGTCAAGATCGACTGGATTCTGCGATAAAGAAATCGGAATAATCTCGCTAGAAGTTTATAAATACAGCAATACATTTACCTCAGCCGAGGTTTAGGTGAGGTTATTGCTGTTTTGAAAAATTACGATGGCGGAGATTTCAATTAAAAATAATCGATAGCTATTAAAGGAAACTCTGATTAACCCAGAGTTTCCGGTGACACAAGGATGTGTCGTCAATTTCAAGAACGGTAAGTGATTGAAATTATGAAGAAATTGAAAATCGTATTTTCAATTTCTGTACTCTGATTAAATCATGGATGAGTTAATCAGAGATTCCTAAAGTATTACCGTTTTGTCTTTGGTGTAATAATTAAGGTTGGGCTGGCAAAAACCCAACCTTTGGCTAATTATGCTCTATTTAGTGCTATTTACAACCTATCCATTAACTCAATATCTGCACAATAGCGTTCTGATTCTCTCATCCAACAAATATTAACCGAATCTGCTTGAGAGGATAATAGCTTGCTAAATTTGACCATATTTTCTGGCGTTGCAGGTTCATTGTTAATAGACTGGATAATATCGCCTACTCTCAAATTTGGCTGTTTTTCAGTGAGTTTTTCATCTGTTGATTTTACGATGTAACCGTCTTTATGTATTAGCGTTGCTAACCCAGACCGGCCAGCTGTAATAGGTGTATCAAATGTGTTATTAGGTTTAATTAACATGTAGCCTCCTTGATAATTAAATACCACGTTAAATTTGGAAAATAACTCCATACCAATAGTGCCGTGAATACTTGAATTTCTTTTACTTGGAGTGAGGCTAAAATCCGTAAAAGTACCTACAAGCTCTTTTATTTGGAAGCCACCGATATCAACGTATGAAACCAAGCCGTTCTGGGTTTCATAGATACCATTGAAACCACGTGACTCTGCGGTGTATTGCTCTTCTGGGAGCTCAATTTTGTCATGCGCGCTAGGCGAAAGGCTAATCACACCGTTCGAACCGGTATCAAGATGAAATTTGAGTTCTAATGGTAAATTTTGGTCTTTTAGCAATACCTTACTTTGTACGTAAATAGTTCTACCGGATATTTCTAGAGGTACTTTTACCCATCCATTATTTAACCGATCGTAGGAGATGCTTTCAAACTCATCAGTCTCGTAGAGGGTAATAAGAGACTGATCATGATTAATTTCTACTGCAAGAAAATTAAAAAGATCATACCCAAGAACTCCGTCCAAAAAAACTTCATCTAAACTTTCAAAAAAAGGTGTATTCGCTAATGTGGCAGTAATAATGGTTTTATTTTTTAACACTATATCACCAGTGCCAATATTCACGTTGTGAATAAAACTACCCTTGGAGCTTTTTCCATTACCGGTACCAGATATGGTAATTTTACCTTGTGAGGTCAAATTTAGATCGGTGGTTTGGTGAGACTCTAGCAGCGCAGAAGCTGCTGCCCCCGTATCTAATGCAAATCCCAATTCTTTACCCCCATTTAAAGTCACGGGTATCACAATCTTATCAGCGATATTTTTAAAAGGAATGTGGGTTACCCGGCTATCCGTAAGCCATTCGGTAGTATCGTTACTGCTAGATTCTTTCCATTGTTTGTAATCACGATTTACACAGCCTGCTAGCATTAATACACATGTTAATATCGATAATCCACTACTGATTTTTTTCATTTATTCAGGTCTCTAATTGTAAGAAAAAAAGAGTTGTTTTGAATTTTTAAGTGAGTTTTGTTTTATTGATGTTCTTTGCTAAGTCTAGAGGAAGCTCTAAGTTAATCAGGGTTTCCTTTAGTTTCTCACGCTAAAGGGTTATAAAAATTAAACGTCCAAAGAATTAATTGATTTTACTTTTTTTTGTGGTAATGCTTAAGTATTAGATTGGTGCTTTAAATCTCTATGTTGTTAAATAAATAGGATAAATCTAGAGTGATAAACTTTTTTATTAGTGTGAATTTAATGCGCTTTAATGAAAATCATTTTTGAATATTCTATCAGTCAGGCTTAATCAAAACTGAATGTTCAAAAATGTGAAATATTGCTTTTTTTGATATTTTAACCGTGTGGGGTTGTTCTGAATAAACCGAGATGAAGTGAGTGTTAAAATACAGAGAGTGATTAAAAATAAGTCGTCCAAAATTTAATTGAAAGAAGAGTTCTAAGTAGTTTCGATGGGTTTGGCGCTTCTGAAAGATCTAGCGGTGTTGCCAATGGTAAGAACGACGAGATTAGAATTGCGGTTGTGTTGGAAGTCGAAGTTTAATTGTTTTATTAAATTAAGTGTGAAGTAATCAGAGGTTGGCACAAATAGTTTAAAATCTGATATTAATTACTCAATAACATCAGCTCTATTTTATTTAGTTGCAGCTTTCTATCACTCCAGGGTAGGGGTTTAATTGATTGTCACAGGATATTTGTGCAATGGTTTGTAATCTTTCTACAACGTTCACTATTTTTAACGTTTTTGCGATATTTACGCCTACGTGTTGATCAAATTCTCTGGTTAATACCTGTGGTAAATCACTGTTCGGCCTGCTTTGCTGAATAATCTGTGTACTTGTCTTTGTTAAAATTTGGTTTGATCGAAGGTTGGAAGATAACAAACATCATCGCTAAATGCGAAAGCATTAACGCTGAATATTAGGCTTGTGAGAGCCATTTTTTTCATCATATCTTTTTCCGAATTAAATAATTTATGGAAGGTGATTTTTCTATCCCGGTATACAACGTTAAACAATGAAAGTTGGTTTTCATAAGAAGTTTAATTAAGTTTGAATATAAAAATTTGGGGCCGGAATAGCTAAAAGCGGCGATAGAGTCTGCTCTAAAGATTATGTGCACAGGAAAAGCCAGTTAACACTTAGGCAGCTAGGTGGTAAATTGTTAAATGTTTTTTCGTTGGAACAACTGCTTAGGCGGCGGACGAAATGTTTTGGAGTGCAATCGAATACGATTATTGGCTATTTTATCGGATTTATTCGAGGAGGTTGAAATAGGTGAAAGTTATCTGGTTGGCGTACCCAAAGATGAGAGAGTTCTAGAGGACGGAGGTAAAATAGCAGTTTTTATCAGTTTCCGCTGTCGAATTAAATTATTAACGAGTTAATTAACGGCTATTATAGATGTTTAATACGAATATTTACGGTAAGTGATACCCAAAAAGCTCTGATAAATTAAAAAATTAACCAGAGCTTTTAGGCTTTGTTGCAGTAATTTAATTCTATTATGTACTTTGTTTGTTAAATAGTGTGCGAGTGTTAACTCAGCTTTCTGTGGTTTTAACCATCGCATGTAATTTAATATTTTGAGCAGAAATTTCTCGCTCTACATCTTCTACAAAATCAACCATGCCTGCAAGAATGGCTTTGTTGTATTCTTCGTCACTGTTTTCAAGCTCGGTTTTAGCCGCCATCATATCGGCCAGGGCTGATTTTGATTTAGCCATTAGTGTGTCTAGGTGAGCCAGTTTTTTCTTAGTCATTTCCATAACTTCTTCAGAGGCGTCGGATTTTGTGCCTTCTTCAACGGCTTTGCGGAAATCGCGAATGTTTGAGTCGTATTCGTTGATGGCATCGAAAGAGCGATGAACAATGGCATTTAATTTAATGACGGTTTCACGAGTAAATGCTGGTTTAAAATCTTGTGGTAGCAGTTCAACAATTTGCTTGCGCGCAACAGTGTTGCTTGCTTCTTCGGCGATTACTGAATGAGCGGTAAAACCTGTGGTGACTAATACTAAAATAAGTAATTTGATAAATTTCATAATCAAAAGCCCTGAATAGCATATTTATGTCAAATATGCAGTTTAAAACGTATAAAAATCTCTGATTAACGCCTTTCTAATTAACGGTTTAATCAGAAGAGAGAAATTGAAAACGTGCTTTCAAAATTAGTCTCGATTTCAATATTTCATCATTATTGATAATTGGCGACGCATTTTGTGTCAACAGAAGTTTGTGTTAATCAAAGTTTCTTAAAAATAAACCGACCTTGCCAAAGACAAGGTCGGTGTCGGTATCATTATAACTAAGATGAAAGAATCATAGTGTTACAACGATCTGGTTCTTACCATTTTTTACCGCGTTTCTTTTTAGGTTTGAACGCATCAACTTCGTCAAGCAAGTAACGGCCGATTTGTACACCTTGGTTTTGTCCTTCGATGTTATCGAAGATCCAGTGCACACCGTTGTAAATACGACTGATACCATTTTGCTCTTGTGCTTCGGTTAAAGTATCAAAGCGAACAGGCACGAATGGGCGTGGTGCGTCTGGGAAGAATGGATCGAAACCTTCGCCGTTATATTCATCAGAAACGAAAGTGAAAGAATGATCATCACCGAAAATGTCACGTAGAATTTCGAAGGTTACACCACCGAAAGTTGCGTGACCGCTTGGGTAAGATGGGAACGGCGGTGTTGGACGCAACGGAGATGTTGTGTTTAATACCGAAATACCAACTGGGTCCCAAGTGACATCTTGTTCAGTTGCTGGGTTATCGTCTTCTGCACGAATACCCACAACAGGACGCCACATGTTGTAGAAGAATTTACTGTCCCAGGCAGAAATACCCGCATCAGCCAAACCGATGTTTACCATGGCAAGAACACGTGCAAGCTCAATGGGTTGGTCGGCGTATTCGGCGTTCGCTAACTGCGCAGTAATTTGGTTGTAAATACGTGGTGGTACACCAATTAAAGGTACACCATCGTAACCCCAGTAGTTACCGATGAAACGAGTGTCATCAGAACTGGTGCTAACCGTGTTTAGGTTGTCTGGAGAACCACCCAATGCTGCTACTTCCGCGTAAGCGGCTGCATATTCTGCTGAATCGGTTGTTGGTGGTGGTGGAATACGGAATTGATCACCTGAATCTAAGAAGAAAGGTGTTACTTCACCCCAGTAAGCGCCAAGAGCAAGGTTAAATTCAAAGGCTTCTTCGGCCGTGTTAGGATCGGATTGCCATTCACCGATAAGTGAAGTGCCACCGTTAACAGGTGTACCAAAATGAGTGGTATTGCCGTCTGCTACAGCGCCACCTTCACCAAAGTCTGGCTCGGTACGGTTCGATTTGTCGTTTTGACGAATGTCACGCATCGCTTTATAAGATTCAATACCAACGCGCTTACCTAGTTTAAAGCTAACACGTGGAGTGAATGATTGAATGCGTGTCACTTCTTCATCTAGAATTGCGTTTAAACGTTCTTCTTGAGCTGGGTATAAGCGCATTAAGGTGCTGTATGCTGCGTAGGTGACAGCTGCGTCAGCAGAAGCAAATCGAGGCGCTTTTAATCTTTTCGCAGCGTATGAATTGTAGGTGCCATCAATTGCGTTTAACGCATCAAAAACGGCTACTTGAACCATGGCTAACGCACGACTGGTACGAGTAGGACCGCCTTGACTCAGTGCTGGGAAAACACCTTCTTCGGTTGGCGTGTGGTCAAGTGCTACAGAATCCAAAGCCACTTTATGCCAAAAGATAATGCGAGCAGATAAGCTCTCATCACCAACACCATAATAAACATCGCCATAATTCGCACCGGCTTTTAGGCGGTGAAATTGACCCGATTGAATGGCCGATTTACTTAATTTACCAATGTAGCCAAGCGCTTGAGATTTTGTTTGACCACCTACATCGTGATTTTCTTGATCAGCAAATGCAGGTGTAGCTGCCATCGCAATTGTCGATACGATAACCATCGCGGATAGTTTTTTCATCATACATTTAGTCCTTTCCATTAGACAGATGATTTTTTTAATTTAATTTCCAGCTTTATTGGTGCAATAAATCGATATTTTAATTTTAAAAAATTAGAACGTTCGAAATTAATTGCAAGATCAATCAGAGGGAGACACACATGAGTGAATGACTAAGCAGTACTTAATAGCTTAGACCCTTTGGATATTATCATGTGATTTATTAAAAAAAAGACTGGTGGAAATTTCAGCTTTTTAACGAGGTGATTAAATTGAAAAAAATCCTAGCATTTTCGTTATTAAATAATTACCAATGTAATTATTTGTAAACTAAAAATGTACATTTTTTTGGTATCCATTCCACATTATTTTTAAATTTTAATCTTCAAATAATCCATTTTTTTTATTACTGGGAGTGTAAGAAGTATTGTTTGAATTTTTACATACACAAGGTATACATATCTTAACTTTGGAGATGTTTTTTAGACTTGTTGCTTTTTATGAAAAAATTAGTATTTGCCTTTTTCTATTTTAAAGCGGGGAAATATGTGAGTGTAAACGCAAAGTCTTTAAAGTATAGAGTTTAAAAAGTGTTTACCGTTATTGATAAAAACTCAGTTTTACTATTTTTTGTACGAGATTTAATTTGAGCAAATTTATTTTTGGGTAAAAAATAAATGTTAAGTAATTGAAAAGCGTTGTTTTAAGAAAAGATAATGATGAGGATTTTGAATAGATTTTTAATCAAATAATGGCATCAAATTCATCAATTTAATTCAAAGATTCACAAATAATTGTATTTTTTCAGACTGTTTTTTAATGTCTTAAATACGCCATGATGGTTGATTATTTTCTTATTTGCGCCACGTATTTATAAGAATGTCAGAAATTAAAGATGTATTTTTATTTCTTGTTTAAATTTTTTCTGTTGTTACAGAGTGTTTGTGTTGGTTATCAATATGTTGCGCGGATCTTATTGAGCTAGATCTGGTGATTACCGAGTAACTGTGGTTAGAAGCAATTCTGTCATATTAAGTTCAGGGAAAACTTAAAGAATCTATAACTATGGAGGTTTTCTTGGAGTTGTTATTTATATTCATAGTTTATCGGCTCGATTGTAGTATTTTATTGAGAATGAGAACAGATTTTTATGCTTTGAACGTTAGAGACCTTTCTTAATTTTTAATTGAATGTTTTTTGGCGATGTCTTTGGCGGATATTTTATTGTGCACAAAAAATCCTCAGTCAATAAATTCTCAATCAATAAATCCAGTTAAACGAAAAATTGTTTGTGAAGACAATTCTTATAATTACCAGCTCCTTTTTAGGGGTTGGTAATAACTTAAAGTTTTATGGGTCATTTATCGGAAACTTATCTACCATAGTGCTGGCTTTTTGCCATTATTTGTAACAATCCTTGTGTATTGAAAGTGTGCATTGAGAATACGTATTGATAGCGTTGATTGACTGTAAAGACCTGAGGAAACGGATCTTTGATTTAATCAGAGGTGCGCTAATTAGAGTTCTCAATAAATTCTGTGAAAGAAGTCAGGTTTGACTGGGCGGCGAAAATGTCCGCTGCTTTGAGCGATCCGTAAATACTAAGATGTATTCCGTCTAACGAATAGGGCAGACCTTCATCTGTTAATAACTGCTCTTGTTTGTTTGGGCCAAACATCTGAATGCGATTAATGAAGTAAATATTTGCGTTGTTATTTGCTAAGTTTTCCAATTCGGTATTGAGAGATATCGCTAGGCCATCTCTCTCTTCAAAAGATATAGGACGTTGATGATAGATGGTTCTTAATATTGCGAACCGGTCCAGAATTGGCGTTTGTGCCATTAATACAACTTTTTTATTTTTATCTTCAACGAGAGATTTTATGAGCGCTACGCTTTCATCGTAAACATTATCTTGAACTAGCTTTGACCACACTGATGATAAAATAATGAAATCATATTCTTGGTAGTGTTCAGATAAAAATTTGCGATTATATAAACACTGCGCATAAGCGGGGGTATCTTTGGTCCATAAATAATTGTCGCTTTGTGATGGATAACACCAGTTGGTACTCACAACATTAATCTTTATGTTCAGTTGTTGGCCGATTTGATTCCAGAATGGTTCAAAGCTCGCTGTGGTTGAGTCACCAAAGAGAAGCGCGGTGTATCTAGGATTGTCTATTTGGCCAATATTGCATGTAGTACCTTCAATTCCCACGGGTAAGTATCTGTTTGAATCTACGCTGTAAAAACACCAGCCATTTTTGTGTTGAGCCAACTCAAATTTATTGTCTAATACTTCTGGCAGATGAAATCTAAAGGCCAAGCCATCGGTTTTTTGGGCGATAATCGAGGTTCCTAGATTGGCGAAGACCATTGCTAAAATAATGAGATAAAAGGGTTTGCTGGCGATTCGCTTTTTGTCGCGCAGTGGTGATTCTATATATTTCCAAGATAATATTGCGAGTAATAGAGTCGTTATAATTAAGGCAATACCAATACTTGTTTGATGCGTACTGTAACCCAGTTGTCTGGCAAAAACGTACAACGGTTGATGTATAAGATAAGCGCTGTAGCTGATTAAGCCGAAGCCGACAAGAAGCCTGAATTTAAAAAATGCCAAGAGGAATTTGGATTTGTCGCAAAACAATATGAGTAGTGCGCTTCCTGTGGTAGGAAACAGTGTGTAAAAAGAGGGATACAGAAACTGTTTTTGAAAAGTAAATAGCGGTACAACAATCAGTAAAAATCCAATGAAGCTCAACAGATCTGCATTGTTATTGGATAATTTGTTACTAAAGGCTTGGAATTTGCCATCGAGCATTGCAAGAGCTATTAATGTACCGTAGAGAAATTCCCACATTCTGGTCGGTAGAAAATAATAGTTTGCGGTCGGTGAGTTTATGGCCCCCCATTGGCAAATCAGTAAACTTATCAAAAAAAGAGCAGTAATAATTGGTGTGAGATATTTAGGTAGGAGTTTTCTAATTAAGATTATTAAAATCGGAAAAAATAAATAAAATTGAAATTCGACCGCTAAACTCCACGTGTGCAAAAGCGGTTTTAATTCTGCCTCGGACGAAAAGTAATTGGCGTCTAGCCAGAAATACAAGTTAGAAACAAAAGTAGATGCGGAAAGATTACTGATAGCAAAGCTTTCCATATCTAAAGGAACTAGAATAAACCAAGCCGGTACGAACGTTAGAAATATAATGGCATAGAACGCCGGGGCAATTCTTCTCATTCTACGATCGTAGAAATTCTTAAAAGAAAAGCGCTGTAAATCAATATCATTCAAAATGATATTGGTTATAAGATACCCGCTTAGCACGAAAAAGATGTCAATGGCAATAAAGCCACCGCTTAACCAGCTAAAACCTGCGTGATACATCAATACCAGTATTAGCGCCAAACCACGCAGACCGTCGAGTTCTTTTCGATAACTCATTAAGACACTGGAAGTTGTGGGTTGTCGCTGAGTGTTAAAGTCCATTTTATACTTCCTACTGTGTAGAGTTTACAGGAGCTGCATTTATGTAATTGAATCAGCAATGCTTTGACTTTGGTTCTATTCGTTCTTTGATGAGATTCGATGCAACCTTTTTGCACATTTGAAGCGTCTGACGAAATATCTCTGATAATTAATGGGTCTGAACTATAACTATGAGAACTGTAAAGCTTATAACTTTCGTTATTTTTGTTGTACTGTCTGCTTTTACGAATGCAAAAGTCTACACTTTAAAAGGTAAACCTGAGGTAGGGTCGCGCTTTAAAACCAATTTAGCGACGAGTTCGGTACCTTTCGATAAACGTTACAAGCAAATGGCTCCAGAAGAGCAAGCAATTATAAGAGCTAATTATGAAGACCTTGGTGAAAATGATTCGCCACCTTTTCCCAATAAAGGCTTGAAATCAATCTATCTACCACTAATTAAGTACCACAAACTTAACTTACGTGAGGGAGATTTGGTGGCAATTGCCACTGTGAGTGCTAAAGGTGTTGCGGAACAAGTGCAAGTTTATTCGTCTCCTAATCAAGCTATGACAGAGTTTATTATTGCATTGTTATTTGAGACCAAATTTGATCCAGGGCTTTGTGACGGTAAGCCCTGTCAAATGGAGTATTTAATAGACCTAGGGTTAAATGTGGATTTCAATTAATGGAAATTGTTGCTTAACACTTAAGGAACCTCTGATTAACTCATCCCTGATTTAATCAGAGGACAGAAATTGAAAATGCGATTTCCAATTTCTTCACAATTTCAATCACTTACCGTTCTTGAAATTGGCGACACATCCTTGTGTCGCTGGAAACTCTAGGTTAATCAGAGTTTCCTTAATCCATCTCGCCTCTAAGATTATCCTCGAACATTTGTTTTATGGTGTTCGAGGATAGCTCTTTCGACAGCAAATAGTGCAATTTTGCCAAGCTTGCCTCAAAAGTCATATTTTTTGCAGAGACAACACCGAGATTTTTCAATGTATTGCCGGTGGCGTAACTTTGCATGTCTACACCCCCTTTTAAGCACTGGGTGCAATTAACAACAATTGTGCCGTTATCGATAGCATGTTTAATTGCTTGAATGAATTCTTTGCTGTTTGGTGCATTACCAACGCCGTAACTGATTAGTATTAGGGCTTTAACAGGCTGTAATACCGCATTTCGAATAACTTCGGCCTGTATTCCCGGATACAACATAATAACGCCAATTGCTTGCGATTTAATATCAGCAACCAATAGCTCTTGATTAATATTGTCTTTTACGACGCCTTCAATGGGTTTTATTTTAATACCAGCCTCCAGTAACGGAGGTAAATTCGGAGAATTGAACGCTGCTAAACCATCGGAGTGGATTTTTTTGCTGCGATTACCTCGTAAGAGTTTGTTATTAAAAAACAAACCTACTTCGTGTATAGGATAGTTTGCCGCGATATACAGCGCATTCAACAAGTTTGTTTGACCGTCCGACCTTAGTTGTGCAATCGGAATTTGCGAGCCGGTAACAACGACAGGTTTTGATAGGTTCTCGAACATAAATGACAGTGCTGAAGCCGTAAAAGCCATGGTATCGGTACCATGAAGAACAACAAAGCCGTCGTATTTTTCGTAATTTTGGCGAATATCTTCGGCAATAATTTGCCAGTGCCGAGGAGACATGTCGGAAGAATCTATAAGTGGCTGATATTCGTGTAGCGTATAGTCTGGCATCTCTTCATGTGTTAGCTCGGTCATAGCGGCTAAAGTATTTGCCAAAAAACCAGCTTTTGGAATGTATCCTTGTGCAGACGGCTCCATTCCTATGGTTCCGCCGGTGTATGCAATATAAATGTGTTTTTTCACAAAAATTAAGTCTGTTTTTATTTGAGTGGATCGAGACAATTGCGCTGTAAAAGGCAATGTTGTGGTGTTTTTTTGTGAAGCTAATTTCAAATAGTCATTAGTTTCGAGTAACGATTAATTTCCAGTAGCCACAGAGTCTTTCTAAATAACTAGCATATCATTATGTAAGACTTTTCTTATGAAGATCTAGCATTACCGTAATGGTCAATTAAGATTTTCCTGCACTGGTCGATAAATCTCCTAAACTTTTTTAAAAGCCCTTATTAAATTTTGCGCATTTTAGGATTTTTCGTGAGCAGCAGCCACATAAACTCAAATATTCTTCGGCATTGGTTAGCAGCGGCATGGCTGTGCTTGTCGATAGCAGTGTTATTAACTACTAATATTGCTTCGGCACAGCAGCCGGCGGATGTTCGGTTGGTTGTTGATATTTCCGGCAGTATGAAACTTAACGATCCACAAAATCTTCGCCAACCGGCAGTTGATCTGCTCGTTAAGTTACTTCCAGAAAACAGCAAGGCTGGTGTTTGGACCTTTGGTCAGTATGTAAACATGCTTGTACCGCATAAACCAGTGGATGAAAATTGGGCGAAACAAGCGCAGACACTTGCCAAGCAAATCAACTCTGTTGGTCTTTATACCAACATCGGCGAAGCATTGGATAAAGCCGCCTATGCCGCAGAAGCTGGCGGAGACTATCAAACCAGCATCATTTTATTAACCGATGGCATGGTTGATATCGATAAAAATCCAGCAATCAACGAGAAAGAGTGGCGCAGAATTGTTGATGAGGTAATCCCAACGTTGGCCGCTGCCGGAATTCATGTGCACACCATTGCTCTTTCGGATAATGCAGATAATACACTTCTAAGCAAAATAGCGCTGAATACTGGTGGTCGAGCCGCGGTCGCGAAAACCGCAGATGAGTTGCTGAAAGCATTTTTGAACGCCTTTGATCAAGCGGTTCCCGCCGAACAGTTACCGATTGATGGCAATAGCTTTTTTGTCGATTCCAGTGTCGAGGAATTTACTGCGCTGATTTTTAAGCAAGACAAGCTGCAACCGAGCACGATTATTGGTCCTGACCAACATAAATACAGTGCGCAGTCGGCAACTTCGGAAGCCGATGTCAATTGGCATTCGACGTTAGACTATGACTTGATCACCATTCAACGACCTCTTGAGGGTGAGTGGATTGTTGATGCGAGCATTGCTCCAGACAGCCGTATTACGGTGGTAAGCGATTTAAATTTAATCGTCAAACCCTTACCTGCAAATATTTTTACCGGACAAAACCTTTCGGTTGAATTAATGCTACAGGAAGAAGGTTCAACAATCTCAGACGAAAATTTCTTACAGCTGCTCAATATTGGTGTTGAAATCACCAGCGAAAGCGACCGTTGGGTTGAGAGTTTGAGCAACGCCATTCCAAATGATGGTATCTATAGAACCACTTTAGAAAAATTTGCCACTGCTGGTGATTACACCGTAAAAATTCTGGTTGATGGCAAAACCTTTACTCGTCAATTTAAACATCGGGTAACAGTTCGCGATGCTTTTTCTATCACAGTCAAACAAAAATCCGAGCAATCAAACCTCTTCAAAATAATTGCGTCTCCTTTTTTGCAGACGTTGGATTTGGATAAAACCAACGTAATTGCTCGCATAAAAAGTCCTAGTCGACAAAGCAAAATAGCGCCATTGGTGCTGGCTAAAAATGATATTTGGCAGTTGGAATACGAAGCAAAAGAAGAAGGTACTTACGAGTTGTCACTGTCGATTGATGTTGTCGAAAAAGACGGTAGTCGCTCAACCTTTGAACCCAAAGCCATGTCATTTAGTTATCCCGATGGCAAGGTTGCCGAAGGGCCCATGGCTGAACCCAAAATCGAAGAACCTCCCGATACGCAAGAGGCCGAAGTGCCTCCTGAGCCAGAGCCTAGTGGTACACCTTGGTGGGTCTACGCGGCCATTGGTGGCGGCAACCTTTTGGTCTTTGCGTTGGCATTTATCGCTTATCGCATGATTTTCGGAAAAAAATCGGCCGATGGTGAAGAAGCTCCAAAAGAGAAAAAACCGAAGAAAGCCAAAGAGAAACCTGCAAAAGAAAAAGAGAAGAAAGAAGAGACGCCAAAAAATACCGCTAGTACCGACAGCGCAGCTTTAGCCATGGCCGATATTTCTGACGATAACGAAGAGGTGGATTTGGAAGCTCTGATTTCGGGCAGCGATGATGAAGACGAGTCCGACGCTCAAGGAATGGATATTTCAAGCGACGAAGGCTTGGCCGAAAGCGGTGAAACCTTTGATGAACTACCAGAGGCGCCTATGGACGACTTAGATGCTCTTCTGGCCGACGCGGAAGGCGACGAATCCGATGCCGACGAAGAGTTTACGTTGGATGACTTCTCTGGCGATGAAAGCCTCGGAGATTTAATTGGCGATGACGGTGACGAGGAGAAAGATAAGAAAGCCTAAAACGTTTCCAACATAAGGGTTCTGACTCAAAAATATCTAGAGGAAGCTCTGATTAACCTAGAGTTTCCAGCGGCAAAAGGATAGGTCGCCAATTTCAAGAACGGTAAGTCATTGAAATTGACAATAAATTGGAAATCGCATTGTCAATTTCTGTTCTCTGATTGAATCAGGGGTGAGTTAATTAGAGATGAGTTAATCAGAGGATCTTCTTGAAACAGTTACCAACGTTAACATGTTGAACCCAGCAAGGCTTAGAATGAATCGCAAATCGGTTTTACCGTTTTCATGCGGCCGTATTGACTGATTATTACCCTTTTCTGAGACAAGGTTTGCCTTGTTCGTCTTTTCTCAAACTAATACTCACCTATTTTCGTAGATCGAATACCACGAGATTTACGTTCCTTTCGGTATAATCACCTGTTAATAGATCATTCAACTCGTATTGGCTGACCGTTTCACGATTTAACGTTGACTCAATGGTTATCAATCGAGCAAAACCCAATATTGGTAGACAAATCATCGATGTCTGAACACGAAATACAAGAATTTACGCCTGACTTTGAACGCGTATTGAACAAAGATAAATATGGATTACAAAAGCTCTGGCACGAGGTTCAAACTCGTTCAGCCGAGCAAAAACCGGTCGACCGTTTGTTCGATAAATTGAAATCTGGGTATGAAGTATCTAGTACTGCGGTTGCGCTTAAGAAACAACTGTTGCCGAATATTGAGTTTCCCGAGCAATTACCGATTTCGGAGCGACGGGAAGAAATCGCCGAGGCCATCAGTAAGCACCAAGTGGTTATTTTGGCCGGTGAAACCGGTTCGGGTAAAACCACTCAGTTGCCGAAAATATGTTTGGCCTTAGGTCGAGGCATCAACGGTGTGATTGGTCATACACAACCGAGACGCTTGGCGGCAAGTACCGTGGCCAATCGCATTGCCGAAGAGCTCAATGTTGAACTTGGCCAAGGCGTGGGTTATCAGGTTCGATTTAACGACAACAGTACCGATCAAACCTACATTAAGTTAATGACCGACGGTATTTTACTGGCCGAAATTCAAAATGATCGTTACCTAAATCGTTACGATACGTTAATTATCGATGAAGCTCATGAACGCAGTTTAAATATCGATTTCTTGTTGGGTTACATAAAATCGATTTTGCCAAAACGCCCGGATCTAAAAGTTATTATCACGTCGGCGACCATTGATTTGGAGCGCTTTTCAAAGCATTTTAACGACGCGCCCATTATTGAAGTGTCCGGCAGAACCTATCCGGTCGATGTTCGTTATCGACCCATGATCGACGATGAAGACGATCAGTATCAAGCGATAGTCAGTGCCGTTGAAGAATTATTACACGAAGAAAAAAGCCAAGGTTCCAGCAGTCGAGGCGGTGACTTTTTAGTGTTTTTAAGCGGTGAACGAGAAATTCGCGAAGCTGCTTTGGCCCTGCGTAAAGCCGATATTCCCCATCTTGAAGTTTTACCCTTGTATGCGCGACTCAGTTTGACCGAACAAACCCGTGTGTTCAGTAATCATCGTGGCCGACGCATTGTCTTGGCCACCAACGTTGCAGAAACCTCTGTTACTGTGCCGGGGATTCGTTACGTGATTGATCCGGGTTACGCTCGTATCAGCCGCTACAGCTATCGAACCAAAATTCAACGTTTGCCGATTGAGGCAATTTCTCAAGCCAGTGCCAACCAACGCAAGGGCCGCTGTGGTCGTATCAGCGCGGGTATTTGCGTTCGTCTTTACGAAGAATCCGACTTTCTCGCTCGCCAAGAGTTTACCGATCCAGAGATTTTAAGAACCAACTTGGCATCGGTTATTTTGCAAATGTTGCAGCTGCGACTGGGTGATATTCGTCATTTTCCGTTTATTGATTCTCCTGATAGGCGCTTAATTAACGACGGATATAACTTACTGAGAGAATTAAAAGCCGTTGATGATAAAAATCGAGTAACCGAATTAGGTCGCAAAATTGCTTCATTACCTATTGATCCACGACTGGGGGCGGTGGTTTTAGAGGCGGAAAAACACCAAGCCTTAAAAGAAGTTTTGGTGATTGTTAGTGCGCTTGCCGTGCAAGATCCTCGTGAGCGGCCCGCCGATAAACAACAGGCCTCTGATGAAAAGCATCGCCGCTTTTGGCACGAAGAATCCGACTTTTTGGCCTATCTTTCACTGTGGGATTACGTAGAGCAGCAACGCCAAGAGCTGTCGCAAAATCAACTGCGTAAACTGCTCAAAAAAGAATTTATTTCTTATTTACGAATGCGTGAGTGGCGGGACATCCATCATCAATTGCGAGTGGCTTGTAAACCGTTAAAGCTCACAGAAAATGCCGCAGAAGCTGGTTACGACGTTATTCATCAGTCATTATTGGTGGGTTTGTTGGATTATGTCGGACAAAAAACCGAAAATAACGATTATCTTGGAACGCGTAATCGCAAGTTTTCTATTTTTCCCGGCCCTTCGCAATTTAAAAAACGTCCGCAGTGGCTGTGTGCGGGCGAATTGTTAGAAACCGCAAAGCTCTATGCGCATAATGTTGCTAAGGTTGATCCGCTGTGGATTTACAAAGCCGGTGAGCATTTAGTAAAACGCAATTATTTCGAGCCGCATTATAATCCCAGTCGCGGGCAAGTAATGGCGTATGAACGCGTTACCTTGATGGGTTTAACGCTGATCGAAAAGCAGCGCATTAATTATTCGAGCATTAACGCAAAAGAAGCTCGCGAAGTATTTATTCGTTCTGCACTTGTGGAAGGTCGTTACTTAGAAGCAAAAAGCTCGCGAAATAAAAAAGGTGTTAGCTCTGGGCCGGGTGAATTTTATCGCTACAATACTGCGTTAATTAAAGACGTTATCGATTTAGAAGCAAAATCTCGTCGAAAAGATATCTTAGTAGACGACCAAGTTATTTTTGATTTTTACGATCAGCGAATAGGCGATGAGGCGGTTAATCTAGCAGCTTTTGAGCATTGGCGAAAAAAAGCCGAACTCGAAAATCCAAAAATATTGTATTTAAGTCGTGAGCAGCTCATGCTGCACGCGGCAGATGATATTACCGAAGTGCAATTTCCAAGCTCTGTGACGTGGAATGGCGTCGAGTATAAAGTCAGCTATCATTTTGATCCTACCAGTGCCGATGATGGCGTCAGCGTACATATTCCCGTGGCCCTGTTGCATCAAATTCCAGAATTCTCTTGCCAATGGCTTGTGCCCGGAATTCTTAAAGAAAAATGCACAGCTTTAATTAAAGGCTTACCAAAACAGTGGCGAAAAAACTTTGTGCCCGTACCGTCATTTGCCGATCGAGCTGCTTTAAATTTAATTCCCGGAAATACGCCACTCACTGATGCTTTAAGTGAGCAATTATTTCGATTAACGCAGGTTCGCGTGCCAAAAGACGCATGGGAGTCTATCCAGCTAGATCACTACTACCAGATGAATTTTAAAGTGGTAGATGATCGTGGTAAGTTAATTGAGCAAAGCCGTGATCTTGAGCATTTAAAAGAAAAGTATCGTGAAAACGTCCAAAAAACTCTGCAAACTGCCGGTCAGTCGGTTGAGCAAACGGGTTTAACGCAATGGACGTTTGGTGATTTACCGCAAACTAAAAAATTAAAACGTTCGGGTGTAAATATTTCTGCATTCCCAGCGTTGGTCGATGACGGTGATTCTGTGTCACTGAAGATGCACGATAATCCCGTCGAAGCCGATTTATTAAGTTTGCGCGGTAGTGTTCGCTTGGTGATGCTCAAAGAGCATCAAATGGTTAAATATTTAAAGAAAGAATTATTGAAGGGCAGAGATATTGGTATTGTGGTTACTTCGCTAAAAAGCAGAGAAGCCGTAACCGACGATATAATTGCTGCGGCCATCCGTGAGATTATTTTTCCTGATGGCGTACTTCGCTCCCAAGAAGCGTTTGAAGAAAGTATCGAACAGCATCGCCATGGCATTATTCCTCGCGCTATTGAAATCGAAAAAATATTTTTTGATTTGCTTGGACAAATGGTCAGTATTAAAAACGCGTTAAAATCGAACAAAAACGCTTTAGCGTTAACTTGGGCGGCTAATGATATTAAAAATCAATTGGATGCTCTTATTTATCCGCAATTTCTATACGAAACCAAATTCGAACAATTCCAGCAATTTCCGCGTTATCTAAAAGCAATTGAGGTTCGTATTGAGAAGGTGGTGTTAAACGTTCAGAAGGATAAAAGTTTTATTGCCGAAATCGACGAGCACTGGCAGCGTTATAAAGATCTCTTAGCAAAAAAAGGCTCGATCTGGTGTAAGGGTAACGAGAGGGTAGAAAGCTACCGTTGGCAAATTGAAGAGCTAAGAGTTTCGTTATTTGCGCAAACTCTAAAAACGCCACAGCCTATTTCTTCAAAGCGACTCGATAAGCTGTGGCAGGAAATCGTGACCAATTTGTGATAACAGAGACATGTTTCTTTGACGGCTTAGTCGTATATTTTGTGATGTTAGGCGCTAATTTTGAACAGGTTGATTTTGATCACAGCCTACCGTTTGGTAAGCCAATATGATACGGCTTCAAATTTAAATGGTTAGATCAAAAAGTGCTCAATCATGTTTTGAAATTGTGATATTTTTTGTACGAACTTTTGTTTGTGGCGGGCTATCAAACACAACAAATCGACAAAGATATTTTAAATGCGATTTCAAATTGACTGGATGACTATTTTTTAATGACCGATCAAGTGTTTATTTAGGCCCATTCCAGTTACTATTTAACAAAAGTATTGCTAAATCATAACAACATCGTTTTTAACACTCATGCTCAGAAACTTCTGAATTTGAGCCGAGTCTACCGGGCGACAAGTTTTTTAAACAATAACAAGTGTAGTTTTTATAATCTAGGAGAAACACATATGGCGAAGTCTAAGTCTCTACCATTGGCGGCAGCAGTTGGCGCAGCTTTTCTTGCAACTGCATCTTTGGCTCCGTTGGCAAATGCTGCCGAGAACCCATTCACCGTTACTGAACTTTCTCAAGGCTACAACCTAGCTGGCGAAATGGAAGGTAAGTGCGGCGAAGGCAAATGCGGTGAAGGCAAGTGCGGCGGCGAGAAAGGCGAAGAAAAAGCTGACGGCGAAGGCAAATGCGGTGAAGGCAAGTGCGGCGGCGACAAAGCTGAGAAAGCTGACGGCGAAGGCAAATGCGGTGAAGGCAAATGCGGCGGCGACAAAGCTGAGAAAGGCGAAGGCAAATGTGGCGAAGGTAAGTGTGGCGGCTAATACCGAAAGGTATCCGTACATTATCTAATAGCATTTGTTAGCGGCTGGAGCCGTATTAAAGGAGAAAAGTATGAACAACAATTCACCTCTAAACGGCGCCGGTCTTGGTCTGCGACGGAGTCTTCTAGACTCTCTCGCAGATACCACAACTTCCGATATTCAATTTATGGAAGTTGCTCCCGAAAACTGGATCGGTTTGGGAGGACGTTTTGAAAAACGTTTCAGATCTTACACCGAACGATTCCCGTTCGTGTGTCATGGCTTATCGTTATCGATAGGTTCACCAGCTCCGCTGGATTTAGGTTTGTTGTCCGATATTAAAAAGTTTATGCAAAAGCATAATATCGAGACCTATACCGAGCATCTCAGTTTTTGCAGCGACGATTCCCATCTTTACGATCTAGTGCCCATTCCATTTACCGAAGAAGCCGTTAAGTACACAGCGCAAAGAATTCGCCATGTACAAGACTTTCTTGGTCGTAAAATCGCGATGGAGAATGTCTCTTATTATTGCGCGCCGCAACAAGAAATGCGCGAAATCGATTTTATCAACGCAGTCATTGAAGAAGCGGACTGTGATCTTTTGTTAGACGTAAACAACATTTACGTGAACAGCATTAACCACGGTTATGATGCCGAAGAGTTCTTGCGCGCTATGCCCGGTGACAGAACCTTATACATTCATGTTGCCGGTCACTATAACGAAGCCGAAGACTTAAAAGTGGATACCCACGGCGCACCGGTTATTGATCCTGTTTGGGATTTGCTGGCCAAGGCTTATGAAATCTTTGGTGTTAAACCAACGCTGTTAGAGCGTGACTTCAATATTCCTCCGGCGGCTGAGCTGTTAGCCGAGCTTGAAATCATTAAAAAACTTCAAGCAAACGCTCGCACAAAGAGAACAACCTCGGCGCAAGTGCACGTTTAATAACCGTATTGATCAGATCAGTTATAAGTTAGATTCTTTGAGCAGCCAGCGATGTATTCATTTCAGGAAACACAATACCAATTAGCCAGTCATCTTCGTGATCCTGACCATGTCGCTCCTCCTCAAGGAGTAGATGACCGCCGCTTGCAGGTTTATCGAGACCTTATCTACAAAAATATTGAAGGCTTTATCAGTGGTGGATTTCCAATTTTACGATCCATTTTTGACGATGAAGCTTGGCATGCAATGGTTCGGGATTTTATTCAGACCCACCAAAGTCATACGCCGTATTTTTTAGAAATCAGCCAAGAATTCTTAAAATATCTTCAGGAAGATCGTGTTTTTCAAGAAAACGATCCTCCGTTTATGTTGGAATTAGCTCATTACGAATGGGTGGAATTGGCGTTGGATATTTCGACGGAAGAATTTCCAACCGAGCAATTAAGCGGTGATTTATTAAACGATAAGCTCGTTGTTAGCCCCTTAGTTTGGTGCTTGTCATACCAATATCCGGTGCATCGTATTGGCGAACATTTTCAACCAACAGAAACTCCTGAACAACCAACGTTCTTATTGGTGTATCGCAATCGTGATGACCGAGTAAAGTTCATGGAGTCCAATGCGGTGACCAATCGATTGGTTCAGCTTCTGCAAAGTGAGGAAATGTTGACTGGAAGAGCCGTTCTAGAAACCATTGCTCAAGAACTTCAAGCTCCCGATGTTGAAGCAATTATCAACATGGGTACGCCGTTATTGCATCAGTTACACCAAGCGGGTGTCATTTGTGGCGCTAAATCATTAGCGAATTAAAGGATTGTATTTCTGATTGCTTTTTTGGGTTAAAAAATATCTCTAAAGAATTCCTCGAAGATCTAACCAGAGATTAGATCTTCCCGCGCCATAGCCTCACTCTAAGTTCACTTAAATTTCTTATCCCTTCGATTGTTACGCATTGCTCCAAAATTGAGCTTTTGAAAGAAGCCACCGATTCTGTGGATTAATCGTCAAATTAATTCTTCCTCTTCGTCTTACAATTCTATTTTTCAATTCGCAGAAAGTGTTTTATTAATAATAAGACTTATAGATGTGAGTGTTGGTTGTTCGTCGCATTTCTCTGATTTTGCGTATGGTTATGGGAAGATGCAATTAATCCACAGCTTCCTGTGACGCAAGGTTGTGTCGCTAATCGCAAGAGCGCTAAGTGATTGAAATTGTGAAGAAATTAGAAATCGCATTGTCAATTTCTGTCTTCCGATTAAATTATGGGTGCGTTAATCAGAGGCCCCTATAGTGTTGTAACGTTTATTTCGCTGTTAGACTATGGAATAACTTACGTGGCAAATTCTCAAAAATAATTATTTTTGGACGTTTTATGAATGTGAAACCTTTAGTGTTTGGTATTTTTTTGGGCCTAACCTCAACTCTCGCTTCTGCACAGGTCAGTTTAAATTCCGAACAGGAATCGACAGATACTACTTTTAATGCTTCCTTCGCCGTTGATGAACCCTACGATCCATTCGAAGGTTTCAACAGGGTAATGTTTGGATTTAACCATCATTTAGACCGATTTATCTTGAAGCCCGTTGCCAAAGGCTATCGAGCGGTAACACCTAATCGCGTCGAAAATGGTGTGACGAACGTGTTCAGTAATTTGACTGAAGTTCGTAATCTCGTTAACAATATCTTTCAGTGGAAATGGAAAAAAGCCGGTAACAGCACCGGTCGATTTTTAGTTAATTCCACCGTAGGCATTGTTGGTATTTTCGACGTGGCTAAAAACATCGGCTTGCCTAAATTAGAAGGTGAGGATTTTGGTCAAACCATGGCCGCTTGGGGCGTGGGTCAAGGTCCTTACTTGGTGTTACCACTTTTGGGGCCGTCGACCGTTCGTGATTCTGTCGGTACGATTGCAGATTTTTACGTTGATCCTGTTGTTTATATTGAAGACGATGATGCCGCACTCGCGGCAGGAATCTTGCGCACAGTAAACACGCGCGCGCAGCTTTTATCAGCCGAAGAGCTAGTTTCCGGTGATCGCTATGCGTTCTTCAGAAACGCTTATTTACAACGTCGAGAATATTTAATTAATGACGGCAAAGTTGAGGACGAGTTTGGATCTGAGGCTGAAGATTTGGAAGATTTTGAATTCCAAGACGAGTAGTTCACTGCCCATACTCAATGTCTAAGAGTTTTTTACGTTAAAACCTCGAAAGAACGCAGTGTTTTGTCGGTTGATTACAAGCAGTCAATACTGGCTGCTTGGTTCTGTTTGATCGCAATAGGAACCTCTGATTAACGCATCTCTGATTTAATCAGAGGACCGAAATTGACAATGCAATTTCTAGTTTCTTGACAATTTCAATCGCCTACAGCGCTTAATGTTGGCGACACATCCTTGTTGCGCTGGAGCCCGAGTTTATTCGGGTTTCCTATAAAATCTTGTCTATCACCACGCCAGTGAGAAACGTTTCCGATTCCTCATCGTTTTCAAGACGTGCTACTGTACACAGTGCATCCAAACTTGGGCCATTTTCTTGAGCGGAAGATACCTTCACAACAAACTGATCTCCTATGTCGTATTGGGTGGATAACTCAAGCAGCATGCCGTTACCGCTCAGATTTTTGCAAATCCCCGTTTCATGGTGATCATCTTTGGTAACGGAAATTCTGGCTGGTGTGTTTACCTCCATTCTTATGAAGTTTCGTTTCTCACGATGTGCCGCGATAGAAGAGTTCATTATGTCTCCTGGCTTGTTTTTAGTTTTATACAGCCAGTTTAGTCTATGTACTTGAGTTTGCTGATATTGTTTATGTTGCGACACTTTAGTTTTCAGACGTTTCAGCAATAATTAGTCAATCCAGTGAATTGATATTTTTGAATTGTGTCTAAATTTAATAAGTAAGTGATTTCTGGTTTCATATTTAGAATTGTTTGAAAAATGACGTTAATGAACCCTGTTTTCCACTTCTAATAATTGTTTAAAATAGAGGCCTCAATGTTTATAACTTGGAGCCACTGGGTTGGTGCAATATGGTCATTGGCAAACGAAAGTTGTTGCTAATCGATGATGACCGGCTTGTGCGACAGAGCATGAGCGCTTATCTGGAAGATAGTGGCTTTGAAGTCATCGAATACGATGATGGCAAGGCGGCGTTGGAGAATTTGCAAGATCATCAACCTGACCTTGTGTTGTCCGATATTCGTCTTAGTGGCGCTGAAGATTTTAATATCTTAGAGCGCGTCCGTGAAATTGATCCTGAAATGGGCGTTATTATTATTTCAGGTTCGGGAATTCTCATCGATGCGGTTGAGGCGTTGCGAGCAGGCGCTAGCGATTTTTTAACTAAGCCAATCGCAGATATGGAAGTTTTGGTGCACTCCATTGATAAAATATTGGAACGCCAAGATCTATTGATTGAAAACCGCCGCTATCGCAAACGTTTAGAGCAGGCCAATCAAGAACTCGAAAACAACCTGCGAACACTTGAAAAAGACCAACGTGCCGGTCGTATTGTTCAGCAGCGATTGCTGCCGGTAAGACCTTTCATTCGTAATGGTTATGTTGCCAACTACAAAGTTTTTCCTTCGCTTTATCTGAGCGGCGACTTTTTAGATTATGCCTATTTTGGTGATCGGTATTTAGCATTTTATTTAACCGACGTGGCAGGGCACGGTGCATCGTCTGCATTCGTGACAATTTGGTTGAAGTATCAGGTTATGCGTTCTGTGCGTGAGAATAGTTTTTTCACCAGTCCAGAGTCTTTTGAAGAAGGCTGTAATTGGTTATTGAAAGAAATCAATGCTAGTCTCAAACATGGTAGGTTCGAAAGTCATTTAACGTGTTTCATCGGTGTTATTGATACTTATGAAAATCAACTCCGTTACTCAATTGGTGGTCATTTGCCTCTACCAATGATTGTAACTCGCAAAGGTGCCCGGTATTTAGAGGGTAAAGGAAAGCCTCTGGGTATTTTTACCAATCCCAACTGGGAGGTCTATTCAGCAGAGTTTCCTGACCATTCCAGCTTAGTGATGCTTACCGATGGTATTTTAGAGACGATTCAGGGTGATTCGTTGATCGAAAAAGAGCAAAAATTACTATCTTTGGTATCTGGTAGCCGTGGTAATATCGATTCTGTTGTTAGCGCATTGAGGCTTAATAAAGGTGATTATGTGCCTGATGACATTTCAATCTTAACCATTTCTAGAGGTGTGCATTAACCATGCAATCCGGAAAGATATTTGTCGCCGATGTTGATGGCGCTAATGTCATAAAAATGGTTGGTGATGTTCGTTTAACTTTGTGTATTTCATTTGATCAGTTTATTGATCAAATGTATGCAAAGACTAACTTTCATTCCGTTATTTTTGATTTGCGAGAAACCGAAGCCATTGATAGCACTACGCTTGGTTTAATGGCAAAAATCTCGATTTTATTTCAAGAGCGCTTTCACCAACTGCCGCTGGTAATCTCCCCTAATTCTGGTATCAACCGTTTGCTCGAAAGTATGGGTTTTGAAGATATTTTTGAGATAATTTCGAACATAGACTTGCCTGTTGGATCTCAAGTTCAGTTGCGAGAAGACTGTAAAAACGAAGCCGTGGCTAAGCAAAAAGTAATTGAAGCACACAAAATTTTGATGGGTTTAAACGAGGTTAACCGGCAAGAATTTAACGACTTGGTGAAATCGTTAGAGCAGAAGTAGTTTTTAACCGCGCTTTTTGTAAGTAATTAATAGTTGTAAGTAATTAATAGTTGTAAGTAATTAATAGTTGTAAACACACGCTTCAGTTGAATCTCTTTTCTCTCGCAATTTGTTTTGCTCGAATAAAATCGTTATGAGCCAAATAAATGAGTTCAGCAACCCTGCGAATAATATATTCTTCGTACTTATCAATCTCGCCATCGGCAAACGCTACCTCCCACATATTAATAATCAACTCGAATTTTTGATCATTGGAAAAGTTTTCGTTAACGAGAGAAGTGAATTCATATAACGAAGACGCACTCGCTTGTTCTTGTCGAGCAAGTTGCTGTAACTCTTCAACTTCGGTAGATGACAGGTCAAATTGCGTTTCAAGAATGTTCATCATGGTTTGATGTTCTACGTCACTGAAGTTGCTATCAATATTGGCAACTTCAACTAATAGTGCTGCTGCAGCTAAGCGCGATTGATGCTCACGAGTAGATTCCGAGTTGGTTTCTGGTTCGAACGCAAAAATATTCTTTAGTAAATCAAACATAAGTAACCGTTAGTGCGCGACCAATCAGTGGTTGATCACATTTTTCAATTTTTGCCCTCTGATTAAATCATGAATGAGCTAATCAGAGGTTCCTAAAAATTACATGCCGGGCTTAGACGCTTTTTCTGTCAGTAGAGTTTCAAGTTTTTCTTGGTCGGCAATGAAATTACGAATTCCTTCGGCCAGTTTCTCTGTGGCCATGACGTCGTCGTTTAATTGCAAACGGAATTCTGCTTCTGAGAGACTCATTTTCTTGAGGTTACTCTTAGCCGAAGATGCACTCAATTTTGTAACAAGCGCGCCAGTATCAGCTTCAAGCTCTGCAAGCAATTGCGGGCTAATGGTTAGTCGATCACAACCAGCCAGCTCTTCGATTTCACTGATATTTCTGAAGCTTGCACCCATTACTACAGTCTTGTAGCCATGAGTTTTGTAGTAGTCGTAGATTTTGCTCACCGATTGAACACCGGGATCATTTGCACCTGAGAAATCTTGATTGGGCTGTTTGGCTTTGTGCCAATCTAAAATTCGGCCCACAAATGGCGAGATTAAAAATACACCGGCTTCGGCGCAGGCAACTGCCTGTGAGAAGCTGAACAATAAGGTTAGGTTACAGTTGATGTTCTCTTTTTCGAGAATTTCTGCGGCGCGAATACCTTCCCAAGTAGCGGCAATCTTAATAAGCACTCGGCTCTTATCGATTCCTGCTTCTTCGTAAAGGGCAATAATTTGGCGGGCTTTGGCAAGGGTTTTACTGGTATCAAAAGACAGGCGCGCGTCCACTTCTGTGGAGATTCGACCCGGAATAATCTTTAAAATTTCGCAACCAATGGCAACGCCAAGCTTAGTAGCGGCCAGATTCGCGGTTTCTTCGGCGTATTCGCTCTGCTCATTTGCCCACTGAATTGACTCTTCCAGTAGTGATTGGTATTGCGGCAATTGTGCGGCTTTGAGTAACAACGATGGATTGGTCGTTGCGTCTAAGGGTTTGTATTTTGCAATGGCTTCAATATCACCCGTATCAGCGACCACATCTGTAACTGATTTTAAAGTGTCTAGTTTATTCATAATCTCTTCGTTCCCAATCGCTTTGGGTAAGTTCCTTATTGGTTACCGCTGTTGTGGCATCTGTTTGCGCAAATACAGCGGTTTTGACTAATAAATTGTTAAATAAGAGTTTACTTTGCGCTGCGAGCTTGTTGTTGCTCGTGCTGGCCTAGTAGACCAAAAGCTTGCCATAGCGTTTCTACACTGGCGCCAGGTTTATGGACGTTTTCGCTGATATAACGTCTGAATTGGCGTGCTCCGGGCAAACCGTTAAAGAGTCCTAAAACATGCTTGCTAAGATGATGTATTTTTGTGCCTTGTTCAACTTCCTCGCGGCAATAATCTAAGTAACAGGCGAATACTTCTTCGCGGGTTAAATGCCGTTTTGGCGATTGATAGAGTTTTTCGTCGACTTCGCGCAACAAGAAGGGATTTGAATAGGCTTCTCGTCCAACCATTACGCCGTCAACGTGCTTGAGTGATTCTTGGCAGTCTTCAAGAGAGCACAAGCCACCGTTAAGAATGATTTCAAGCTGCGGAAATAACTGCTTTAGCTCGTAAACGGCTGGGTAATTTAGCGGCGGAACTTCGCGATTCTCTTTAGGGCTAAGGCCTTGTAACCAAGCTTTGCGAGCGTGCACGATGAAGGTTTCGCAGCCACTATCGGCGACAGTCTCGACAAACTTAGCCATATGTTCAAACTGGTCGAGTTCATCAACGCCAATGCGATGTTTTACCGTCACCGGAATATCGCAGGCTGCTTTCATGGCAGCGACACATTCGGCAACCAGTGCCGAATCGCGCATTAATATGGCGCCAATTTGATTGTTTTGTACTCGATCGCTGGGGCAGCCGCAATTAAGGTTTACTTCATCGTAACCCCATTGTTCGGCGATTTTAGCGCATTCGGCGAGTTCTTGCGGATTACTGCCACCGAGCTGTAGAGCAATAGGATGCTCTTTTCGGTGAAAATCTAAAAAGCGTGGACGATTGCCATGCAAAATGGCACCGCTGACCACCATTTCAGTGTAGACCCAAGCATTCTTGCTGATGAGACGCCACAGGTATCGGCAATGTCGGTCCGAATACTCCATCATGGGCGCTAAGCAGAATTTTCGCTCGGGTAGTGTTTTTAGGGGCGTTACGTTTTTGGTCACTAATGCTGAATCTATATTGAAAATGGATTAACCTCTCGATTTTTAGCATCGAAAGTTCATGACGTCCTATTGTATACCATCTACCGAGCATTCGGCTGAGATTGAGATAAAGCGCAGCCGATTTATTGCCTATGTTGGTCGAGCCGAAGACCGAATCTCAGCGGAGAGCTTCATAAAAGCGGTTCGTGAGCAGCATCCACAGGCGCGGCATGTGTGTTGGGCATACGTTGCAGGAGCGCCCAACACCACGATTCGTTCTATGAGTGACGATGGCGAGCCCAGCGGAACCGCAGGACGGCCAATGTTGGCGATGTTAGAGCACAGTGGTTTGGGCGAGGTTGTCGTTGCCGTTGTTCGTTATTTTGGCGGCATTAAATTGGGTACCGGTGGTCTGCAAAGAGCCTACAGCGATTCGGTAGCAGCAGGGCTTTCGGATTTACCCACCAAACAAGTAGAGCCGCAAGATCGGTTAAAGCTGCTGTGTAACTTTTCGGAAGAAGCCCTGGTGCGCAGAGTTTCTGACCAGTTTGCTGTCGTTATTCAAGAGGTTTCTTACACAAATCGAGTTCAAATTGATTGCCTTGTAAACACTCGCCAGCGCAATGAGTTTGAAGCTCAGCTGATAAGTCTTTCTGGTGGGCAAGTCAGTGTCGAATCCTTCGAAGATTAAGTGAATCAGTGCTGGTGTCTTCTGAATACTGCTCAGCGGCCAAAACCATTCCAATTGGTCATTGCCGGTAGCTTAAACAGGTATCCGTTCTGATTCATGATAATAAAATCCTGCGACACCTTTTCGAGATACAGCTCACCTTGCAGTTGTCTGCCCGGTACCAGCTTAACGTTGTTGATAATTACAAACCCTTTCGATGCATCACTTGAATACACATGGGCAATGTAATTGATGGGTGGAATCTCGCTTTGCACGGCATCGGGTAGATCGTAGATCAGTGGGATAAGCTCTTTGGGCGCTTCTTCTATAGCTGCGACTGCTGCTTTTGCCGGTGCGGTTTGTTTATTGGTTTGTGATTGAGGCTTTGTCAAATCAACGGAGGTTACCTTCGGTTGAGTCAGTTCTTGAAAACTGCTTTGGGGTGACTCAGTAATTGCTATGGACTGTTGATTTTCGTTTGATTGTTGATTTGCGCTCGCTTGGTAGAGACGGTCAATGGCCGATTGCGAACGGCTGGGTTCGGTTTTTAAAACGGTTGTTTGTTGAGCGGTGTTATCTTGCGTGTTCTGCGTAGCAGTTTGGTTTGGAACTTCCTGAACTTTGCTTTCAGCCACCCTAGGTGGCGGATTTTGGTTGCTTGTTGGTGTGACCAAGGTATTGGTCGGAGCCGAAGATGCAAGGTTTGTCGTGTTTGTTGGCGATGCAGGAGCCACTAGAGGAGCGGGTTTTCGAAATATAATGATTCCCAGTAATACGACTAACAGAATCGTTAGTACCATCACAAACCACCAAGCGATGTGAATTTTTTTTCGACGAATTATAAAGTCGCCGTCATGCACGGCGGAGATAGTCGGCGTTGCTTGTTGTTGGCGTTCTTGTTCTGATTTTTGCAAAGCTTCCAAAATATACGACATATCAATTACGCCCTTGTAAATTCGAGTCTAGAGAGAAGTCGTTATTGAGGTAGTCGTTCATCTTGAGTACGGTTCTTAGCCCCACAATACCGTCGGGCTCTAAGTTGTTATCGCCTTGGAACACCGCCACGCGGGTTTCTAAAGGTTTGGTGAAAGTATAGTCAGTAAGCGCTTCGGCTCGTTGATCAATTACCGCAAAGCTCTGGGCAATCCAATTAACGTAATTCGATTTGTCGCCAAGTTTAGCCAGTGCTTCAAAACCTTGAGGTGGTTGCCACAGGAGCGTAAATTTTCCGGTCCAATATTGGCCAAGTTCAAAAGGGCTCAAAGGATAACGTTGAGCATTGCTGACTACGATGAGTTGGTTGTCACTAAATTCGGCGACTGCTAGATAGTATGACGTATGTTCAATTAACAGCTCCAATACCGAAGGCCGATTGTAACTTTTAAACTCCAACCAACTGGTCGCATTTTCATCGCGACATTGCACGCCGTAGTTCCCAAGTCGGTCACAGACGGGATTAAGATCACCGGCAAATACATTGAGATTTCTTTGCAGCTCATTCAATGCTTGAGCCTTATTGAGATAACCGAGCGTTTTGATATCTGGAAGTATTTGAGCTGGCGGTGCAGGGCGGCTATCCGGCTCAGTAGACGTAGACGCAGTTTGAGTATCCTGCTGGGATGTACTTGTTGGAATTGCACTGGCTTCAGCATTGATTGCGGGCGTTCGCTGAATTTCGCCGGTGTTGGTATCTTCGGTCAATGGGTTGGGCTCTAGGTGCAGATATTGATACCCCAGCCAAAAAGTTAACACCAATACCGTAAGCGAAAGAACAGAGGCTGTGGCAATGGCCAAACGTGAGTTATTCAGGGCCGAGCCACTTTTCTTACCGGTCGCTTCTTCTACTGCCGACTGCGCAATCTCTTTATCAACCTGATTAAGCCCGTGGGTGTAAGTACCTAAAAGCGCCCGGTCACAGGTTACGTTAATTAACCGTGGAATACCTTGGCAGGCTTGGAAGATTATCTTCACCGCGGTTGGTGTAAAAATGGATCGGTTTGCTGGTAGTCCGGCAATCATCATACGGTGGCGAATATAAGCTTTGGTTTCTGCCAAGGTTAGTGGATCTATGTGAAAGCGAGCCGTAATTCTTTGGGCAAGTTGCCTTAATTCAGGTTTGGCGAGAATCTCGTTCAGTTCTGGCTGGCCGATAAAAATAATCTGCAAGAGCTTTTTTTCGTCGGTTTCGAGGTTGGTCAGTAATCGAATCTGCTCCATAACTTGATAACCAAGGTGCTGAGCTTCATCGATGATCAAAACGGTATTTCGGCCTTGGCTGTGGTTTTTCAGTAAAAACGCGTGCAGCTGGTCTGAGAGGTCTTTCAAACTGCTGGTATCTTTAACGCCATCGACTTTGAGTTCGTCGCAGATACTGGCTAAAAGCTCAGTAGAGTTGAGATAAGGATTGAGAATATAAGCAACGTCAGTATTCTTCGGTAATTGACGCAGAAGACAACGGCTGATGGTGGTCTTACCGGTGCCAACTTCTCCCGTAAGCAGCACAAACCCGCCACCATGGCTTACGCCGTAGATAAGATGCGCCAGCGCTTCTTTATGGCGTCGGCTCATAAAGAGATAGCGTGGATTAGGCGCAATCGAAAAAGGCGCTTCTTTTAAGCCAAAGTGCTGATGATACATAGGTTAGTGTTGTGCGTACCGGTTTGTTCATAAGGCGGCAATGATAAACCAAGCGTCGCAAATACGATATGTATCTTCGGGCGCAGGTCTGCTGAAAGCCGTGGCTGTGTGAGCTGTGATTTCATCACAAGTTCAAGTCTACCGAGTTAACGTTTTTGCAATTACCTTTGGTATTCGTAGCGCAGCTTTCTTAAAATTAAATGATTGAGATATTACCCAAGCCTTAGGAGCACATTTGTGGGCGAGGTTCTTCCGTTTAAACGACCCAAGGCGTCTGAAAAGCACAAGGGTAAAACCCTCTGTCGCAGCGGTTTTCATCGTTGGAAAATAGTCACCGAGAAAAAATTTGATGTTAAGCAAGGTCGGTTGGTGACGGTGTCGCGTTGCGAGCGTTGTGGTGCAGAAAAGGTCGAACGCTTGTAAGTGCATTGCCTTTAGGAGGGTTGATAAGGTGTGTGGATGTAAGCCCAACAAATTTGGCATTTGCCTGTTTTGAGGTGAGCGGCATTCCTATCGCTTTGAAAAACACCTCCTAGGTAACCCTGCGTTTGTCTAAACAGGGTTAAGCCTTAACCAGCACATCAATTAAGCGATTCGTTTCTTCATTGTCTTGCCATTGGAATCCTTGTGGTGGCAAAGGCTCTCCACAAAGTACTGCGTTGTTGGCTGCCATTGTGAGTTTATTCAGCGCAAACCATTTCACCGTAAGTGGCAAAATCTTGTGCTCTACGGTTAGTACCTTAGCGGCCAGCGAATCGCTGGTTTCATTGTCATCGATGGCAACTTTGGCCTGAATAATAATCGGGCCGCCGTCGAGTTCAGCGGTAACGAAATGAACGCTGGCGCCGCCGTGGCTATCGTTAGCATCAATAGCTCGCTGATGAGTGTGCAAACCTTGATATTTAGGCAATAAAGATGGATGAATGTTGATCATTCTGCCGACAAAGTGCTGCGTAAAACTTTCGGTTAAAATTCTCATGAAGCCTGCGAGCACCACGAGACCCGGCGAGAAGCTTTCAATTTCTGTTAACAGTTTTTGATCAAACGCTTCTCGTGAATCAAAGTCTTTGTGGCTAATCACCCGCGTAGCGATGGATGCCTGCTCGGCTCTTTCAAGGCCTTTTACACCCGCTTTATTACTGATAACAGCCATGATTTCGATGGGCAGAGAACCATTTTTTTGGCCATCAATTAATGCTTGTAGATTGCTGCCACTGCCAGAGATTAAAACAACGACACGAAGCGGTGAAATGGTCTGTGTATCAGTCATGGGCAAATTAACTTGAATGGAAAAAATGGTGATTTAGGCAATTTCGACCGCAGCTTCGCCTTCATTTCGCTCGGCTATTGCGCCGATAACAAATGCGTTTTCGCCACTAGCCGTCAAATTCTCTAAGGCCGCTTGTGCCGTCTCAGACGGTACCGCGATTACCATGCCTATGCCGCAGTTAAAGGTGCGGTACATTTCGGTTTGCTCAACATTGCCCGCTTGTTGAAGCCACTGGAATACTTCAGGAAGCGTCCATGATGCCGCATCGATAACCGCTTTACAGTTTTCTGGCAATACACGAGGAATGTTCTCTAATAAACCGCCACCGGTAATGTGTGCAAGAGCATTAACCTGGGTTTCTGCGATTAGCTTAAGCAGTGGTTTTACGTAAATTCGGGTTGGTTCAATCAGAGCCTTAGCTAGGGTGGTACCGGCAATTTCTTGATTCAAATCGGCTTTGCTAACTTCGATAATCTTACGAACCAAAGAATAACCGTTGGAGTGTGGACCGCTGGACGCAAGCGCGATTAATGTGTCACCCGGAGCAACTTTGCTGCCGTCGATAATTTCAGACTTTTCAACAACACCTACACAAAATCCGGCAAGGTCATAATCTTCGCCTTCGTACATTCCCGGCATTTCAGCGGTTTCACCACCAACCAGAGCACAACCAGCGTCTAAGCAGCCAGCGCCAATTCCGGTTACCACCTCGGCGGCGATATCAACACTCAGTTTGCCGGTTGCGTAATAATCTAAGAAGAACAAAGGTTCTGCGCCGGTTACGATTAAATCGTTTACACACATGGCGACTAGGTCTTTACCAATGGTGTTATGAATGCCCAAATCCATTGCCAGTCTTAATTTGGTACCAACACCATCGGTGCCAGAAACCAAAACCGGTTGGCGATAGCCTTCGGGAATTTCACACAGAGCGCCAAAACCACCGAGACCGCCCATCACTTCAGGCCTGTGAGTACTTTTGGCAACGGACTTAATTCGCTCAACCAGGTCGTTGCCGGCATTAATATCTACTCCGGCGTCTTTATAGCTAAGAGAAGGTTTTGCGGTGTCGGTCATGGGTGACTCCTTTATGATGGCGTCTGGTGTGTAGTCGGGCCTGGTCAAAATTTCAGGGCGCGCATTCTACCAGTTTGCAGAAAAAAACCGAGAGAATTCTCAAATTATTGACGATAAACCGAATTGTTATTGAATTTTAGACTTACGCAAAGACTCTATGGTGCCATAAAGGACTTTGGTTCTTCATTTTAAGACTTTGTTAGTGTAGGGTTGCGCGGCTATTTCAAAGCCTAATAAGAGATTAACGCCATTTCGAGTCTTTCAGCCTTCAAATTGCGTGTTCAAGGTGAAGTTTTACTCATATGCGTGACCGTCGAAAACATATTTGATGACTTGATTTGTATGAAAGACTTAAAACGCTGGTTTATATTGCTGTCGATGCTTCTTGGTATCAGTCATCCGGCAACGGCAATTGTGGTAAATGATTTATACGTGAGTGAAGTCGCGGTTGAAAATCGTGCAGACCAAACACGTGTAGAGGCAACACGTAACGCACTCGCCAAGGTCATTGTAAAGGTGACCGGCCGAGAAGATATTCTCGCTCATCCGGCCATAGAAAGAGCGTTATCTAACAGCAGTACCTATCTGCAAGAATACAGCTATCAATCTGGCGCAGATAACCAAACGTTACTGTCGGTTCGATTTTCGAAAGTAGCGCTTGAGCGCGTCTTTTCTGCAGCGGCCATTTCTGTGTGGCCCAGTAATCGCCCACAAATTTTAGTGTTATTGGTGGAGCGTGATATTTCTGGTATACGGTTGGTTCTACCCAACAGCGCTGAGCAAAACGATGGACAAGAAAATGTTAGCCCTACCGTTAATGCTTACAATGCAGTAGCAGAAATTGCTCGTAATCGTGGTTTGGCGGCAGTTGCTCCACTGCTTGATATAGAAGATCAATTAATACTGGATGCACAAACTCTGTGGCGTGATCAATCGGCAGCTATTGTTGGTATTGTAAATCGCTACAATCCCGATGCGGTGCTTGTTGGTCGGGTCAACAAAACGTCTTCGGGCAACTGGTTAATCGGTTGGTGGTTTCAACACAATCAACAATTTGATGTTTACGACTCGCAATCAAACGAATTAACCGATGCGCTTGACGCGGGACTCGCCTTAACGGGTCGATACCTCGCGTCTATTTACTCAGTAACACCGTCGTCCAGCGAAGTTGGCTTAACGGTGCGTTTATCGGGTATTAAAGATTTTTCGGATTATGCTCATGCCTTCGAATATTTGCGTGGCTTGGCTGTAGTGGAATCCGTGCAGGTGGCGAAGGTAGACGGTTTTAATATTGACTTAGTATTGGCTCTTAATGGTGAATTGTCCGTATTCGAAGACGCCTTGCGACTCGATCGTAAATTAGAAAAAGTTTTGTCTCTGGATACCGACGTTGGCAGTTCAACTATTTCTGCGCCACTGCTGTTACGTTGGAATGGCGGCTAAACTCATAGGTATTCTGGCCATGTTAATAGACGTTAATGGATTTTTAGTAACACCTTGCTTTGTTGTGAATACTCTGCACTCGTCAGAGTTTTGTGCAGTTTGATACCGTTTTTTGACCGTTTGCATACCTATGTCGAAACAACACGATTCAGTCTTCAGCCCGCAGCTTCCGCTTGAGGTTAATCTCGATGACGAGCCGACCTTTGCGAATTATTATCTGGGCGAATCTTCAGAGAATAAGCAGGCGGTTATTCAGTTAGTTGAGTTCGTCCAAGGTCGCGGTATCGAGAATTTTGTGTTCCTTTGGGGATACGAAAGTGTGGGTCTGACTCATCTATTACAGGCTAGCCAGCATTTAGCCGAAGCGTTGGGCAATCGCGCAGTATATATCTCATTGCACGATCACAAAAAACATACTCCCGAGTCTTTACTGGCGATCTCAGAAAAGTGCGAGTTTTTATGCTTGGATGATTTCGACGTTATTGCTGGAAACGCCGAATGGGAGAGGGCGGTATTTCATTTGTACAATCGCATGCGCGATGCCGGCCACAGAATATTGATTGCCGCTCACGAACCGCTGCAATCCATGAAGGTATCCTTACCCGATTTGAAAAGCCGTTTAAGCTACGGCGTTACCTACCAGATAAAACCGTTATCCGACGACGAAAAAGTGCACGCTCTGCAGTTGCATGCTAACGAACTTGGTTTATCGTTAAACGAAGAAACGGCGTGGTTTATTGTGCATCGCGCGAGTCGGGGATTGTCCGAGTTGTTTGAGATTTTAAATAAGCTGGATCGGGCGTCGTTGGCAGAAAAGCGTAAGATCACTATTCCTTTCGTTAAGCAGGTCATGGAGTTTTAGGTACCGCCCGAATAATCAGGCGGTACTTTCATTCCTATCACTGTGGAGAACGGCACTCCATACACAAAACATACATTCCACGTGGGTCAGTAAGACTTTGGGTCAAGTTGAATGGCTCAAGCAACGCGTTAAAGTGAGCTAAAAGCACGGGATTGATAGTGGTTTCGACGTCGCTCATCATATAACTTTTGAATTGCTGTGACGCCGATTGCACAACCTTAGCACTGGTCAGGCTCTCAACAAACTGATCAACGGGATCGGTAGGTTGTTTGATTGTTACAACTTCGTAGTTGTCGAGCTCTGCTAGTTTTGCCGCGCGAGCAATGACGTCTTCAAGGTTACCCAGCTGATCCACCAAACCCAATTCTAACGCTTTGTCACCACTCCAAACGCGCCCTTGGGCAATCGCATCAATGGCTTGCGGTGTTGAATTTCGAGCTTCAGCAACCAAGGTGATAAAGCGTTGGTACATATTGTTGATGCCTTGCTGAATCAATGACTCAGCCGCAGGTGATAACTCACGATCCATGCGAATTGCGCCGGCAAGTTCTGTAGTGCCTAAACCGTCGGTATTAATGCCAAGGTGAGCAAGGGATTGTTCGAGAGTTAAGAACGCACCAAAAACACCGATTGATCCAGTAATGGTGGTGGGTGTTGCCCAAATTTCATCGGCTGGAGTCGCAATCCAATAGCCGCCCGACGCTGCCACACTGCCCATTGAAACGACAATCGGTAAGCCTTTTTCGCGAACCTGCAACAGGCTTTGACGGATCTTCTCAGAAGCAAAAACGCCACCACCGCCGCTGTCAATTCGTAGCACTAGGGCTTTAATGGATGAATCGTCTTTCACTTGATCGATCAACTCTTGAAAGCTCTTATCGCCGATTTCACCGGGATTCTGATAACCGTCTTTAATAGTTCCGCGCGCAACAATGAGCGCAACTTTCGGATCTGTCGGTAAAAGAAGTTTTTGGTTTGCGGCAAGGTACTCACGAAATCCTAATGATTTAACACTACCGTCGCTGCGCGCGCCGTATTGCTCTGACAGAGTCTTTTGCCAGGTGTGTAGCGGATTTAGTTGATCGACCAGACCGGTATCTAGTGCAAGCCGGGCAGAATCTCCAGAGACAGACTGAAGCTTGACCGACATGTTATTGATGTAATCGTTGATGGTGCCTTCGGGCAATTCTCGCAGCGCTTCCACTTCTGAGGTGTAAGCGCCCCAAAGGCTCTCTAACCATTGTTGGTTGTGTTCACGAGAGGCGTCTGACATGTCGTTTCTTAAAAACGGTTCCATGGCGTCTTTATATTGACCCGCACGGAAGATGTGCATTGAGACTTTGAGCTTGTCGAGAGCGTCTTTAAAATAATTGCGATAGCTGGCAAACCCTGTCAGTACCACTGAGCCAAACGGATCAAGACTGATTTCATCGGCGAAGCTCGCTAAATAATATTGGTGTTGGCTCATGTTACTGCCGTAGGCGTAAATCTTTTTGCCCGTGGCTCTAAATCGGGTCAGCGCCGCACCAATTTCTTCAAGCTTACTGATTCCACCCGCGGCGAGCTTATCCAACTCCAATGCCATGGCGTCAATACGAGAGTCGTCTGCGGCCATATCAATAGCAGATACAAGATCACGAACCAGAGTTTCGGGTGGGGAATTGTCTGAGCTGGTAAGCCGTTCTATTGGTGCTATGTAGGTGTATTCATCCACCAAAACACCCGTTGGTGCGACACTCAACAAGGTTTTATCGTTGATCTTTAACGTCTCTCGTTGAGTAATAGAGGCGATAATTGCAACGATAATGGCCAAGAAAATAACGTTGAGTAATGCAACTCTAAACCAGGTAATTGTTTTCCAAAGTCCGGAAAATAGACGAAATATAAAAGGCGCTTTTTGCGTTGCCATGCAATCTTATTCCTGTGTGCTGAAATATGCGAACTTACTAAGAGTCGCAAATTTAGTACTGTAATTCAAATAATAGGTGCTGGTTTTGACACGTTTACATCAGATACCGTTGCAAAGGATAAAAACAATTCAAAAGCCGTCCTTGAGTGGCCCAAAATTGAGGTTCGCATGAGTGTATGCGCCTCGTGTTGTTGAAAATAAGAGCTTGATACCAAAGGCCGTTTGATTAAACCTCGTTTGTGTCCTGAGAGACATTTTTGGAGCCCTGTTGGGCATAATAATCTTCTAAGGCAAGTTCGTATTGCCATCTTTGAACGTATCGGCTTGTCATCATTGCACTGATAAATAAACCAATAGTCAGTAGTAATCCGGTGATATCGGTCCAGCGCATCAAAGGCGAACCAACTTCAGTTACATACGCGGTAAAATACAAAAGCACCACAAAGCACAGCCAACTGTAGGTTTTATAGTGCTTTTTATGAATAAGTCCGGGAATAAAAATGATCAGTGGAAGGGTTTGTATGATGATGATCGATGCAAATCCATAAACAAGCTGGGCGACTGCAAAAAGCGCGAACATGCCGATAAAAAAAACAACGGTTAAGCGGTACCAAATATTGGACTGCTTTTCTAATTGAGCGGATTTCTCAGACATGGATGGCTTCCTCAGTGACAAATGATTTAAAACTAATGTTGATGGGCGAGTTTCAGAGCCAGCTCTGCCAAACGCTTGCCTTGCGCTCTGCACAGCGCAATCTCGTCTTCACTGAGTTGATCGTTACTAGAGAGGTGCGATGCGCCGTAGGGTGTTCCGCCCGATACGGTGTGGGTTAAGGCTTGTTCGCTGTAGGGAATTCCCGCGATGACCATACCGTGGTGTAGCAATGGAATCATCATGGTCAAGAGTGTTGATTCTTGGCCGCCATGCATGCTGCCGGTAGAAGTAAATACGCTGGCAGGTTTATCGATCATGCTGCCATTAATCCACAGGTCACTGGTGCCGTCTAAAAAATACTTCATGGCTGCGGCCATATTGCCGTAGCGAGTTGGGCTGCCCAGCGCTAATCCGGCACAGTTGGCAAGTTCTTCACGGGTACAATAACGGGCTCCAGCACGAGGAATGGACGGCTCCGAGGCTTCTGTTTTGGTGGAAACTTCGGGAACCGTGCGAATTTTGGATTCAATCCCAGGAATCTGATCGACACCCTGAGCTATTTCCATCGCCATGTCGGCAGTCGCACCATTGCGACTGTAGTACAAAATTAATACGTAGGGTTTCATGACTGAGTCTGAGTGCTCGCTTTGGGCTTTTATTTATGACTGTATTTATGATTGGTTGTAATCACAGCAGAGCTTGTACATTTTCTGGCGGGCGACCTAAAACAGCTTTGTTACCTTTAACAACAATCGGGCGTTCAATCAGCTTGGGATATTGCACCATAAATTGGATAAGTTGGTCTTCAGAGAGACTTTCATCGCTTAAATTGTTTGCTTTGTAGTCGTCTTCGCCTTTGCGCAGTAAATCCCGAGCGCTCATGCCGAGCTTGGACAGTAGGTCTTTGATGTCTTCGGCGGAGGGCGGAGTTTGCAAGTACAAAATCACTTCCGGTTCAATTCCGGCTTCTTCGATGATTTGTAAGGTATTACGAGACTTTGAACAGCGGGGATTGTGATAAATTTTCATAACAAGTTTTAAATGCTTAATAAGTTATTGCAATTAATTATTTGTATCTAAAATGAGTGCTGAAGTTTACCTCGTTCTTAATAAATGTCTTAGGTGTTTCTGTCAAACTTGGCCTTTAATCAACTAAACACCCCTTTAGCGACGTATTATTTGTTTATTAATTGAGCTTATTTTGTGGAAAACTATTTTAGATTGGTCTTACAAGAAACGCAGTTATTTGCTTCGCAGCGTTCGAATATTGGATTGGCTTATATTCTGCTGGGTAACTGTATGTGTAAAAGATTAACTCTACGTGTAAAAGATTAATGTAAGGGGCGCCTGATTAACTCATCCGTGATTTAATCCGAGGATAGGAATTTAAAGTAGGGTTGTAATTTTTACACAATTCCAATGAACTATCGTTAATGAGATTAGGGATATCTTCTTGTGTAACTGGGAATTTAGTTGTGTAACTGGGAATTCTGAGTTTTAGGGCCTCCTTAATATTATCGAAATTTACCTTTCTTGTTCTTATTATAGGAACCTCTGATTAACTCATCCTTGATTTAATCAGAGGGCAGAAATTGAAAATGTGATTTCCAATTTCTTCACAATTTCAATCACTTACAGTTCTTGAAATTGGCGACACATCCTTGTGTCGCGAGAAACTCTAGGTTAATCAGAGTTTCCGATAGAAATTCGTGAATAATTACCGTCTCCTCTCATAAAACACTGTTGATTGAGATTCACCGCTAGAGAGCTTATTGTTGTGAAAACGCCGTCGTTCAGCCGAGAAAAATGTGTAAATTGGTTTAAGAGAAATGGTCGCTATCTGTATTTGCTGGCTTTAGAGGTTTATTCTCAATTTATCTCTAAAAATTGCCAGAGAAGCGCCGCGGCACTGACCTATGTATCGCTCTTTTCTTTGGTGCCGATGCTTACCGTGGTGTATGCGATGTTGTCGATTATTCCATCTCTACAGGGTATGGAAGACCAAATTCAAGCGTTTATTTTTCAAAATTTAGTGCCGTCGTCTGGCTTGGCACTGCAAGAATATCTCAATGACTTTACCGAAAAAGCGCGTGGCCTAACCTTGCCCGGCGTCACTATCTTGATTGTTACCGCCTATCTAATGCTTAAAAACATTGAGCGTACTTTTAACAATATATGGGGCGTTACGCGCAGCCGCTCGGGTGTTGCGAGTTTTCTCTTGTATTGGGCCGTGTTGAGTTTAGGGCCGTTATTAATGGGTGCTGGTTTGGCGATGAGCACATATTTAATCTCGAAAAAATTGTTGGTCGACGAGTATGATCCCATCGGTGTTTTACCCATTATTTTGCAATATTTGCCATGGTTATTAAGCACGGGCGTGTTCACGCTGTTTTATGCCGCGGTGCCCAATTGCCGAGTTACCGCGCGGGACGCGATTATTGGTGGTGTTACTACGGCGTTCTGCTTTGAAATTGCTAAAGATGTTTTTGGTGCTTTAGTGGCGAAAACCAGTTACCAATTAATTTACGGCGCCTTTGCCATTGTGCCGCTGTTTTTATTGTGGGTGTATGTGCTGTGGGTGATTGTACTTTCGGGCGCGGTCTTAGTTCGAAGTTTGAGCCACGTGCGCGCCGACATTAACAGCCGCGGTTATTCGGATTTTGTGGCAGCGGTTTTCATCTTGCACAAGCTGCACAAAGCTCAAGATCATGGCATGTCCATTAAAGAGAAGCACATCGTGCGATTGGGTATCTTTCCCGAGCAGTGGTATCGAATCCGTCGGTCTTTACTGTCGGCGCGAGTCATCGCCGAGACCCAAGGTGACGGCTACATTGTGTCACGAAACCTAGAACACTACTCTTTGGAATCTTTATACAACGTTGTGGGTGATTACCATCTCGCACCAGCTGGTCTATCGTCGGGTGTGCGCAATTGGCCTTGGGCTAAGTCTTACTTTGAAAGGCTTAGACAGGGTGACCAATACGTAGAATCCTTGTTAAAGGTGTCTTTGGCGGAATTGTTCCGTGGTCAACCAGACGGCATAGAAGTTGATGAGAGTTTAGATTCGACTCATACACCAGCTGATCAACACCAGTTTGTTCCTCAAAAAGATGAGGCCTAATTGTTGATGAGATCCAGTTGTTTATAAAGCCCAGTTGTTTATGAAACTTAGCGGTTGACGTCAAAAAGCGAAAATTGCTTTTCTAATTTCGTCATAATTTCAAGCACTTATCGTTCTTAAAATTGGCGATACATCTTTAGGCTGTAAAAAAACTCCGTCAATCTGGGTTTTCTTTATAATTTCTAGGCCTTTTAGTGTTTAAGGGCTGTGCCAAATCCTTGCAAAATTGAGTCTTCACGTTCATAGGTAAAGGTTTTTTGCGGAGATGTTTCCCTAAGATTCGAGCATCTTGGAATTGTGTGTCTATACTGGGTACTGGAAGGCATTAATTGGGCTCGGTGAGAAACTAACGTTCGAATTACCTATGACGATACCGCTATTAATCTGTGATGACTCCAGTATGGCTCGAAAGCAAGTTACGCGCTCATTGCCAGACTCTTGGGATGTAACCATTACCTACGCGACCAACGGTGTAGAGGGCATTGCTGCAATCCGTGATGGCCACGGTGAAATGGTCTTTCTTGATCTAACCATGCCTGAAATGGACGGCTACGAAGTATTAGAGTTAATTAAGCAAGAAGACCTTAAATGTGTAGTGATTGTTATATCGGGCGATATTCAGCCCGATGCTCGCGAGCGCGTACTAATGCTTGGTGCGTTGGAGTTCATTAAAAAACCCATCAACAAAGAAATCCTAGAAGAAGTACTTCATCGCTACGGTTTACTCTAAGGTGCTTGATTAATGAATATTCAACTGCAAGAAGATTTGCGCGATGCACTTCAGGAAATCAGTAATATTTCCATGGGGGCGGCCGGGGAAACACTCGCCGCTTTTACCGATACTTTTGTTGAATTATCCATCCCTAAAATTCGTGTCATCGACAGCACTCAGCTAACACGTTCATTATCGGAATTAAACGATGCCGAAACTATGACGGTGCTCGCGCAATCGTTTTATCTTGATGATACCGAATGCTATGCGCTAGTCGCAGTTACCGAGCAAAGCGTTGAAGATGTGGTTGCTGAAGGTGCCGATAATACCGATGAAGAATTAGTCCGCTTTGGTCATGCTATTACGGATGTGTGTTTGGAGCGCTTTGCCGATCTTGTAAAACTCGGGCTGAGCACGTCGTCGGTTTATGTGGTTGAAAGAAACACATATATCAAAACCTTTGCGTTTAATGAAATTCACAATTGGTCTGAAATTATTTCGGTCGAAATTAATTATCATCTTGAAAACCATCGATTCAATTGTGATTTGGTATTACTTTTTCCGAGTGAATTTTACGAGCCACTTATCGATAGCCTAGAGCGGTTATTGGCCCAGTAGATTAATAATTAGCGACTTTGTTTGCTCGTTAGTGCTCACTTTAGATGTTTCTGATGAACGGATTATTTTAATTAATGGAATATTTATAAGAACCTTTGATTAACGCGTCCAAGATTTAATCAAAGATAGAAACTGGCAAGGCGATTTCCAATTTCTCCAAAATTTCAATCACTTACCGCTCTTGAAATTGGCGATGCATCCTTGTGTCGCTAGAAAGTCTAGGTATTTCGGAGTTTCCTATTCTTCAAACCATTTCTACTAAACTTTGTCTTTAAGGTCAGAGTGTGTTTTGATGCCCTCAAATAATCTAAGGCAGCGCGTAAAGCCTGTCTAAAAGCTTCTATAAGACAGTTAATTAATTTTTACGACCATGAAATTATCTCAATTTGGCGAACGTTTTTGTGCCGAATCCGGCACCTATAATCTGATGGATGACTTAGGCAAGGCCCTAACCACAAATCCAGAAATGTTATTTCTTGGTGGCGGTAATCCCGCACAGATTCCAGAAATTGAACAAGAAATCCAACAAGCTCTTGAAACCTTGGTAAAAAAAACCGGCGGTGTCGGGCGTTTGTGTTCCAACTATCAATCGCCGCAAGGTGATCCCAGCTTTTTAAAAGCCTTAGCGGCATATCTTAATAAACATTGCGATCTATCGATTTCTGAAAAAAACATTGCCATTACCAATGGTAGTCAGGCAGCGTTTTTCGTATTGTTTAATATGTTTGCGGGTGAATTTGCTAACCAGCAAAAAAAGCATATTTTGTTACCACTTACACCAGAATACATTGGTTACAGTGGTGCCGGACTTAGCGAAGATTTTTTCCGCTCCTGTAAGCCGGTGATCGAACATCTACCCGGAAATTTATTTAAATATCAGTTAGATGAGCACGCCATCGAGCAGCATATTACGAGCTGTCTTGAAGACAGCACCAATACGGTGGGCACTCTGTGTGTTTCTCGTCCCAATAATCCAAGCAGCAATGTTATTGCTGATGAACAAATTGAATTTCTTACGAAATTGGCAAAACAGTATGACGTGCCATTAATTATTGATGGTGCTTACGGATTGCCTTTTCCGGGAATTTTATTTAACGACGCGAAAATCAGTTTTACCGACAACACAATACTAGTGTTGAGCCTGTCAAAATTAGGATTACCCGGTGCGCGAACCGGAATCGTTATTGCTAACCCCGAAGTGATTCAGGCGTTTGCCATTGCCAATACGTCTATTAATTTAGCGCCTTCAAGCTTGGGGCCTGCACTTGCTCAAACTTGGTTTGAAACCGATAAAATTCATCATCTTTGCCATCACATTATTCAGCCGTTTTATCGTTCTGCCTGTGACTCAGCTTTAGGTCTAGTAAAAAGTGCCTGCGCAGATTTCCCGGTGCACATACATATTCCAGAGGGAGCGTTTTTCCTTTGGTTGTGGTGCCAAGATTTACCCATTTCTAGCCAAGAATTGTATCAACGGCTAAAAGATCGCGGTGTCTTGGTCCTGTCGGGCCATCACTTTTTCTTAGGCGTTGAAGAAGATTGGCCGCACAAGCATCAATGTATTCGACTCAGCTACTGTCAGCCAGCGGCGGTTATTGAACAGGCCTGTGAAATTATTCGTCAAGAGCTTAAGAAAGCTTACGAAGGAAATTAAAGGAAACTCGGATTAATTTATGGATAAGTTAATCCGAGGTTTCGATAGCTTTTAAATTTATCGACTGTTTTAAGTGTACCGACTGTTTTAAATTTACCGATTGCTTTAAATTTACCAAAGTATGGTAGTTGCTTTTTGACACTGTTGTAAAAATTCAATAGAGGTTCTAAGCGATGTTACTCATAAAAAAGCTGCAACTCTTGTTTGTTTTTCTGTTTCTTTTTTTAGTCAGTCAGCCAAACTACGCCGGTCCTCCGCACGGTTTTACCACCACAAACCCAAGTGTGCGCGGTGCGTCTATGCCGTGTACGTCTTTTGCCGGCGAGTTGGTGCCTTTTGTTGCTAATTACGCCACGCCGGGTATTGGTAACCCGGGTATGGCCGCAAGAACCTACAACGGCCAACCTTATATTTACATTAATCCTAACGTGACCGATCCATTGCCAGACTTAATTGTGCAGTTTTGGTTTGCTCATGAGTGTGCGCATCATGCGTTGCCGCCACACCTAAATAGCGAAATTAACGCCGATTGTTTTGCGGTTCGAAATTTAAGAAACATTGGCTTGGTTAATAATGCTCAACAAGTTCAGTGGATGTTCGAATATTTAAGTGGCTTACCCGGCAGCATGATGGGGCATTTACCGGGGCCAGCGCGTGCACAAAACATTTATCAGTGTTTAAATACCTAAGAGGGTATGTAATCCACCCTCTCATGATTTAATCAGTGCATTCTAGAAGCATTTGGTTAATGTGTTTGACAGATAACAAGAAACTAACTCCAAGTGTTTAATTTTTTTAATTTCAACTCACTGTCAAATTTTGAAAGACTTTAAAACACCAATAAAAGCATCGTTTCGAGATTTTAATTAAACGTATAAGACAAGCTCTGATTAACCCAGAGTTTCCAGTGGTACAAGAATGTGTCGTCAATTCCAAGAGCGGTAAGTGATTGAAAATTTTAATAAATTGGATATCGCATCGTTGATTTCTGCCCTCTGATTAAAACATGGCGAGTTAATCAGAGGCTCTTAACGTTTTCAGTGAGCTTTTATTGATATAAAAATACAATAATGGGAGTGCGTGTGAAGAAGACTGAAAAAATCACCTTAGCGTTTGATGTTTACGGAACCTTGATTAATACACACGGTGTTTTGGTGTTGTTAGAATCTATGATTGGCGAGAAGGCAAATGTGTTCTCCAACTTGTGGCGTGAAAAGCAGTTGGAATACAGCTTTCGTAAAGGTTTAATGGATGCTTACGAACATTTTGGCTTATGTACAGCACAGGCATTAGACTATGCCGATGCATTTTTGCAAACGAATTTAAGTGCCTCACAAAAACAAACCTTGTTAAATCAGTACAAAATATTACCGGCTTTTGACGACGTTATTGCGGGCTTAGACAATATCGACAAAGAGCGTTTTAACCTTTATGCGTTTTCAAACGGTTTATACGATTCTGTAAATCAATTATTGGAACAAGCTAAAATCAGTCAGCATTTTGATGGTGTTGTAAGCGTTGATCCTTTAAAAACCTTTAAACCCAACCCAAAGGTTTACCAGTATTTTTTAGATCAATCAAATTCTCAAGCAAAACAAACATGGTTGATATCCAGTAATAATTTTGATGTTTTAGGTGCGCTTAATTACGGCCTGAATTCGGTTTGGGTTAAACGCTCTGCGCAACAAGTATTTGATTTTTGGTCGAAATCGCCAACGTTAACTCTTGATGATTTAACCGATCTTGGCAGCAATATTATTCAATATACAGAGCAAAGTTAGTGGTTGGTTGTGAATGTATAAACTCGTTGTTGCTGAGTTTAAAAACTACTTTAAATTCAAAAATTACTTTAACTTCAAAAACTACTTTGACGTTAAAAAACGAGATCGAATTTAAAAACTGGTTCGAAAGCTAGATGCTTGTAGGAATTTCTGATTTACGTATCTGGTATTTAATCAGAGAACAGAAACTGACGATCTCAATCGTATACTGCTCTTGAAGTAAGCAGCACATCCTTATGTCGATAGAAGTTCTAAGTTAGTCAGAGTTTCCTATAGTCAGTACGCTGTTGTTTAAGTGTTTTTGAATCGATTTAAGCAAAAAAACAAATTAAGCGAAAAACAAATAAAAACATGGAGGAAAAATGACCGAGACTTATCAAGGTAAGTGCCATTGTGGCGCCGTTCAGTTCACTGTTGAGCTAGATTCGCTCGATTCTTTTTATTGCAATTGCAGTTATTGCAAACGCAGATCGGCAACGTTAATTCGAGTGGATGAAGACAAGTTTACATTAACGTCAGGTGAGTCAAATTTAGGTGTTTACGGTTCGCGGGATTTTTCAAAACATTATTTTTGCAAAACCTGTGGTATTAATTGTTTTACCAAACTTACACGCGAAACCGGTAATGCCACGGTTGTAAATACGGGTTGTATTGACGAAATTGAATTTGATTCTTTATCACCATCGCTATTTGACGGTGCCAATAAGCTTTAGGAATCTCGGATTAATTCCTCTATGATTTAATCAGAGGGTAGAAATCGACAATGCAATTTTCAATTTCTTCACAATTTCAATCGCTTACCGTTGTTAAAGTTGGTGATGCATCTCTGCATCTCTGCATCCCTGTATCACTGGAAACTCCAGATTAATAAGAGTTTCCTTTAAATGTATTTGGCTCGAAGGCGTTTAACTTACGGCGCTTTCTTGTTTTTAAAACTCCTCGCCTCTAAAAAACCTTGTCTCTAAAACAAATTGCTTCTAAAGCACCTTGCTTTTGAGGGTGGTTGTTTTTTGTTCTTGCGGTGTTTTTCTTATTTTCTTGTTTTGTCGCTATTTTTCCAAGAATTTCCCTCCAACGAGCGTGTGCTCAATGTGCTAGTATTGATCTCCTTTGGGTATCAATGTGTGACCATTTGCTCGTTCGTGCCTGTGTTTGCATACAGTGCTGGTCTTTGCGGTCTCATTAATTGATAATTTCCGGTCAATGTACGGAGTTTGGCTAAGTAATATAGAATGAGCTATCAAGTTTTAGCGCGAAAGTGGCGACCTCGAAATTTCCATGAGATGGTAGGGCAGGAGCATGTGTTACGCGCGCTCATCAATGCTCTGGACCACAATCGTTTGCATCATGCCTATTTGTTTACCGGTACTCGTGGTGTGGGCAAAACCACCATTGCGCGTATTTTGGCCAAATGTCTTAATTGTGAGTCTGGTGTTAGTTCAAACCCTTGTGGTCAGTGTGGTGCCTGTCGTGAAATCGCCGAAGGTCGTTTCGTCGATTTGATAGAGGTCGATGCGGCGTCCAGAACCAAAGTCGAAGACACTCGCGAACTGCTCGATAACGTGCAGTACGCGCCAACTCGCGGTCGTTATAAGGTGTACTTAATCGACGAAGTGCACATGCTCTCCGGTCACAGTTTTAACGCCTTGTTAAAAACCCTAGAAGAACCGCCGCCGCACGTAAAATTCTTGTTGGCCACAACCGATCCGCAAAAACTTCCAGTAACTATTCTATCGCGCTGCTTGCAGTTCCATCTAAAGAACATGAGCCAAGAGCGAATAGTTGGCCATTTGTCTAATGTGCTTGAGCACGAATCCATTCGCTTTGAAGACAGCGCGCTATGGCAACTCGCCCGCGCCGCCGATGGTAGTATGCGTGATGCGTTGAGCCTCACCGATCAGGCCATCGCTTTTGGTAATGGCTCTGTGAGCGAAGCCGAAGTTAGCTCGATGTTGGGCACGATCGACCGAGCGTTCGTGTACGAAATATTGGTTGGTTTGGCCGAATTCGACAGTCATAAAGTGCTTAACGCTGTTGCGCAAATGGCTGAGCAATCGCCGGATTATCCGGGCGCTTTGGCAGAACTGATTTCGGTGTTGCACCGAATTGCGCTTGCGCAGGTTGCACCTCAAGCGTTGGATAACAGTTTGGGTGACCGCGAACAGATTGTGTCGCTGGCCAGCCAAATTACCAGTGAAGATGTTCAGCTGTTTTATCAAATGGCTTTGCACGGCAGACGTGATCTGCCGTTAAACCCAGATTTACGCAGTGGTCTTGAGATGACGCTGCTGCGCATGTTGGCGTTTAAGCCACAAGGTGTGATTGCTCCGCCCGAAAAAGCGATGCCTAAGCCCAGTGTTGAAATCAAACTGCCAGAAGCGCCTAAAGCGTCTCCAATAATCGCAGCCGATTCGAGTCGTTTACCTGAGTCAAATGTTCAAGACGAGGCAAAAAAAAACTCTGATCAACCACATTCCAATCAACCATTAGGCTCCGCTGAAACTCATACCAATACGCACCAGATTGCCCAATCAGAACCAGCAGTTGAGCCTGCGGCGGCCACAAATGAAGCCATTGCGGCGGAAGTCAGTAACCTAGATTCGCAAGCAAAAAACAACGAGCGATCTCTGGCGATTGCTCAACAAACGCCCGATATCGAGACATCTCAAGAAAACCTTGTTGATATCGGTGCCGATGGCGATGTCTTGGACAATAAGGGTTCTGGGCAGCCTTCCGTTATTTCTTCAGAAGCTGTCAAATCGCAAGTTGAGCGCCCATCTGGCCATATAAATGCCAGCGAGCCCATCTCTAGAGATGTTCGACCTGTTGCTCAAGCCGCAAATATGCCGTCAGAATACGACGATTACGCCGCGCAAATGTACGCCGATGAATACGACGCTCAAGGTTATTCGCCTGCTTCTAGTCCAGATGCTTCTTCTAGACAAAACGCAGAGCCGAAGCAAGACGTCTATCAACCACGCCATCAAGTCAATCAATACGACGATGAAGTTGATTCCGATGACGATGAGCCTGTTATGCAGGACGATCGCACGCAATCGTTGTTTGGTGATGATCCTGAGCCGGAACCCACTCCTCCTATTGGTGCCACATCGACTAAGGCGCTGATCGAACAGGTTGAGCCAACCAGTTCTTTACCACAATCTCGGCCTGCTGAGCGGGAAGGCCTTGAACAACCGGTAACTCAGGCTGTTCAAGAGAGCACCACCGAGCAAACCCGGTCTGAGCCTCGTTACGAGTTAAGTGATTTAAACGAACGTACTTGGTTGGATATTTATCCGCATTTGGGCGTGACGGGAATCTTGCAAAGTACGGTGTCTAACTGTGTGTTTACCGGGCGTGAGGGCGACAAGTTGCATTTTTTACTCGATTCCGTCAACGCGACCCTATATTTAGATAACCATCAGCAGCTTTTTAGCGAGCAACTGAGCCGATATTTTGATCATGCCGTAACCGTAGTTGTGGAGCAGGGCAGTGTAACCACAGAAACTCCGGCCGCACGAGCTACCCGTTTAAAACATGAACGTCACGCCCAAGCGGTACATTTGGTGCAAACCGACCCCTTTGTGCAGCGTTTGGTTACGGAGTTTGCGGTGGAGCTCGATCCCGATAAAATCGAACCTATGGTTTAAACTCCATTAACTACATAGATTCCGTTAAATTTAACAATAAGGTGAATATATGAAAGGTCTTGGCGACTTAATGAAGCAAGCTCAAGAAATGCAAGAAAACATGCAGAAAATGCAACAAGAGCTTGCTAATGCCGAGGTAACCGGAGAGTCTGGCGCAGGCATGGTTAAAATTGTCATGACTGGCCGCCATGATGTTCGATCCGTCAATATTGATCCCAGCTTAATGACTGAAGATCGTGAGATTTTAGAAGACCTTATCGCCGCCGCTATGAACGATGCCGTACGTAAGGTCGAGCGCGCCAATCAAGAAAAGCTGGGCAGTTTAGCGTCTGGGTTCCAAATGCCGCCTGGCTTTAAAATGCCGTTTTAATCGTAAAAGTGTAGGGAAGCCGCTTGTACAGTCCATTGATCGATCAACTTATTCAAGCGTTAAAAGCGCTGCCGGGTGTTGGGCCAAAGTCGGCCCAGCGCATGGCATTTTATTTGTTAGAACACAACCAAGAAGGTGCCGTTGGGCTTGCTCAGGCGCTTCAGGCTGCTGTTGAAGGTGTTGGCCGTTGTGATCATTGCCAAACATTAACCGAAGAAACGACCTGCGCCATTTGCCAAAGCACGAAGCGCGATCAATCGACTTTGTGTGTTGTTGAAAGCCCTTCGGATGTCTCTATTTTTGAACAAGCTGGCGTTTATTCTGGTGTTTACTTTGTATTGCATGGCCATTTATCGCCTATTGATGGTATTGGCCCTGCCGATTTGGGGCTCGATATTCTCGAAACTCGTCTTCAACAAGGCTTGGTGAAAGAGATTGTTTTGGCGACCAATTCAACCGTACAAGGCGAGGCAACCGCCCATTACATTTCTGAAATTGCTAAAGACACCGGCGTGGTTGTTACTCGCTTGGCTCAAGGTGTGCCACTGGGTGGCGAGCTTGAATACCTTGATGGCGGCACACTTGCTCACGCCATAAATAGCAGAACCCGCTTTCAGTAATCCGTTGATTATTGATATTCACTGTTTAACCAATTGATGTTGCAAAATCGTGATAGAAACCCCCGAATTTCATTGGATCGATAATCCCCAAGAGCTGGAAGTGCTTTGCCAAAAGTGGTCAGCATTACCCGCCGTCGCTCTTGATACGGAGTTCGTTCGTACCGACACCTTTTATCCCAAGCCGGGTTTATTGCAACTCAACGATGGTGAAGAGACTTATCTCATTGATCCGCTGGAGATTGGTAAACATCAAGCGTTATCGGATCTTTTAACCAACCCAAATGTTGTTAAGGTGATGCACTCTTGCTCAGAAGACCTCGAAGTCTTCCAAGGTTGTTGCCACGTGTTACCGCAACCGGTGTTCGATACTCAAATCGCTGCGGCGTTCGCTGGATACGGAATTGGTGTTGGTTACGCAAATTTACTGCGTGAAATGTTCAATGTCGATTTACCCAAAGACGCGACGCGATCAGACTGGTTACAGCGCCCCTTAGCCGAAGTACAAAAACATTATGCGGCACTCGATGTTGAGCATTTGTTACAGATTTACACGACGCTTTGCGAGAAATTAACAAGCCAAAATAAATTGGCTTGGGTTTTAGACGATTGTCAGTCTGTTTTGAACAACACCACCTCGCCACAAGCGGTGAACGTTGATTACTACCAAAAAATAAAACTGGCTTGGCAATTAAATCCGCGTAGTCTAGCGGTGCTTAAAGAATTATGCATTTGGCGTGAACGTCAGGCTCGTAAGCGCAATATTCCTCGCAACCGTGTTCTTAAAGACCAAACTCTATTCAGTTTAGCTCGTACTCGTCCGCCGCATTTTGCCAAGTTAACCACCATTGATGGCATGACTGCACGGGTGATCAAAAAAGATGGGCCGACTCTTTTAGAACTTGTAAAAAAAGCTCAAGAAAACGAAGCTGAATTCCCGCAACGTTTACCTAAACCGCTACCACCTATTGCAGGTGCAATTACCAAAGCACTGCGGGATTTTGTGGTTCAAAAAGCCGAAGAGTTATTGTTACCGCCAGAGGTATTAATCAAAAAAACCGATCTACAGCATTTGGCGCGAGAGATTCTATCTAATCAGCCGTTAACTTTAAGCGATAGATTACAAACTGGCTGGCGCTTTGAGGTCATCGGCCAAGGCTTGCTGGATTACGCCTGTACACTCGATATTAATCAGATTAGCTAGTGATTTTAATTTAGGCTTTATCAAAAAATATGAAATTTCGAGAATTGCCTAACTTTATTAATAATAAATTGGAGCCGGAGTTATCTAAGTCGATTATAAAAAATCAGCTAAATATAAATGCACCTGACTCTGTTGTTAAGCAGTTTTATATTGATCATAGTGACAAAGATGAATTCATATCTATGTATGGTCATATAGATTTAACTAAAATTTTATGGTCATTGATCGAAGTTCATGTTGACGAGATTATTAGTATCTCCACAGAAGCAACATTCCCAGATTACATGAATGAAGTTTCAGAAGATGCATCCTATTTCTCTCAAATAGGTGAAAAGGTAATTTCTTCAAGATTGGAGATAAGAGAACATTGGAAAATGCATGGAACTTGGAGAGTTCCGCCGGTGTTTATAAGTAGAGAGTTACTTAATCCACCTTCTATTAAGGGTTTACACTTAGTTGAAGGGCATACTCGGGTAGGATGTTTGAAAGGTTTAAGTAAATACAAAGTCATAGACGTAAAAAAATATCATAAAGTTTATTTCGGTTCTTACTGAAAAATACTTGCAAAGATATTCTTGAGTGTTCTACAGAAACTCGGTAAACAATGTAGAGCTACGTAAATACAAAGAAAGGTTATCCATAACACAGTGAAACAAATTTGCGATATCTATAAAAGCTCCAAAATTGATGACATGTATTTATACGTGTTAAAAACCGATGGCATAAGCCGAGTACCAAAGGCTTTAATGGAGCGTTTTGGTAAACCAAAACACTCGTTTACTTTGGTGCTTACTCCAGAGCGTAATCTTGCCAACGCCGATATTACTCGTGTGTTAGCGTCTATTAAAGAACACGGTTATTACTTGCAAATGCCGCCAGAAAAAGAAGATTACATGCAAGAAATTAATAAATCGAACGATAAACTCAGCAAAATTTAATGGGCAGCGGTGATAATAACAATGTCTGAAAATCGATTTTGGGAAACCAAATCTTTGTCAGAAATGACCAGCGAAGAGTGGGAATCACTGTGTGACGGTTGTGCAAAATGTTGTTTGCACAAACTCATTGATGACGAAACCGATGAGCTGTTTTTTACCGATCTTGCTTGTAAATTACTCGATGTCGATACTTGTCGCTGTACCAATTATTTAAATCGTTTAGAACAGATTCCTGATTGCAGAACCTTTACCGCTGAAAATATCCAAGACATGTACTGGTTGCCGATCAGCTGTGCTTATCGAACCTTGGCGGAAGGACGTAAGCTGGAAAAATGGCACCCGTTGATTACCGGTGATGAAACTTCGGTGCATCGATTCAAGCGATCCGTTAAAGGTCGCTGTATTTCTGAGAACGAAGTTCCACTTGAACAGTGGCAAGATCGAATCGTGCGATGGGTTTAATCGTTAATTATCAACCTAGAAAATACTAAGCGAAATTTATTATGTCTGATACCGACTATACAAATGCTTGGCTGGTTTATATTGTTGCATCTTTAGTTGTCACGTTAGGCGCATGGGGATTAACACGCCGAGTGCGTCCTATCGTACAATATCCGTTGCTGTTATTAATAACGGCGTTTATGTTGACGCCGTTTAATATCGAAACCGGCTCAAAATTTATGGGGCCTGCGTGGTTAATTACTTTTTACGAAGGTGTATTTGTTCCTGAAGTAGGCTTTGCCCGCGCCGGTAGTATGTTTGCAACCGTATTGGTGATTAGCTTATTGATTTATCCTGTTTTGTATGGAATATATTTTTCGTTTGCCAAACTATTCGGTGGCAGGAATCCAACAAATACCGAAAGCGAAGCTTAGTTCGCCATTATTGATGAGCTCTTCCAGAAAAATAATTCTAAGAACTGCTGATTAACTCTTCTATAGTTAACCTATAGGAACCGCTGAAGGAACCTCTGATTAAATTAAGCATTTATTGTTCTTGAAATTAGCAGCACATCTGTGTGTCGCTGGAGGCTCTCGGTTAATCAGGGTTTCCTTTATTAAGTACAAAAAATAAACCCCGATAAAATCGGGGTTTGGTTTAAATTCATTCTTTCACTGATCCATCAGTGCCTGACAAGAATGCATGCCAATAAACCTAAAATCTACTTAAAAACTACATCGCTAGCATAGCTTCTTAAATTTAACTGAAACTGAACGGCCAGTCTTACCTAGTGATGATAGATAACATGATTGTCTAAATTGGGCTGTTCATCACGAATTTTTGCGATGGTAGTTTTAGCAAAACGAGTCATCGCTGAGGTCTCTACATCCCACATTTCTGCTTCGCTGACACTAATTTTTAGTAAATACAAACCCGGCGCATCCGGGCCATCGGGTGCCCAAGTTCGGTAATCTTCGTCCCAGTACTTATGCAGTAATTTCCTATCCGAAATCAATTGTGCGTAGCCTGTAACAGAAATATAAATGCCTTTTTCCGGCGACGAATAAATAACATTGACGAAATTATTTTCAGAAATATCCAGTACGCGCTGTGAGTCGTTGTAGGCGTAAAACCATAAAGCACCATACTCATCTACGCTTACGGTGTGCATTGGTGAAGCGTGCGATCGGGTAGAATGAGTTATGGTAGAGATCATCGCGGTTTTAATTTTTTCGATATTGGTTTTTAAAGACATTAAGTTTTCATCGTCGTGTAAGCTTAACTCTGTCATGGTAAATTCCTCTGCTGATTCCTATTTGCGCATTCCTTTGGAGTAAATGTCTCTAATATTGTTGTTCTATTAATAATAAAACAATAAATGAATGCGATTTTCATATTCATAAGTGATAAAGCTTAAATCGTGCCAGAGAAAAAATACTCTATAAATAATAAAGGTGAAACGTATCGTCGGTTGATTTTTTTGCGTATTTTTAAGCGCTCCTTTAATGGAAAGGCTATGTTTGCGGGTGTTTTCTCTCGTTAGTAATACAGAAAGCTCTAGATTAATTGGGGATTTCTATTTTTATAAAATTTTTCAAAATTATAAAAATACTACAAAGTTGATTCTGTGTGCTTTGATCTTGAATTGACTGCAAAATATCTTGAAAAATCTGCAAAATTATTTTTGTGCAATAGATGTTGATTGTGTTTTGTGCATTGCTAAATTTTGAATTGTAATTTTTGGCTATGTGATAACTCTTTGATTTTTAGCGCATTTAAGGTGATTTAAACGGTATTTGAGGGTTTTGGAAATTATTTTTTAAAAATTGGCAAGCCCTATGCTTCATACAGAGTAATACGCTAACAGGTTTCAATAAATTTTTAACCAATAACTTTTTAGTATTTTCGAGCGATATCTAAAAAGTGCGTATTTATCTTGCGCTCGACCTAGTTGTAAAAGACCTAGTTGTAAAAATTTAGCTTTAGCAATATTGGTAATTATTTTTCGGTACGATATTCAGAGATAAAGTTCGCTGAACTCAATAGTTACCAACGTTATTAACTAATTAATAACCTATAAGCCGCTCTTATATGTGAGTGAATTTTTCTTACATCTAAATTCATAGATGATTCAAAAAATTCAACGGAGAACGCCATGAGTACTCAAGAAAATTCAGTAGATTCAAGTGCAAAACTTAATTCAGTATCTAAAGACACGGCTGCGGCTGCTCACACTATGACTGAAAAACTTGCGAGCGCAGCCCATGACGCCATCGATAGCACCAGCCCAAAGCTCGATAAACTTGAGCAAAAGGTCAGAGAAACTGCTTCTTCTGCGGGTAAAACTTTGCACGATAAAAAAGAAGCGAGTAACAAGGCTATCCACGAGGGTATAGATTCAGCGCGCGGTTTTGCACAACGTAATCCATTCCTAACGCTGGGCGCTGCATTTACAGCAGGTGTTTTGGTTGCGTCGCTAATTGGGAAGAAAAAATAATCGGGGTTCACAATGAACCAGAATCATACCAACACAGATTCTGAATCTTCCGAAAATGGAGAACCGGGCGATAATCGCCCGGCTCAGAATTCTTCTGATACATTAACAATTCATCAGCTCATTGGTGAAGGCTTAGCTGGTATCGGTAAACTTACTGATGATTCAAAGCAACTGATCAAAGCTGAATGGTCTTTAACACAAACATCGTTAGTGCTCACTCTTTTATGCGTATTGTGTTTTAGCGGTATGGTATTAATGTGTTGGTTATTTGTATGTCTTACCGTGGGTTTTTACGCGTTTAAATTAGGCCTTGCACCCATCTACATTATGCTCTCTATGAGCGCCATTCAAATATTATTGTGTGTTACCTTGTGGAAAGCCGGTAAGTATTTTGCTAAACATGTCGGCTTTAGCCAATCCATTAAATTGATGAGTGTATTATTTTCTAAATAGCGAATCTTTTTATTATGAGCAGAGGCTGTCTCGGGAGGTATGAATGTTTAGTTTTTGGAAAAAAAAGAATGCAGTTTTAGAATCACAGTACCGAGTTACTCAAGACTTAATTCAAGTTATAGATGTCGCAAAAAAGTCCAAAAATATGGCTCGTCATTACGCAACTGACCCTAAAAGTCTCGGGGCGTTTTTTGCGGGTGGAGTTGCTGCAAAGTTACTCGATAGGCTTTATACCAAAGCTTCTTTTTCTGATCGCAAATCAAGAGTACGAATAATCCGTACGGCGCAAATGGTTAATCAATTTTTTTCCTAGAAATCTATTTTTCCTAGAAGCCAATTTTAGGGTGAAACACTCGTAAATTCCTGGGTATTTGCCGCGTGTGTACATGATACAGGCAAATTTCTAATATTAGTTAAAACTTAATTAAATCTAATATCGAACTTTAGGTGTGGTCGGTATTTTAGGTGCTATTCTTAGTTAAGTTTAGCGTTAGTTTTTGTTAGCTTTTACTTATATTAGACGTCTGCTTTGGGTTTATGAATGTTAAATAAATTGCCTTTATTTGATTCGCATTTTCATATTATTGATAAACGATTTCCCATTTCTGAGAATAATGGCTTTATTCCAGACGCCTTTACCGCGCAACAGTATCTGGATCGCATGAGTGAGTACCAATTACTCGGCGGAGCGATTATCTCAGGGTCTTTTCAAGAATACGATTACTCTTACTTAACGGATGCGCTAAGTATTTTAGGCGCAAACTTTGTAGGCGTCGTAAATGTTAAAAGTGATATCTCTGAAGATGAAATTTTAACATTAAATAAAATGGGTGTACGCGGTATTCGTATTAATTTAAGGCGTTATGGACAAGCAGCTCTTACCGATCTTGTTAATTTGGCCGCTAAAATTTACGAAGTCGCTCAATGGCATGTTGAGATTTATGCAGATTCACGCGATTTATGCGATTTAATGGGTGTTATTTCAACCCTACCTTCTGTGAGTTTGGACCATTTGGGTTTAAGCGAAGAAGGGTTTAAATACGTTGTTAAACTGATCGAAATGGGTGCTTACATTAAAGCGACAGGTTTTGGGCGATTAGATTTCAGCGCGAAAGCAGCGATCATTAATTTGTACTCACTCAATCCAAAACGATTAATCTTTGGTACAGATTTACCCAGCACGCGCGTGCATATTCCTTACAGCGACGACGATTTTAACCTGGTTGTTGAGACTCTCGGTGAAACAGGTGCTAGAGACGTACTTTCACTCAATGCCTTAAGGCTTTATCGCATGGAGCATTTAGCCCTGTAAATAAAATGATGCTGTATTTCCAGGCATGATCTTGTATTCACAGGAACACTAAAACATGAATTTTATTGCTTAATGAGCCGTGTCATCACTGCCACCAGCGTCAGGTAACGGCTAATGTTGCTACGTAAACATTTGACCTTAATACAATAAAGCCGCCGTTTGGTTTGGCGTTTTTAAACGGTCGATCACTGGTTTTTAGTGCCATTTGTCGGTTAGGCACTTTCGGGAATACTGTCTTTGTGTAGGTGTTTCTTTAAATCGACAGCTAAGGCGCTATCCATGGTTTTTACGTGGGTATCAAACCATTGCAATAAGCTGTCAGTCATCCACGCTCGTGCCATTTGTGTACGACCCACTTGCACCTTGTCATTAAAGCGCGACATATCGCCCAATATTCTTTGATGGTCAGAAATGTGTTCCAGCATCGAGCCGTGACCAATTTTTTTCATATTTTCTTCTTCACCCGAAAAATGAGCTTGGGTGTGGGCGAGTAAATTTTTAAAAATATCCGCAAACTCAAGTCCTTTGGCTTTTGTCGCTTGTTCTACAAGATGCAGGAATTCTTGATGAATTGTATCAACCTCAACTAAATCTAATTTCAGTTGTGGGTCGAAATTTGAGACTAGGTCATTGATATTGGTCATTTTGACTCGCTTGGTAACAGAAATGGCTTAAATTGTTTAATGTACTGGTTTTTGATTTTGCCAAGGCTGTGCCAAGCTCATAAAAAAACCGAGCCATAAGACTCGGTTTTTTTAATCGTCCGATTAGAAACGTTGATTACATTTCTAAAGCAGATTCTTGTGACCACAACTCAGATAAACGAGTTTGATCTTTAAGTTTTAAGCTTTTTACTTCAAACGGTGCAACAAGACCGGTAGCGCTAAGCTCTACTTCAGGCACTTCTAGGGTAATAGTACCGTTAGCATCTAACCATTGAGCGGTAGCAGTTAACACACCCGGAACCATACGGCCGCGAGCATCGGTACCGTAAACAACCGCAGATACTTCGTAACGGCCAGGTAGTACGCTTTCTACGGCAAAGCTCATGGTCATAGCTGCGGCTGAGTGCTCAACTTCAACGTCACCGGTTAGGCGAGCAGTTTTTGGCGCAACAGCAAAGGCAACTTTATCGGTACGAAGACTCTTAACACCACCTTCGTTAGATTCGGTAACCAAGTGTACTTCGAAAAGGCCGGGTGCACTGGCCAGCATATTGGCTGTGTCAATTACCGCTACTGCTGAACCACGACGTTGACGAACTTGTACGGCTTGTGGTTCGGTTGAGCCAGGAGCCATAACAAATGCTTCTACAGAGCTAAGCGCCATTGCTGAACCATCTTTGGTCATCGCTGCGTTAACTCGGATGTTTTCACCTTGCACTACGCGAGTTTTGTCTAAAGTGGTTTTTAACACTTCGTTGCTTTTCGGCTCGAATACCAAAACGTTAAAACGGTCAGCGGCTGCTAAAGATTGCTCGCTGCGCATTAACATACCGTTTTTACCGGGCTCTGCTTTCATCTTCATGGCAAAGCTGCCTTTTGGCGACTCAAGGCCTGCGGCGGTAAGTTCGTTCGCATCAAATGTTTTTGCAAAGGCTTCGTCGGAACTTAACCATTGACCATTTGCATTGACTTGCAACATTTTTTCGTCAATGGCGGTTGAGCCAGACATTGGAATGACACGAACCAATGCCGATGGGGAAGAAATCGGTAGATTAATACCTTTTGATAATTCTTCACCTGTTGCTAGCATTTTGAAGTTGCGGCTTTCGGAGGTAAAGGTTTGACCAACGTTAGCTTGAATGCTTTCGCTGCCTGCCAATACTTGGGTAAAGGTGACACGCTCGCGAGCGGTACCGATGGTTGGTAATGCAACGCCATTGAAAGAAGTTTCTAGGCTTTTGCTGACCATATCACTTTTTGCGGCTTGTTTTAGGGTCATTTTTTCTGCGTTTGCAGAGAAGCTAACACCGGCTGCTACCGCCAATGACAAAGCGACGTGCAATGCTTTTTTGCTAAATAATTGAGTCATGTTGGTAGCTCCTTAAATGTCGTTTCTCAAAATTACGTCTAGGCCAAAACATGGACGACGGCTTTGGTTATGGTTAAGAGGTTCTTGACCATTAGTAAGCTGAGTGTCGTAGAACCAAACGGTGCCTGCTGCTGCTTGGCTGGTGCAGTTTAAGAAACCATCGGAACAGCTGTTTAGGAATTCTTGTGTAGCTTCAAGTGCAACGGTTGAAGAGTAGCCACCACAGTAGCTGTCTGAGTCGAACGGTGAGCTGTCTACGTCTGAACCAACAACATCATAGAATTGACGTGGTAATGATGGGCGACCCGCAGTACCTAGCAACCAAGTTGAATTGTAGTAAGACATCCAAGCAACTTGTTGTTGGCGAACAGCATCGTTAGCAAAGCCTAGAATCCAGCCCAAAACTTGCTCAAAAGTGTTGCCTGCAATAACTTGGTCGGCCAGTGGAGTGCCCGCGCTGGAAGGTGCAACCGCGTTAACCCAGCGAGTGCGATTGATAATGTTTGGGTAGCGAGAGTCGAAGGTTGGGTTTGATAAAATCCAGCGCATTACGTTACCACCGTTAGAGTGAGTAATGACTACAAGATCGGTAATGCCGCGTGAATTTACGAAGTTGGTAAGTTGCTGAGCCAAACAACCCGCTGCGCCATCGGCCCACATAAATTGTTCGAAGTCGCAGTTAATTACAACATAGTTAGCTTGGTTAGGCAGGCCGCGACGCACGGAGTTTACAAAATCGGCGGTCCAATAATCGTTGAAAGCATCGGTTTGTTTGCCGGTGCCGTGAACCAAAGCAACTCCCGTGTTAGCGTTTGCAAGAGCACAAAAAGCGCTCAAGATTAAACCCCAGAAGATATTTTTCATTTTTCACCTATTATCTAAGTTAAATGTATTGCGGTAGAAATGCATGATTTTTGTGTGACTGAATACCAGCCTAAAATTCTCTCAACTGAAAATTAGAGAAAGCCTAAATGTTTGTCCTTATAGTTATGTGTGGTTTCCGATACCTAAACTGTGTTTTAAAAATTTAGTTAAATATTTGATGATTTAAATTGACGATATAGGTCAATTTGATTTTCTTCTGATCGAAAATGTTATTTATAAATTGAGAGTTGATTTTGAAGAAATGTTGGCCTTTTTACGAATAAATTAAGTTAAAGGCTTATTTTATAAAATACTTGTCTGTTGAGTGTTGTTTCTGAGTTTTTAACTATCAAAAAATAATTAAGGATCATAAGTTAATTTCAAATTTTAATTTCACAAGACGTAAAAGTAATACTGGGTCGGCAAGTTTTGGCGATAAAACTGCAAGAAATAACAGTCTGAAATTCATGGTTCAGCGCTTTTTATTGGGTGTTGTATTGTGCCGCAAAAATTGATCATTTAACGATAGCGTGTATTGATTGTATTTATCGATTGTCAATACTTGTTAGTGTTTTGCATTTAATTTTACAAATTCATTTTGTGTGTTTATTGGTAAATCGATAGCTGTGTAAAAAGCCTTTATTTTAAAGTGATTTGACTGTTTTCGGTGTTTTTGGTCAGGTTTGTTTCAATTGACGATTTTTAAATTAAACACTCTTGAAATACGATTCAAATCTTCTGTGGTCGAGCATGCTAAAGCGCTATTGTTAAGAAATAAATACAAAAATTTTAAAATATTGAATTCGATCAATGTTTAACTTTTTTAAATGTAAAGTTCATCGGGAATGATTTTTTTTGTCATATTGACTTGATTTGTATAATTTTGATAAGCGGGTCGCAATTGGCTAAATGCAACGTTGTATCTATTGTAGTTTAAGGTTTTTTTTATCAAGAAAATTCTGTGATTATTTTTAGCTTGTATCGCTATATTAGTTTGGGTTGTATATTTTTATTTATTATTTGCTTTGTGGGCTGAATATTTATGTTAGTAATTCTATAAAAATATTTAATTCAGTTTTCAGTTTTCAGTTTTCAGTTTTCAGTTTTCAGTTTGGAAAATAATGTTAAAAGAAAAAGAAAAAGAAAAAGAAAAAGAAAAAGAAAAAGAAAAAGAAAAAGAAAAAGAAAAAGAAAAAGAAAAAGAAAAAATGCCACAGTATTATTTTTATGATTATGTTTGAATTTTTTTTGATGCACTAAAAACAGCACAATTTGTTATTTCGAGTATTCTGGGTGAATAAGCTCAAGGTTGACCATTCATCATAAGCTGGGTAAAGTTCGCGCCACTTATAGGTGCTTACAGCCAATCATTTGTTAACGTTCATTCTTCTAAAAGCGATGTCTTTAATTTGATTTGTCGTTATCAAGCCAGTTGCTAAGTCATTATTAATCTTTCATTACGTTAATAATGCCCGTGCAACCTTAACTGGTGTGTAGGTTAAATGGGAAGCTTGGCGGTTTATTGCAACCGATCCATCACTGCCCCCGCAACGGTAGAACCTGTGTGTTCAAAGTCCGATACCAGCCTGAGTAACTTAAATGCGATGCAGCGGAGGGCTCATCGGAAGTAGAACGCTATGTTATACCTAAAGATTGGGTATTTCTCGACAGATTGCAGCTTTTCAGCGAAATCTTTCTACCTCGTTATCCTCCCTAAATCGTAAACACCTTGTCGAATTGGGGACATAATGAATAAATCCTTGCTGGCACCGCTTGCCGCTGCTGTATTCTCTGCACATTCAATTGCTGCCACTACCATTGAAGAAGTGGTTGTATCATCACGTATTCCCGAGAATACTCTTAATCTATCCACCAGTGTCTCGTTAATTGATGAGCAGCAGTTGCAGTTGTCGGGTCAAGAAAGCCTTGCCAATGCTTTGGCTGCGCAACCGGGCGTTGGTGTGTCGCACAACGGCGGCATAGGTAGCGTTACCACCGTTCGTATTCGCGGCGAAGAAGGTTTTCGCACCCAATTGCGTATTGATGGAGTGTTAATTGCCGACCCCTCTGCACCGCAGGTTACGCCGGTATTTGACGATTTATTGGTGAGCGGTGTTGAGCGTGTTGAGATACTGCGTGGTCCGCAGGGCGTTCTTTATGGCGCCGATGCCGGTGGTGTTGTGAGCATTACGTCTAAACGCTACGAAGACGCACTTGCCGGAAGTGTTGATGTAAAAGCGGGAACGGACGGTTTTCAACGTGTTACCGGCAATGTAGGTGGTTCTAGTGATTTGGGTTATTTCTTTGTATCAGGTTCTGATTTAGATGTTGATGGTTTTGATGCGACATCACCAGCCGACGATAAAGACAGTTACGATAACCAAACGCTGCAATTAAACGGAAAAATTAATTTGAGCGAAAATTGGTTTGTGAAAGGGTTTTATCGCCAGCACGAAGCCGATAACGATTACGATAATTGTTTTGTCAGCGCTACTTTTGCAACTTCAGACGACTGCCGTTCCGATTCCGAGTTGGATATTTGGAGTGTGGGTATCGGTTACAAAAATTCTGTATTCAGCCACGAACTTAACGCGAGCATTTCTGATATCAGCCGTGAGTTTTTCACCGAAGGAGAATTAACCTTTGAGAACGAAGGCGAAATTACTCAAGTAGAATATCTGGGCAGTTATACGCCCCAAGACAGTTTGAAAATTGTTTTTGGTATTGACTCTAAAGAGGAAGAAATTGCTTTTTCTGAGCGTGATCAATTAGCCGCTTTTGTTAATGTACAAACTCAATTTAATGATCATTGGTTTATTGATATTGGGGCGCGTTATGACGATGTTGATGACTTTGGCGAATACCAAAGTTTTCGCCTTGGCAGCAGCTATTTAATTACTTTCCAAGATTCTGGTATTTTAAAATTTAAAGCCAGCTACGGTTCTGGCTTTAGAGCGCCAAGTTTATTTGAACAATTTCTTAATGATACCGCCTTTTTTGGTCCTGCTGCGGGTTTGCAGTTAGACGAAGAAACCAGTAAAGGCTACGATCTTGGCGTTGAGTGGTTTTCGGAGCAGGGCTGGAAGTTATCGCTGGTTTGGTTTGATCAGACCGTTGAAGATTTTATTGAGTTCGACCCGGTATTTTTTAGCGGCTACTTACAATCCGACGATGACGCGACCTCACAAGGTGTAGAAGTCGCCTTTAATTGGCCTGTGAGTGAATCATTAGAGCTCTCGGTAAATCATACCTATAACGATACGGAAACCAGTAATGGCCAGCAACGTGCACGTCGCCCTGAGAACATTACTAATTTTTCAGTTATTGCTCAATTAATAGAAAATTTAACCTTGTCGAGCCAATTAAGCTTCGTCAGTGACGCCATTGATATTGACGGTGAAGACTTGGATAATTACTCGCTATTAAATATTACGGTCAACTACACAGTAACTCCTGAGTTACAAGTGTATTCCAACGTTATTAATGCTCTTGATGATGATTATCAAGAAGCGCGTGGCTTTAATAATGGTGGTATTCAGGCGTATGTAGGTGCTCGTTATTCCTTTTAAACGATACACGTAAAATAATTATCAATACTATTGAGCGTAAGCATTAGGAATTCATACTCAGAGTATGAACAGCAAGGATACGTTTATTGCTTGTATTTCTTACGAGCAATTACAAACATATAGGAAGCTCTGATTAAATCAGGGATGAGTTAATCAGAGGTTCCTACAGTTTGATGTTGATATATGCAACTTTTTGGTTTTTTTTAAATGGATAAAAAGTCTGAGAAACACAACAAAGCCATGCAAAAACAAAAAGAACGTGTTTCTGCAACCATGGCAAAAGCAACGCAAGATCAATCCGTTGTAGTTTTATTAACCGGTAACGGTAAAGGTAAAACCAGTTCTGCATTTGGTATGGCAATTCGAGCTCTAGGCTATGGTCAACAAGTGGCGATCATTCAGTTTATTAAAGGTGTGCAAAAATCCGGCGAAGAATTATTTTTCCTTGAGCATTTAAAGGATGTACCTCTTTATCAAATGGGCACCGGTTTTACGTGGGACACGCAGGACCGAGACGGTGATATGGCTGCGGCGAAGATTACGTGGGATCACGCTAAAAATGCGCTCAGTAGTCCTAAATACGATTTGGTTATTTTAGACGAATTAACGTATATGCTGTCTTATCAATATTTGGATGAACAGTCGGTAGTTGACGCTATTATTGCGCGTCCTTCGCATCAAAACGTAGTGATTACCGGTAGAGGTGGTGGTAGTCGATTACGTGAAATTGCCGATACCGTTTCTGAGATAAAAGAAATCAAGCACGCTTATAATCAAGGTATTATGGCGAAAAAAGGAATCGATTTTTGACAACTCATCGATCGTTGTCATCATCTTGTCACAGCCCGGTCCATAAACAGCACAATCGACGATCATGCGTATTTTTGTGCGTATTAATTGTGCTTGTTTTTGTGGCGATGCTAACCAGCTTAGCGATTGGTGATGTTAAAATCACATTTGTCGCACACCTCAAATTCGTGTTAGGCTATTTATCATTCAATAATTTTTCAGATTCTGAATTTTTTGCTCAGAGCTTAAATTCACAAGATTTTATTATTTTATCGCAAATACGTTGGCCGAGAGTGTTAATGGCCCTGTCAACAGGGGTTGTGCTTGGCGTCAGTGGCGCGGCTGTTCAAGCCATTTTTAGAAACCCATTGGCGGATCCTAATTTAATTGGTATCTCCTCAGGCGCCTTGTTGGGTGCAAGCTTAATGGTATTTGCCTCGTATAATTTGGGATTCGCTGTTCTCTCGTCAATAAATAACACGGCATTAATTTCTGGAGCGGCTTTTTTAGGTGCATTGATCGCATCAATGTGCGTATTAATGATGAGCCATTGGTTGACTAAACCAGGTGTCAATCAGGTGCTTTACATGTTGCTACTTGGATTTGCGTTGTCGGCCTTTACTGGTGCTTTTGCGGGTCTCATAAAATATTTTGTTGATCTTCAACAATTACGTTTTCTCTCATTTTGGCAATTGGGGAATTTACAACCGTCTTCAAGCGTGTATCTTTGGTTTTCACTTATAAGTGCCGTAATTGTTTTATTTTTATTAATGATTCATTCAAGCGCTTTAAATTTATTGGCGCTGGGTGAACAGCAAGCGATGTATCTTGGCGTTAAAGTAGAATCGCTTCAATATCGTGTATTATTGATCTGCTCTGTAGGTGTGGGTGTTTCTGTTGCCTGCGTGGGTTTAATCGGTTTTGTTAGCCTAATTGCTCCGCACGTAGTAAGAATGGTGACTGGTGCTGACAACCGCTGGGTTATTCCGTTATCGGGTTTAACCGGAGCAATTATTTTAATAACCTCAGATGTATTAGCACGCAGTCTTATTGACGGAGAAACATTGCCTGTTGGTATCATTACTGCTTTAGTGGGTGCGCCTTGGTTTATTGGGGTTTTAATGAGGAAACTTAAACATTCTTAAAGTATTGTTGTTATTCGTTATCGCGCTGCGTCGTAAGATAAGGGTTTATGAATAAAGATTATTTGTTCGAAGTTAATCACCTACGAGTATTCCAGCAGAATAGAGACGATGGTATTGATGGTTTAATACGTGTTCGGGATTCTTCTTGCAAGAGCTCACGTGTGCGCCTTGATATCGAGCGTTTGCAAATTCCTAAAGGTCAGTTAATTGCGATTGTAGGGCCAAACGGTTCTGGAAAGTCCACATTGTTACATTGTTTGGCCGGCGGGTTAAAAGGCTCTGGCGACGTTATTTTTTGTGGCGAAAATATAAGCCTGCTCAGGCAATATCATCATCGAGAGTTAGCAAAATACTTATCGGTGTTATCGCAAATTAATTCACTTGAATTTAACTTCAAGGTTCAAGAAGTGATAGCCTTTGGTCTGGCAAACCATTCATGTTCCCATGTTGGTAAAAAGCAGTTTCTAAATTTAGCGGCAAATTTTGCAGACGTCGGTCATTTATTCGAAAAAAACTACGATCAACTCAGTGGTGGCGAACAGCAACGTGTTCAATTAGCTCGATCGTATATTCAGGTATTACCCAATCTGGTTGATAAAAGCCAATTTAAGTCTGGAGCTAAATCGGTTAAATCAGAAACCTCGTTGATTCAGTTAGATCTTAAACCCTGTTTATTATTGGATGAGCCAACCGCAAGCCTAGATTTAAAACATCAAAATAATATGTATGAAACTCTAAAAGTAGAGTGTCAGAGAGGTTTAAGCGCAATTATTGTTAGTCACGATTTGAATTCTGTTTTGCGCTACGCAGATCTAGTGATTGTGATGCAAGACGGTCGATGCATCGATTTTGGCAGTCCAGAAGAGGTTTTTCACGCAGATCAAATTAAGCAGGTGTACGAACAAAACTCGGCAATTATTGACACAGAATTTGGAAAAAGATTGGTATTCTTCTAAGGTTTCTAGGATTGGAATTGCTTTAAGAAAGAAGCGCTCAATCTTTAATTTTGAGTGCTTTATTCGTTAATGAATGTATTAATTGATTAATAGGAACCTCTGATTAAATCATGGATGAGTTAATCAGAGGTTCCAATATAGTATTTTTAATGAAGCTTCATTTTAGGTCGAACAACCTTGCTAATGGTTTCTGCCACATAAACCATTGCCGCTTTACTAAAGCCATGAATGGCAATTTGGTGCATGCGATACAAAGATACATACATCAAACGTGCTAAATGGCCTTCCACAAACATACTTTTGCTGGTCAAATTTCCCATCAAGCTGCCCACGGTACTGTAACGACTTAAGCTTACTAAGGAGCCGTGGTCGTGGTAAGTAAAGTCTTTTTGGTTTTTGTTGTTACGCCTTCTTAAAATATTTTCTTTAATGGTCGATGCCATTTGATGAGCAGATTGAGCTCTAGGCGGAACCCATTTGCCATTTTCTTGCAAGAAACCACAGCAGTCACCTAGCGCATAAATATCGTCATCCGTGGTGCTCTGTAAGGTAGGTTTCACTAATATTTGATTGGCCTTATTAAGCTCAAAAACACCTAAATCTTTCACGTAATCGGCGGCTTTGACGCCTGCGGCCCACAACATTAAATCGGCACGAATTAAAATATCGTCGGAGGTAATAAAACCATCGGCGGTTGCTTTTTGAATGCGAGTGTCTTCTTTAACTTCAACGCCAAGGCGTGACAACTCTTTTCTGGCCGATGCTGAAATTCGCTCCGGCAAGGCTGGTAGAATGCGTGGCCCAGCTTCGATCAACGTAATGCGAAGACGCTTAGGCGTCATGTTTGGCATACCGTAGTTTTTAAGCAGCTCGGTAACGTGAAGCAGCTCTGCAGAAAGCTCAACACCTGTGGCACCGGCACCCACAATTGCAACATTAAGCGTACCGCCATCAACTTCTTCGTCAATACGCATAAAATGATTCAATAATGCTTTATGGAATCGTTCTGCTTGTGCCTGAGAATCTAAAAAGAAGCAGTGATCTTGAACGCCCGGAGTACCAAAATCGTTGCTTACACTACCTACAGCCATGACTAATGTGTCGTATTTTAACTGACGTTCAGGCAGAAGTGGTTTGCCTTCATCATCAAATACGGCGGCTAATTTAATGGTTTTATTGTCGCGATCAACGCCGGTAAACTCACCCATAACAAATCGATAGCCGTGTCTGGCACCGTGTGCGCGGTATACAACGCCATCTGTTCCGGTATCTAAAGATCCAGTTGCAACTTCGTGTAATAGGGGTTTCCAAATGTGAGAAGTGTTTTTATCGACGAGCACAATATCGGCTTTTTTACGTTTGCCTAATTTACGCCCGAGTTGGCTGGCAAGTTCTAAACCGCCCGCGCCGCCTCCTACGATAACAATTGTTTGCATAGTTACGTCCTCAAGAGTGATATGGGTCTGAGCTCTGTAGAACACAAACCCATAGCACCATTAAGTAATAGCATTTGAAATTGATCGAAACAAAGATTAAATATTCTTATTTTTTGATTCGACTTTTATAAAGGATCAGTTTGTCGTTGGATACCTAAAAACGCAAGACATAAAGTAACAAAAAATTAATGAATAAGAAAATACTGTTACAAAAGAGGTGTCAAAAACAAGGTCTTTGAAAATATTACGTCTGTTTTATGAAATATATCCTTATAAAAATAGGCGTTAGCGTTAATGTATTTTCCAGGGATTCGATATTGTGAGGTATTTTATTATCGTTAAGTACAACCTCTACATCTAAATATTGAAAATACCAGTTTGTGTAATTAAGTGTGTGTAATTTAAAAATATTGCTCCAGCTTTTATCTGTTGTTTTCGTTAAATTTATAGGCATGTTTTTCTTTGTCTTGGTGTGGCTATTTTTTGTTCGATTATAGATTAAACAGAAGCAGGTGTGGGCGTGATTTGAATCGTTTTTTACGCACTTTGATGTTTAATTTTAAGGTGAATAATTTTTTAACTAGTTGAAATATCTAAAAATTTGATCATTAATCTATTTAATAGATTAAAAATAAATATATTATCAATTTTACATATAAGTGTACTCCTGTATCTTGATTATGTGCTCAGGTTTGGCTTGAGCTCATCTCAAATTTTTAATTCGACCGTTCTTAAGGTCGTTATCTTTTGATTAAAAAACAACGTACAGGAGTATGTATGAAAATAAAAAAAGTTTTGCTCAGTTTATTTTTAGTGATTTTATCTTCCGCTAGTTTGGCTAAAGATAAATCACAAATAGGTATTTTAGTTTTTGATAAGTTTTTAACCAGCGACGTTACGGCACCAATAGAAGTATTTGGCGCAGCTGTCAAACATGATCAATTTTCTGAATACGAAGTTGTTTTAATTTCGGCGACAAAAAATCTGGTTGTTACCTCTGAAGAAGGTTTAAAAATTGTTGCCGATAAATCTATTTACGACGCGCTAAATCTTAAGGTTTTATTGGTACCCAGCGCCTACGATATGAGTCCGTATTTAGAAGATAAAAAACTTGTGCAATTTATTAGTGATCAGAGCAAAAAAGTGGATTGGAACGCGAGCAACTGTTCAGGTGCATTCTTGTTAGGTGCAGCTGGTGTACTTGATGGTAAAAAAGCCACCACGTGGGCGGGTGGCGAAAATGACTTACAGAAATCTTATCCAGAAATAAACGTTCAATATGATGAGAATGTTGTTCTAGATGCAGGCGTCGTTACCTCAAACGGTGGGCCTATCAGTTATCAAGCGGCTTTTGAATTGCTTGCAGCGCTGAGTGACGAAAAATTCGCTAACCAAATCTCAGAACTCATCCAGTTTGACCGCTTAGAAAACGCCTTCTAATCCAAATTATTCTTTTAAACTATAGGAACCTCTGATTAACTCTTCCGTGATTTAATCAGAGGGAAGAAATTGACAATGCAGTTTCCAATTTCTTGAAATTAGCGACACATCCTTGTGTCGAGATAAACTCCAGGTTAATCAGAGTTCCTTTGAGTATATGAATTAGGCGTTAGCAGGTTTTGGAAGAGATATTATGATTTTTGATGAACTGGGATTAAAAGTTCTTGATGGGAATATATGGGATCTACTGCGTGGTATAGCAAGCGATATTTCGCAAAATTCCGCCAACGCCATTAAGTGGATTAATCAGGCTGAAGCCGGTTGGAAGAGTGATCTTGCATATGATGAACTGATTACTGAGCTTAAGGCTAAGTTTCCCGGTTATTTTCAACATTATGGCTCTTGGCAAGAGCGTACAAATAAATTTTCGGAAGAAGTTTTTGCGTGTTATTGCTTCGTCGATATCTTAAATGTTATGGGTTATTTTATAACCGTTGACTGGAAAGAGAGTGGTGATGCTTATGTATTGTCTCTTCTTTCTCAGCAGTTTGAATTATTAGGCTTGCAAGCAATTGATGTTAAGATTATTGATAAATTTGCAGAAGACTACATTGATTCTCCATTAAGAGAGGCGAGTAGTTATTTAACTAAATTAATGAAAACTCTTGCTCAAGAGAGAGGGTGTGACATTCTCTTTTGCGATAATGGTAATGACGAGACCATATTTGCAACGGTTTCTCAAGAGGTTTTCTCGCGGTTGTATATGGTAGAGATAAATAATGGCTCTCTAATTTTTAGTGATCAATAAATTTTCTGTGCAACTGATATTGACTTATAAGCGTGATATTGAGTCGCCAGATTTATCGCATTGGTATTCTTGTTATTTTTGCTTGGATTTTAATTAATTCTTGTTTTGATAGAGTAAAAACGTATCTGGATAGTTGGGTTTACTTGTTTTGAATACTAAAAAATAATGATAGATTTATTCTTTTTGTGATGATTTTCTCTGTAAAAAGAAAATAACTCTTAAAGTGTTAATATATCTATAGGAAATTCAGATTAACCTAGAGTTTCTTGCGACACAAGAATGTGTCGTCAATTTCAAGAACGGTAAGTGACTGAAGTTGTGAAAAAATTAAAAATCGCATTTTCATTTTCTGCCCTCTGATTGAATTATGGATGAGCTAATCAGAGCTTCCTATAAAAATGAATTTGATTGTTCGTGGGTTTTGAGCAGTTGATACATGGTAAATCTACAGCGAATAAGCCGTGAAAATATTGCGCAAAAATAGAGTGGCAATTTTAACCTTAATGTAACCACTTAACGTAAATAAAAACCCATGAAATTATTGCTAGGTTATTCTGCGAATGTAAAATTTACCGGCAAAAAGTCTCGTTTTACGCAACGCATAATTAATAGTGGAAGAAATTTTTGTCACAATCCCTAACAATTAATTGATGGTAAGGGTGTTTGTGGAGGTTTCTTATTCACCTTCATTTACAGTTTAATACTTTAGTTTAGGAAATATAAATGTCGAGAAAACCAGCGGCGCGACTGGGCGATATGGGTTCAAATCATGGTGCATGGCATCCTAGTCCGGTAATCCAGGGCAGTGGTAATGTTATGGTTAATGGAATTCCCGCCGCTCGAAAAGGCGATGCGCTTGCTCCGCATATAAAGCCCAAAAGCCCACCACATCCAAGAGCCATTTCTAAAGGTTCAGCGACGGTTTTCATCAATAATCAACCTGCCTCTCGTGTGGGTGATGCTATTAATTGCGGCGGAACCATTATGGTTGGGTCTGCCAACGTTTACATTGGTGACGAAGGCCCTGCTATTAATCTTGCCGCTGATGATATTCCTGTTACCAATACCTTCGCGTTGCGTTTTGTACTTAAAGACACGCTCGGAAATCCAGTCAAAGGAATGGCCTATCGAGTGGTTCCCGAAGGTCAGCCTATTGATGAAGATTGGCACTTGCCCGACGATGTATCGGGTACCGATGGCACTACGGCGGTGGTGTCGACTACCGAAGGTGAGAAGCTCGAATATCAACTGGTTTGGCCAAAAATAAATACGGATAAAGCCGTGGCCTATGCAAATTCCAAAGAAACTTAATCAGCTAAAGCCTGTTAACCGAAAAAGAACCAAGGAATATCGACATGGTAAGTCCAGAGAGCACTGCGGGCGTTAACGATAATACTGATAAAGTCGAACCGGTAGAAATTACCTGTAAAACCTATTGGTCAAAAGCACAAGAATTTTCGATTATTCGCATGAGCGAGCGAGTGGGTTTTAACGAGTACGACCTGCTCGATTGGTATGAAGTGCGAGCAAAACGTATCGCCGCAACCTACGCACGCTTTTATTTAGAAACCGAAGAAGGCGGGGATGTTAGTAAACTGGGTCGCTATTATTGGATGGCTCTGGGGGCCTTTGCCAGTAAAACGGTTGCTTGTCTTTTGGGCATGAACAGAGTGGTATTAACTGACATGTTTCTGCCATTTGTGAATGCCAAAGAAATAGCTGATGGTTTGGGTAAAGGCAATTTATGGCTCTTTATGGATATCAGCGCGCCACACTGGTTTTACAACAACTACCCAGAACATTTTTTTGACGGCATGGTTTGCATCGATAAACGTAACGCAAAAAATCTAGAAGCGCCCATTCAAACAGTGGTGGATAGTATGCCTTGGTCGCAGAAAACACTGCCTATTATCAATAACATGGCAATATCCGGCAGCCTGAAAAGTGGCTTTAAGTACGTTACACAGATTGAGAAGGCGTCTGGACGAGCTAAGAGAGACCTGCAAATGAAGCATCTGTTGGAGATCGCTAACCATGAGCAGGGTGTTATCTTGCAACCGCTGATTTACGAACACCCGGAATTTGCCAAGTGGGCGAGATGGCAACGGGGGATTCTCTTAAATTGGGCATCTCCATCATTCGAGTTGGTTTTTTCACACGCCTGCGAAATAGACGACGGTGAACTTAAATCGGTCGCCCCTGATGATATGCAAGTTGAGAATTTCAAGAGTCGTATGGATTGGATAAAAGAGGCAGCATCTGTATTCCATGATCTTATGGCAAAAAGGTCTAATTATATGCACGGTGAGCTACAGAAAATGGCGAGCTGGGTGAATACAAAAGATTATTCAATGCCAACCCGAGCAATTATCGAATGAGGTACCTACTAATAATAGGGGCCTTATTGCTGGGCTCACTTATTTTAGGCTATGTATTTTTTACACATCAAACAACCAAGAGCACGCCTTCAATGCCAGTCGCTAAAGCCTTTATTGAACTGAATATGTCGCCGGAGAAATTTGTAGAAATTAACTGGGTGGATCAAAAACGCGGAATAAACAGTCAGCCAGCCGGTTTGGATTTTTATAGCGTCAGATGGCCAATTGCATCTCTTGGGCAAGTATTTCTAGAAAACGGACCTTACAGTTTTACCTTTCCCAATACGCTTCGAGTAACCGGTACCTACGACCGTGATCTTCCCAGAAAGGGTATTTATGTTTTTAGAGTTTCTGGTGGCATGTCTACACAAAGTGATATTTATCACGACGAGGCACGATTACGCTTTTTAGAGTTTTTAGCCATGCTAAGGCAGAGAGGCTGGCAAACCTTTATTAACCTTGAAGACCCACGTTTACCAACCAATCAAGCCCTGCACTATGCACTGCAAGAAGACAATGTTTTATACAGCTTACCTATCGATGCTGACATAGACCTAGACACGTGGATGCGGATAACCGACAACGATTGGCGAATGTATGCGGGTGATGTCATTATGAAAATAGGTTTTCGTCGAGACACAAGCCGCCTAGATTTAGATAAGCCTTCGGATTATTTATTTTCTTACGAAGTGTATAACATGCAAGAACTTATTATAAATCAGTTAGAAAATGACGAGCGAAAGGATGCTGCGCAAATTTGGCCACAACGGAAATTAGAATTACAAGAGAGACGTCATCAAAAAGAGTTATTACTCGAACAGCAGGGTTATCACATTGATCGATCTTACGTTGACCCCGAGCTTGTACTGGAATAGTTGTTAATTACACATTATTGGAAACTATAAGAAAGCTTGGTTCATAAACTAGCCTTGCTTTGGGGTGTCAGTAGTGCCGGTATTGCTTGCTATTTAATTTAATGTTTAAAAAAACATAAGGAAACTCTGATTAACTTAGAGTTTCTTGCGACACTAGGATATGTCGCTAATTTCAAGAACGATAAGTGATTGAAGTTGTGAAAAATTGGAAATTGCATTTTCAATTTCTGTCCTCTGATTAAATCATGGCTGGGTTAATCAGAGGTTTCTATCGTTAAATACTTAAATTCTGTATTTCGACCGCTTCTATTTTTTCACTTAATTCGAAACCAAATATTTTGCTGTAAAAGTACAGTTCACCTTCTACCGAGCGAATCATGTTGTTGGCTTGTCTAAATCCGTGGCCTTCTTCTGGGAAAAGCACATAAGCAACCGGAATTTCTTTTGCGTTCAGGGCATTTACCATCGCTTCTGCTTGGTTGGGAGGTACAACCTTGTCTTGGCCACCTTGGAAGAATATTACCGGACAATCCAGTCGCTCAACGTGATTGATGGGCGAGCGCGAAACGTAAGTTGATTGGTCTTCTGGGTATTTGCCAATTAACGAATCTAAATAACGCGACTCAAATTTATGAGTATCGGTAGCGAGTGTTTCTAAATCACCAATGCCGTAATGGCTGGCACCCGCCTTAAAAGTTGATTCAAAAGTTAGTGCTGCAAGTACGGTGTAGCCGCCAGCGCTGCCGCCTTTTATAGCCAGTTTATTAGCATCGGCCAAACCTTTTTCGACTAAGTAATTTGCGGCGCGGCAAACATCTTCAACATCTTTAACACCCCAGTTATGATTTAACGCTAAACGGTAATCACGGCCGTATCCAGTGCTGCCGCGATAATTAACGTCAACCACGGCAAAACCGCGTGAACACCAATATTGAATTTTAATATTAAACGCGGTGCTGCGAGCGCTGGTTGGGCCGCCGTGAGCCATAACAATTAATGGTGGTTTTTCGCCGTCTGCTGCGCAATATTCTGTGTTGTGAGGCGGATAATAAAAACCATGGGCTTGCTCGCCTTCAGGGCCAAATTCAATGGCTTCTGGAATGGAAAAGACGTCTTCTTGTAAATCGGTGGGTATGCTTTTAACAATTTCGAAGATGAGTTCGTCTTCGTTTTCGGAATTTAAATCAATAATGGCAAGTTCGCTGGGTGTTGCAGCATTACTGCCAATAAACGCAAATTTATTGTTGCTGACTGCCATGTTGGCGATATCTGAACAATCGCTTTCGATAACGTTACAATCACCGGTTTGATAATTAATTAATGCCAATTGCCAAATGTTGCGAATATTAAAACAGCAAGCGATGGTTTCTACGTCGATAAATCCCCACGTGGATAATCCAAAAACCCATTGTGGTGTGGCAAATTCGGCGTCGGCGAAATTTAATTCTGCTTTTAATAAAGGCTGCCAGTTTTGTTGTTTGTATTCGTAAAAGTGCCACCAGTTGTCGCGATCACAAATACTGATTACCGTATTGGTTGCACTCCATTGCGGTTGAAAATGAGATTGCGGTGCTTCACCAGCGGCAACACCAGCAATGGCAGTGATGTCGTCCAAGGTACCTTGTGAATTAATTATCGCGGTAAACACCGAGTTGCTTTCCCATGGCATGGCTGGATGATTCCAGCTGATCCAAACCAATTGATTACCATCGAGCGATAAGTTTGGCGATGCGTAAAAATCATCTCCTGTTGCAAGCACGGTGGTTTCTCCGGTATTACAATCAACGGCAACTAACTCGGCTTTTTCTTCGATGTGATGGGATTGATCGTCTGCGGATTTATGGCTGTGGTCTTCGCGAATGCAGATAATTCGATTTTTATGGCTATCGATTAATAAATCGGCGTAGCGATAGGGGCCTTCGGCGGTAATAGCCGTGGCTTGAATTGGTTGGGTTTGGGTATCCACCTTATAAATGCGCTGATCATAACCCGACACAAAATAGACGATGTGATTTGCGACGGTATAGCTGCCACCACCATACTCGTTGGCCTTGGAGCGCGAGCTCATGTTTTCTGGAATAACATCGCTAATATTGCCGTTACCGTCTTTTTTAACGATGCAATTGCGGCCTTTTTCATTAGGGCGAAATTCCAACCAATACAAATCTTCGCCATCCCATTTGGGTTCGGCCAAACCTAGGCTCTGAGAGACAATGTGCTGTGCGGAGATTTTTGAAGGCCAACTGCCGTAGGGAAGGGTTTTTTTCATGATGAATTCTTTTATTGGGTCAGTTTAGATGCGTCGGTTCGTAGCTATTGCTGTTGAGTAGAAGTCTTAAGAGACGCGTTTGCGACATGGTAAACTTTAGGCGAAACTCATCCAACCTTAAAACACCCGTTATGAGCACTGCTTTTTGGCGCAACGTTTAATGACTCACTTTTTTGACGCTTTATATGATGATCAGCTGGCCGCGATAAACGGTCACCAAGCAGATGTTTGGGTGGCCTACAGCGGTGGGTTAGATTCAACGGTGTTACTGCACTCGCTGGCGGAGTACGCGAAGCGTAATCACACGGGTTGGATTGTACGAGCGATTCACGTCAATCATGGTTTAGCGCAAGACGCCGATGCGTGGCAGAAGCATTGTGAAAATTTCGCACAATCACTAGGTATTGAAATTCAGTCTTCCAAAGTGCTTGTGTGCGCCGATGGCGAGGGCATTGAAAACGCGGCGCGTGAAAGCCGTTATGCAGTGTTTCGCGGTTTTGTTAGGCGCGGCCATTACCTGTTAATGGCGCATCATTTGGATGATCAAGCCGAAACCGTGCTGCTGCGTTTAATGCGTGGTGCCGGTGTAAAAGGTTTGGCGGGCATTCCTAAAGAACGACCATTAAGTGCAGATGTACAAGCATCTAGCGGAACTCTTATTCGACCTTTATTGACGACACCGCGTTCAACGTTGGAAGAATATGCTCGGGCGTTGAATTTACGTTGGGTCGAAGATCCCAGTAATACACAGAATCATTTTGATCGTAATTTTATTCGTAATCAGGTTTTACCCTTGTTGGCGACTCGCTGGCCAGATGCCAACCAGCAATTGGCGCAAAGTGCGCGGCTTTGTCGCAAAGCCTTAGGTTCTTTATCTGAATTAGCAGAAGATGATTGGCGCAGTCTTGAGGGGCGAGTCGAAAAAGCCAGCGTTTCAGTCTCTATCGCGCGGCTGAAAAACCTGTCTGAGAATCGCCAGTTTTATGCGTTGTCTTTGGGCTGCGAGAAACTTGGTTTGCCGCCACTCAATCAACAACAGTTTCGTGATGTTCAAACGCAAATTCTTGCTGGCGAAACCGTATCTGGCACTCCGTGTGTGCATTTGAACCCACAATTTGCTGTAACTGGCTTTCAAGGGCGACTGCATTTTATTGAAACCCAAGTACTTGAGGCCACAAATGCAAACACGGAAATGGGCAATTTAACCTTGAGCCTTGAACAGCCAATTTACCTAAATGGCTGGCAGCTGCGATTACAACCTCAAGGGCATCTTAACAGTCGCTCAGAGAGTTTTACGGTTTCGTTTCGCCAAGGAGGTGAGCGTGCTCATCCATCGTTTCGGCATCGATCGCAAACACTGAAGAAGGTTTTGCAAGAGCAATCTGTGGAGCCTTGGTTGCGTGCCTGTGTGCCTTTGATTGCTGATCCCCAAGGTTTGGCGGCGGTCGCGGATTTTTGGGTTGAAAAAAGCGCTTGGTGTGAAAATTCAGAAGAGGGTTATTCAGTGATTTGGCAATATCAGAGTGATTGGTACCAGTCTGTTAAAGCTTTGAGGAACGTCTGATTAATAAGAACTTCATCGATACCTTTCTGACTCCATCAAAAAAAGATGCCTGAGTTGGCTCTTAATTTCCTTGATCCGGCCGCATTGTGAAAATCGGTTATACAATTATTTGGTAGCTCTTTATGAGTGTTTGTTGATAAAAACATTGTAAAGAAGGAGTGGTGAGTGGACGAGTAACGGTACTGGTCATTAGTTGTCTAGGTCTTTGTTTTGGTCAACTTTCTTGGTTGAGAACGGCCAAAAATGTTGTTCCGATCAGCAAACAAAAGCCTCTAAGCTATTATTAATTGAGGCAAAAGTTCGAATCTGGTAATCTGGCGCCCCATCTTGGAGATGGGTAGTAATTCCCGCCAGTTGCCAAAAAAATTCGTTCGTTTTACGCAGAATTTAAACGCGATAAGACAAACCCTACCTTGGTTTGGCAACACGATTACGGCTGATTCTGCTCCTTCTGCTAGACACGAGATTCATTCGCACAAAATTCAATTCAACACAGTGCTCACAGGTCAATCAATGACACGCTATTTGTTTGTAACCGGCGGTGTAGTTTCATCGTTGGGTAAAGGTATTGCTTCCGCATCTCTCGCGGCGATTTTAGAATCGCGCGGTTTAAAAGTGACCATTCTTAAGCTTGATCCCTACATTAACGTGGATCCGGGTACCATGAGTCCGTTCCAGCACGGCGAGGTTTTCGTAACCGACGACGGCGCTGAAACCGACCTAGACCTTGGTCATTACGAGCGCTTTATTCGCACGCGTATGACTCGCCGCAACAACTTCACTACCGGTCGTGTCTACGAGACTGTACTTCGTAAAGAGCGCCGAGGTGATTATTTAGGCGGCACCGTTCAGGTGATTCCACACATTACCGACGAAATTAAACGCCGTATTATCGAAGGCGGCCAAGACGTTGATGTAGCGCTTGTTGAAATCGGTGGCACCGTGGGTGATATCGAGTCGCAACCGTTCTTAGAAGCCGTTCGGCAGCTTAAAATTGAGTTGGGTGCTAAGCGCGCGCAGCTAATGCACTTAACCTTGGTGCCTTACATCGCCACTGCTGGCGAAACCAAAACTAAGCCTACGCAGCACTCTGTAAAAGAACTTCGCTCCATTGGCCTTCAGCCCAACATTTTGTTGTGCCGTTCTGAGGTAGAAGTTGACGCAGACTCGCGCAAAAAGATCGCGCTATTTACCAACGTTGAAGAACGTGCGGTGGTGCCTTTAGCCGATGCTAGAACCATTTACGCCATTCCTAGAATTTTGATGGAGCATGGTCTTGATCAAATCGTTCTAGAAAATTTTGACATGCAAGCGCCTGAAGCTGACTTGAGCGAATGGGATCGTGTGGTAGAAGGTAAGCTAAATCCAGAGCACAAAGTTACTGTAGCCATGGTTGGTAAGTACATGGACTTGCCAGACGCCTACAAATCATTGATCGAATCGCTAATTCATGCCGGTATTCACACCAGTACGCGCGTAAATATTAACTTCATCAATGCAGAAGACGTTGAAGAGCAAGGCATTGAACTGATCAAAGACGCCGACGCGATTTTAGTGCCGGGTGGTTTTGGCGAGCGTGGTTTGGATGGCAAGTTAACCGCCGTTCGATACGCGCGCGAGAACAACATTCCTTATCTGGGTATTTGTTTGGGGATGCAAACCGCGGTTATCGAATACGCACGTAACGTGGCCGGTTGGACCGATGCTAACAGTACTGAATTCAACCAACAAAGCCAGCATCCGGTCATTGGTTTGATCACCGAATGGTTGGATTCAACCGGTAAGCGCGAAACGCGTGATGAATCCTCTGATTTGGGCGGTACCATGCGTTTAGGTGCCCAAGAATGTCGCTTGGTAGAAGGCAGTAAGAGCCGTGATATCTACGGTAGCGAAATGATTGTCGAGCGCCACCGTCATCGCTACGAAGTTAACAATAACTTCCTTGATGGCCTTCAAAAAGCGGGCTTAAAAGTAGGCGGTTGGTCTGCTGATGATAATCTGGTTGAGATGATTGAATTGCCAGAGCATCGTTGGTTTGTGGCGTGTCAGTTCCACCCAGAATTCACCTCAACACCGCGCGATGGCCATCCGTTGTTTAAGAGTTTCGTTTTAGCGGCACTGGATTACAACCAATCAAAAGGCTGAGCAGATGGAAACTCTGGGTAAACCAGAGTTTCTTGACGTTTACTCACGAGCGCCAGATTCGCCGAATTTAAAAAGAGCAAGAGAGTTTCATGACAACATCGAACAGCAAAACGGTAGTTTCTGTAAAAGGTATTGAGGTGGGCAACCATCTACCTATGGCATTATTTGCCGGAATGAACGTGTTGGAGAGTCGCGATCTCGCCATGCAGGTTGCAGAAACCTTCAAAACTGCAACCGACAAGCTAGGCATTCCCTACGTATTCAAAGCGTCTTTCGATAAAGCCAATCGCTCTTCCATTCATTCCTACCGAGGTCCAGGAATGGAAGAAGGTTTGAAGATTTTTGAAGACGTAAAAAAAGCGTTTGATGTACCGGTAATCACCGATGTGCATGAGCCCTATCAATGTCAGCCGGTTGCAGAAGTCGCCGATGTGATTCAGCTGCCAGCCTTTTTGGCTCGTCAAACCGATTTGGTTGAAGCTATGGCCAAAACCGGCGCCGTAATCAACATTAAAAAGCCGCAATTTATTTCGCCGCCGCAAATGAAAAACATCGTTGAGAAGTTTCGTGAATGCGGTAACGATCAACTGATTTTGTGTGAGCGCGGCAGCTGCTTTGGTTACGACAACTTAGTAGTTGATATGCTTGGCTTTAAAACCATGAAAGACGTTAGCCATGGTGCGCCAATTTTATTTGACGTAACCCACGCCTTGCAATGTCGTGATCCTAACGGAGCGGCTTCTGGTGGTAGACGTGAACAGGTTGCCGAACTGGCTCGCGCCGGTATTGCTGTGGGTATTGCAGGTTTGTTTTTAGAAGCGCATCCAGAACCGGCTAAAGCAAAGTGTGACGGCCCAAGTGCGCTGCCATTGCAGTTGGTTGAACCTTTCTTGGTGCAAATGAAAGCCTTTGATGACCTGTTAAAGTCTCAACCTGAATTGATTATCGAGTAGTTTTGTCGGCTTTAGATGGTACAATTCGCACCTGACTAAATTTATTCTTCAAGCGAGCGCTGAATATGGACGATTTGCCTCGCTTGTAGCCTTTCAACATTAAGACTCAAGTCTTTACTTTTAAATTTAAATGCTTGGAGCTAACGCATGACCAAGATCGTTGATATCAAAGCTTTTGAAGTGCTTGATTCCCGTGGCAACCCAACCGTAAACGCCGATGTTATTCTAGACTCCGGCGCTGTGGGTTCTGCTTGTGCACCGTCTGGTGCTTCTACCGGTTCGCGCGAAGCGCTTGAACTGAGAGATGGCGATAAAAGCCGTTACCTAGGCAAAGGTGTATTGAAAGCCGTTGAAAACATCAATACCACCATCAAAGATCTTCTTGTGGGAATGGACGCAGCCGATCAGCGTGCAATCGACACGGCAATGATCGAAGCAGACGGTACCGAAAATAAAGCAAACTTCGGTGCTAACGCTATTTTGGCGGTTTCACTGGCGGCGGCAAAAGCCGTTGCTATTGAAAAAGGCATTCCTTTGTATCAGCACATTGCCGATATCAACGGTACTTCTGGTCAGTACACCATGCCAGTACCTATGATGAACATCCTTAACGGTGGTGAGCACGCTGATAACAACGTTGATATCCAAGAGTTTATGGTGCAGCCAGTTGCGGCTAAATCGTTCTCTGAAGCACTTCAAGTCGGTGCCGAAATCTTCCATTCACTGAAAAAAGTATTGGTTGCCAAAGGCTTAAACACCGCTGTGGGTGATGAAGGCGGCTTTGCACCAAACCTCTCTTCGAATGCCGAAGCATTGGCTGTTATCAAAGAAGCCACTGAAGCCGCGGGTTACAAGCTGGGCGAAGACGTAACGCTTGCCCTTGATTGCGCGTCTTCCGAATTCTACAAAAATGGTCAATACGATCTTTCCGGCGAAGGTAAAGTGTACTCTTCAGAAGGCTTCACCGATTTCTTGGCGGAGCTTTGCGATCAATTCCCAATTATCTCCATTGAAGACGGTCAAGACGAGTCTGATTGGGATGGTTGGAAGTACCAAACCGAAAAGTTGGGCGAAAAGGTTCAATTGGTTGGCGACGATTTGTTTGTTACCAACACCAAAATTTTAAAAGAAGGTATTGAGAAGGGCATTGCTAACTCAATTCTGATTAAATTTAACCAAATTGGTTCTTTGTCTGAAACTCTAGACGCGATCAAAATGGCCAAAGACGCTGGCTACACGGCAGTAATCTCGCACCGCTCTGGCGAAACCGAAGACACCACCATTGCCGATTTGGCCGTTGCTACCGCAGCAGGGCAAATTAAAACCGGTTCTCTCTGTCGTTCAGACCGCGTTGCCAAGTACAACCGTTTGTTACGCATCGAAGCCGAATTAGGAACTGATAAAGCTCCTTACCGTGGTAAAGCGGAATTTACAGCGTAAGCATTGAGCGTATGAAACAGTTTCGGTCATCGCCGGAGCTGTTTCGAGTTCACATTAATAATTCGTAACCCTTCTCAAATTAAACTTTTTGCCTTAACGTCCATCAAAATTTCGTGGTTTACATCCGAACAGTTGTTGGTTCGGCTAAAATCTTATTTGTCGTAATACATTGTTGGTGCCTATGAAAGTAACCATCGCCATATTAACCGTGCTGCTTTTAATTCTGCAGTTTCGTCTATGGATTGGTGAAGGTTCACTGGCTAATGTTGCGCAACTAGAAACCGCCATCAGCGAACAAAAAACCCTAAACAGTATTGACGCCGAGCGTAATCAAACACTCGAAGCCGAGATTTTACTGTTAAAGAGTGGCCATGAATCAACCGAAGAAATTGCTCGTGAGCAGCTCGGTATGATCAAAAACGACGAGACTTTTTATTTGGTTGTCGATGAAAAACCAGCCGAAAAAAAGCGCTAAGCTCCCTTCTTTTGTAAACCCCTAGCTGTGTCTGCTTCCATCTTATGAATGAATCTACGAAATTCTGGGCGGTAATACCTGCGGCTGGAATCGGCTCTAGAATGGCAAGTGATATTCCCAAACAGTACCTGAATATTGCCGGTAAAACGATTCTAGAACATACGCTCTCCATTTTTTTAAACAGTCCTAAAATACACAAAGTGGTAGTGGCCATACGGTCAGACGATTCATTTTGGCCAAATACTGCAATAGCTTCGGAATTTTCTGAAAAACTGGTGACCGTTACCGGTGGCAGCGAGCGTGCAGATTCGGTATTAAATTGCTTGAACTATATAAAAAGCTTAGGCGATAACAAGAGCGACTGGGTTTTGGTGCACGATGCGGCGCGGCCCTGTTTGCAATCTTATGAATTGCATCGAATGATGGATTCTTTGCAAATTGATGACGTGGGTGGGCTAATGGCACTCCCGGCCTCTGATACAATCAAGTATGCAAAGGCGTTTGTTTCTGACGTTAACGATCAAAGTTCTCAAAACACGGCTTTTGCAAGTGTAGAAACTACGTTAGATCGCAAGCGAGTTTGGTTGGCACAAACGCCGCAAATGTTTCGGCTAGAGGTATTACACAACAATATCGCCAAAGCGCTTGCGCTAGGTTTACCTATTACCGATGAAGCATCTGCCATGGAAATGGCTGGGTTCAACGTTAAGCTTTACCCAGGTAGAAGCGATAATCTTAAAATAACGGTTGCCGAAGATTTACGTGTCGCTACGGCGATTTTGTCGCAATCTTAGAGCATTATTTACCGGCAGATTTATCGCTAAATTGCGTTCTCATTGACGTGCTATTCTAGTGTTTATGAGTCTGTAAGAATTCTGATCAAGCAATTATTTCTGATAACATTATCGGCGTTTGTGAAGATTTGGCGCAAAACAAACTCCTAAAAATAAACGCATACAGCGAGTAGAGGATACCCAATGAGAATTGGACAAGGATTTGATGTTCACGCTTTTGGTCCCGGCGATCACATTGTTATTGGTGGTGTAAGCATTCCTTACGAGCGCGGTTTAGTGGCACATTCGGACGGCGACGTACTACTTCATGCATTGTGTGATGCGCTTTTAGGTGCTGCCGCTTTGGGTGATATTGGTCAGCATTTTCCCGATACCGATCCCGCTTTCAAAAATGTTGATAGCCGCGACCTGCTTCGAGAAGTGTATCGAAAAATTCAAGAAAGCCAGTATCAACTGGTTAACGCCGATATGACCATTGTTGCCCAAGCTCCAAAAATGGCACCGCACATTTCAGCAATGGTCGAAAAAATTGCCTCCGACCTGCAAACCTCTACCGATACAATCAACGTGAAAGCCACAACAACCGAATACCTAGGGTTTACCGGCCGTAAAGAAGGCATTGCCGCGTTTGCGACGGTACTGCTGCAAAAAATCTAACCAATATGAATCGGTTTAAATGTTTAACTGAGCATTATTAAACTTATCTGCTAATAAAGTTATCAGCTAATTACTTCAGAATTAGAGAAATAATTAGTGGTTTATCTACTTATTAACTTCTTGGCTTTAATCACCAATTGCTGCGATTAAAGCCCATTAATACAGAGCTTGTCTTTTGGATTCATCTAATCAAACCCCTGCTGATCAAACTCAACCATCCGGCCCTTTATTTGATATTAATTTCCCAAAAGCATTTGGTGAGCTGAATACTTTTGCAAAATTCAAAGAACAGCCCGGCGATTTTTTTGTGCAAGAAGTTCTCGAAACAGAATTTGCAGGCACAGGCGAGCATGTTTATTTGTTTATCGAGAAGGTTGGCCAAAATACCCATTGGGTGCAAAAAGAGCTGGCCAAATTTTGCGGTGTAAACTCCAGTGATATTGGTGTTGCCGGGCTAAAAGATCGAAATGCAATTACCCAGCAATGGTTTAGTATTTATTTGCCTAAAAACCAAGATAAAAACTGGAGTGAATTTAATTCCGAATTTTGGACGGTAAAAGACGTTCGCACGCATACCCAAAAATTACGCAAAGGCTCACACACAAAAAACTATTTTCGCATTTTGTTGCGAGAACCAAGCTTTGTTAACAGCACGAACGACGCAAGCTCGTCAAATTTAACCAGCCTACAAGAAATTCTTGATAGTAAATTGCAAAAAATCCAGAGCGCGGGTGTGCCGAATTATTACGGAGCACAACGTTTTGGGCATGATGCGAATAACTTGTCTCTGGCGAAAGATTGGTTTGAGGCCGGTAAGAAAATCAAAAATCGCACGCTAAAAGGATTGGTGTTATCGGCAGCACGCTCTTATTTATTTAATACTGTATTAGCAAAGCGAGTTTTAGAAGGAAATTGGAATAAACTTGTTGATGGTGATATTGCTGATCCAACAAACACTCAGTTTCCGACCGGGCCTTTGTGGGGGAGAGGGCGCTTAGCGACGGATTCGCTCGCGAAAACCCTCGAGCAACAAGCCCTAGAAACATTCTCGGTTTGGATTGATGCGCTGGAGCATCAAGGATTATCTCAAGAGCGGCGACCGCTGGTGTGTTTGCCCGAGGAAATGACTTGGTCTTGGCAAGAACAGAACCTAGAGATTTGCTTTTCACTAAAACCCGGTGAATTTGCTACGTCAGTTCTGGGTGAGTTATTAAGAGTTGTTGAGCCTGAACATCGAGATTATTAACGCGTACTTATTTTGTTAATCGTAAAATAATTTATTGCGGTTAATTTTTAGCGCTGAATTTTTTGTCTTTCGCCCTTTGTACAGACTTTTAATCACGAACAATTACAAAGGGCGAAGAGTTACTAGCTGAGCAAGCATTGGCAAGAAGTTTTAACGATTAGTTTAAGCTCTGTCACGAAATGAAAGATCACGATCTTTTTGTAGTGAACTGTAAATTTGGCAGCGTTCTTTTAATGCTTGATGAAGGTTGTTGCGATGTTCGAATTGCTCGGAACCGGCGAACTCTATTGCTGAAATAAGCTTTTCCAATTTGCTAATTTCTTTCTCTAAGGTTTGGAGAAGAATACGGTTATCTAAACTTTTAGTCCCTACAAGTGTCGTGCTTTTATTGGTTTTTTTCATTTCCCAGCCCTAATGATTAGTAGAAAATATAGAAATTCGCACTTACGTATAAGTAGGTGTAGCTCATGTGAGAAAAATCTCACACTGTGTAGGTAATTTTTTAGAATACTTTACACTTTTGTATTAATTGAGTGATCAGTTACGGGTATAAAATAATTTACTAATAAAAATTGTTTGAGGTTCTTCGCTAACTGTTCGGTTTTTTCATTAACTTAAGGAAACTCTGATTAACCTAGAGTTTCTCGCGACACAAGGATGTGTCGCCAATTTCAAGAACGGTAAGTGATTG
>NZ_BAAGIE010000016.1:0-107572 GCF_054658275.1 Sessilibacter sp. MAH3 | reverse complement strand
CTTGGTCGGGAGAGGTGCTGACTCTACCAGCTGGCCTCTCAACTACCAATTGCACTTATTATCTGAAACCGCGATTCATTTAGAAAAAATAATCGGAGTTCGTTATGAATAAAGATATGGCAGAAGGTAAATGGAAAGAAGTTAAAGGTGAAATTCGTAAAACTTGGGCCAAAATTTCCGACGACGAAGTAGAGCAAATGGCCGGTTCGCAAGAAAAATTTGAAGGTTCTATGCAAAAGCACTACGGCAAATCAAAAGAAGAAGCTCGCGAAGCGTGGGAAAAACTTACTAAGCATTAATAGCGAAAGCAAGTGGTTAACAACCACTTGCTTTTTTTTGTGCAAAAACTTCTTGGAGAGCCTAATGAATAATCCGTTAAAAATAAAAAATGTCTTTAAACAATACGGTAACAAGCGTCAATTAATTTTAGGTTTTGCGTGTTTAGTCGCCGTGTCTTTTGCCGGTTGTCAAACCGTTGAGGGTTTTGGTAAAGACGTGCAGTCGGCGGGTGAATCCATCGAGCGTGCCGCAGACTAATTTGAAATTAAACCCATTAATTTTGAATGGCCAATACTTGCTGGGTTATAAATACACTCGGTTATAAATACTTGTTTGATGATAAAAGCTGAGTATTTATTTTAAGCAACTGTAAAATTAAAAGTATTCGTCATTTTGCATGTATAACAATCAGCCACCCTTGGTTTGCGCTGATTTACGTAAATTTGACGATACTACCGACAGTTTATCGGTCGAATTAGGAATAAAATTATTTAAAACTTACTCAAACCCAAATAACTTAGATGCCACGACCTTAATGGAAGCCATTGCAGGGGTTCCATACCCCATTAGAGAAGGCTCGAAAATACCGCACAACTGCGCCGATGCCTATAAATAAAACCAAAACAATCGTAGCTCTAGGCATAATGATGCTTGGCTCGGCATTGTTGTTTTTTTACGTTAACAAAACGCAAATACCTCGCACGCTTGATGCAAACTCGCAAGAAATTATTCAACAACTTGATAGCATTGCTATTTTAAATAACACCAATTTTATTGAGTTCTATCGCAAAGAACTCACCGAAGAATTGAATGCTAAGCAAAGCGGCTCTGATAAAAATCTTCTAGAAAACAACGAGCTGCTAAACAGTAAACAATTTATTTTAACGGTAATGAACCAATACAACCTAAGCCGGGTTTTGTACGTAAAAGAACCTAGTGCGGCGCGTGCAAGGTTAATGGTAAATAGCTTTAGCCTAGGTGCTAGTTGGTATTACCAATACAGCGAAAACGGCTACACAGAAGAAACCCAAGTAGACTCTATTAATAACGCTTTAAAAACCAAAGCAGAGTTTTATCATTTATGTGAAAAAACCAACAATAAACACTGGTTTTTTTGTACCAGCAGCGATTAGTTATTTATTCATACTCGCAACATTACGCGCTTAATTTACCTGCCTAGCATTTCTCAAACATCCTCAGCTACTCTTTTTAGAAGCTAATTCTAACTCTTTAAATATTTCGTTTTGACGCGTTAAATATTTAATTTTTGTCCAGATGTTCTATTGGCGCCAGTATGTCAATAAATCCATATTCCCAGTAAAACTGCAACATGCGATAGTTACCCAAATGCTATCGACCGAGTACAAGGGACGGAAATGATTGGGCGCAACAGAACTCCAGCAGAAAATTATGCCGAAGCCGAACGGCGAATTGAAAACTGGCAGCCGGGTGAAGAGTTGGATTTATCCGATTTGGAAGAGCTGGAGGAAATACCGGAGAGTATTGCTGAGTTAAAAGAACTTCAGGTTCTTAATATTTCTGAGACTAAGGTTAGCGATTTAAGCCTATTGAGTAGTTTAAGCAACCTAAAACAAGTAAGTTTTATGTGGAGTCACGTCACTGACTTAAGCTCATTGAGTGGCTTAAGTAACTTACAAAAGCTTAATTGTGGGAATAGTCAAGTCCCTGACTTAAGGCCGTTGATTGGCTTAAGTAACCTGCAAACGCTTTATTGTGAGAATACTCGAGTCACTGACCTAAGGCCGTTGATTGGCTTAAAAAATTTGAAGGAACTAAATTGCGTAGTCACGAAAGTCACTGACTTAAGCCCGTTGAGTGGACTAATTAACTTGCAAGAGTTTTGTTGTGGTGGCACTCAAGTCACAGACCTAAGCCCATTGCGTGGCTTAAGTAACCTGCAAAAGCTTGATTGTGGTGGTACTGAAGTCTCAGACCTAAGCCCATTGAGTGGCTTAAGTAACCTGCAAGTGCTTCATTGTTCGTATGCTCAAGTCACAGACTTAAGCCCATTGAGTGGCTTAAGTAAGCTGCAGGAGCTTTATTGTAGTGATACTCAAGTCACTGACCTAAGCCCGTTGAGAGGCTTAAGTAACCTGCAAAGTCTTGATTGTTGGGGTACTCAAGTCACTGACCTAAGCCCGTTGAGTGGCTTAAGCAACCTGAAAGTGCTTAATTGTGGTAAAACTCAAGCTAATGACCTAAGTCCGTTGGGTGGCTTAATTAACTTGCAAGAGTTTAATTGTGGTCATACTCAAGTCACAGACCTAAGTCCGTTGGGTGGCTTAATTAACTTGCAAGAGTTTAATTGTGGTCATACTCAAGTCAGGGACCTAAGCCCACTGATTGGTTTGGGTTTATTGAGAAAATTAAACGTTTTTTTTTGTCCAATCACAGCAATACCATTGGAGTTGGTTTATTCGAAAAGCTTAAATGAATTAATTTTGGGTGATTGCAAAATCACTGAACTACCCAATGAGGTTTTATCAAAATTTGGGTATGATAATTGTCTACCAAGGTTAAGAGCACATTTTACAGATTTAGCCGAAAGCCAGAACCAGCAGCAAGATGCTAAGTTAATGATTATTGGCAATGGTCGTGTTGGCAAAACCCAAATTTGCAGACAGTTATCCGATTTAGAATTTGAGAAAAATTCGGATTCTACCCACGGTATTACCATTTCTTCGGCTGCTGTGCCTAACCATAAAACCGCGCGATTTAATTTGTGGGATTTTGGTGGCCAAGATATTTACCACGGCACCCACGCGTTATTTATGCGTAACCGGGCTGTGTTTTTATTGGCTTGGATGCCTGAAATGGAAGAATCTGAGACTCATTCCTACGGCGGTATGACCTTTCGTAATTATCCGCTTTTGTATTGGCTTAATTACATTAAGCAATTTGGTGGTACCGATTGCTCGGTGATTATTGTGCAAACCCATTGTGATGAGCCGGGCCAAGCGCAAACCTTGCCCAGTGACGTTTATGCAATGCTTGGTGAATTTAAATACTGGAAAACACTGGATTACAGCGCGTTTAATAATCGAGGCCGAGCAGCGTTGGATGAAGCGCTCACCGAGGCCTACCAACAAATAGATCAACCGTTTATTGGTGAAGGTAGGCAGCGTGTTATTGATCAACTGCAAACCTGGATAGATGACGATTCTAAAAGGCCAGTAGAGCAACGCCAACACCGAACCATTCAATACGATGATTTCGTAACCCTGTGTGAAAATACCGGTGGTATTTCTAACCCAAAATTATTTTTAAATTTTATGCACAACTGCGGTTACGTGTTTTACCAAAAGGGATTGTTTAATAACCAAATTATTCTTGACCAAGCCTGGGCGCTAGAAGCCATTTACGCGGTATTTAACCGCGATAATTGCTATAAAATTTTAAAAGAAAAAATGCATGGCAAGTTTGATCGCGATTTGTTAGCGATACTTTTATGGGATGAGCTGGGGTTTTCTGAGCAGGAACAAGTTTTATTTTTAAATTTAATGGAATCTTGCAATATCTGTTTTGGCTTGAATAAACGTTGGCAAAAAGAAAGTTTAGAGCATAAATTCGAATATCTTGCCCCAGATTTATTACCGGAACTCCCACCCGAGGGTTTAACGGAAAAATGGAACCCAAACTTACCCATTGAGAAAGTCGTATTTAGCTACGAACTCTTGCCTTCGGTATTACTGCGTAACTTTATGGCCGAAATTGGTAAAGACGCGGGTTTAGCTGGAGATTACTGGTTAAATGGTTTTTTTGTACCCGAGCGAACCACCCATAGCCGGGCCTTAATTACCCAAACCAAAACCGGTAGTTGGCAAGGTGAGATTTGTATACAAACTCAAGGTGAGGGTGCAGTTCAATTACTTGAGGCTATGATTCAAACATTGGAATACGTTGAGCAAAAAATTGGTATTAACGCAACGCAAAAAGAAAGCACTTTAGATAACGCAAAATCCCAACACGAGTTTGTAGATAATTCTAATATGAAAGCACCGAAATTTGAGCCTGATTACGCCCAAGAAAAACCCCAGCAAAAAGAATACTTTGTTTCTTACGCTTGGAACGACGATAAAACCGACGCCGGTAAAAAGCGAGAAGAAAAAGTAGATCAGTTATGTGATGATGCAGAAGAAAAGCTCGGTATTAAAATTATTCGCGATAAAAACACCCTGCAATTTGGCGATAGTATAACCAAATTTATGCAACGCATTGGCAAAGGTGAACGGGTGTTTGTGTTTTTAAGCGATAAATATTTAAAATCACCCAATTGTATGTTTGAACTTCACCAAATATGGGTGCATTCACAGCAGGATGGTGACAAATTATCAGATATTATTCGTATATTTACCTTAGACGATGCCAAAATTTGGGAAATAGAAAATCGGCTTGAATACGCCGCTTTTTGGAATACTAAGCGAGAAAGTTTAGAAAGTGCTATTAGTCAATACGGCGTGCAAAGTTTAAGTGCAAAAGATATGGAACGTTATCGAGCCATTAAAAAGTTTGCCGATACCGTAGGTGATGTTTTGGCTGAAATTACTGATCGTGTACAACCAAGAGAATGGCAAGATTTTTTAGAATACGGTTTTAAAGATTAACGGCGTATTTTTTAACTAAAAATAGTTTTCGCGGGTTTTTAACCTAGCGCTTGCATAAAAAGAACTCCGAATGCTCGGAGTTCTGTTGGTTTTTAACTAATTCTTTTGCGGCAAATTTAATTAGCTGGTCAATACACGTTTTGCAAAGTCTTGTTTGCGAACGCTTTCAATGTATTCCACAAGGTTTTTGTGCGCGGCAACCTTTGGTTTGCCAGCTTCGAGTTGTTCAATGTAGTCGATAATAGGAATTAAAATTAAATCGGCAGCGGTAATTTCATCGCCACAAATATAGGCGTTATCACCCAATTGTTCTGCAACTAAGCTTAGAGCGTTTTCAACACCCGGCATTGCGGCTTCTACCACATCGGCACGTACGGTGCCGTTTTCACCTTTCGGAAAAATGTATTCTAATAATACTTTGCGCACAATATCGGTATCTACGTAAATACCGCTAATGCCGCTCCACAGCTCAACCTGCGCTTGTTCAAAGGGGTCGGTTGGGTAGAGCTTTTTGCCACCAAAGGTGTTTTCTAGGTAGTGCAAAATGGCTACGGTTTCGCCAATTGGGCCTTTTTCGGTCATTAACACCGGGAATTTAGTGTAAGGGTGCAAAGCTTTGTGCTGCGCGCTTCTGAATTCAATTTTTTCGCCGTTAATTTCGGTGGTTACTTGGTAGGGAATATCTTTAAGTTCGCAGGCCATCATTACACTGCGCACAAAGGTGCTGAAAGTAGGGCCGTAAATAGTAATTGGGGTGCTCATGGCTCAGTCCTGATTATTGTTAATTGCGGGGTTAATGTATTCAAATTAACAATATGTTCAAGATCATATTCTTGTAAGATGAAATAATTAACGAAATCATCGCCGAATTAATGCAGCGTATTAACGATTACCGAAACCTTGAAAAGAGCTGAGTTATGGGTTGGAAAACAGAGCATAAAGACCAAAGCCGCCAAAAAATTACCGCCAGCGCGGCGGAATTATTTACCAAACGCGGGTTTGATAATGTCACAATCAACGACGTAATGGAACACGCTGGGTTAACACGCGGTGCCTTTTACAATCACTTTCAATCGAAGAGCGACTTGTACGCAGAAGCCGTGGTAGATGCTGCGCAACGTGCCAAAAACTACGCGTTAGAAAACGCTAATTTAAAACCGTCTGATATTATTGAGCTGTACTTAAGCGAACAACATAGACAGGGCGAATTTGCTTGCCCGCTGGCATTTTTGGCAACCGATATGCGTCAACGCGAGAGCAAGGTTCGTTCAACTTACACGGAGGTTTTTAAAAAATTCGTGACACGTATACAAGAGCTTACCGGCGATACCGAAGACGAGTTAGAAGCCATTAAAAAAACCGTATTAATGGTGGGCGGCATGGCAATTGCGCAGGCCATTAACGACGATGAATTGGTCGAAAAATTATTAAAAGCCTGTCGTGAGGGTGTTAATGCTGGTATTTCTGATTAATTTATAACGGAGCTAAATCAGAGTTTGTTGTACATAAAATCCTTATTAATAGCGAAAATTAACAAGTCATAACGATGCATTTTAATTTATGCCTTGTTGTGACTATTGTTGTTACTTGTGATTACTATTGTCTCGATAATATTCGCTACCCCAGTTGCACATTGCGTTTAAAATAGGTTTTAAACTTTCACCCAATTCTGTGAGTGAATATTCCACTTTGGGTGGTACTTCCGCAAACACTTCGCGATGGATTAATTGATCGCGTTCTAGTTCGCGCAATTGTTGGGTTAGCATTTTTTGCGTAACTTTAGGCAAGCGTCTTTTTAGCTGACTAAAACGCAATGTTTTATGGGACAAATGCCATAAAATTACGCCTTTCCATTTTCCGCCAATTAAATCTAAGGTGACAGATACACCACAAATATACGTGGTTTCGTTGTCTTCGGTGAGTGTCTCTACCGTTTTTGTCATTGTCGTGCTCGAATAAATTGATGCTGTTAATTCAATTTCGCTAAGGTGCTGCGCAAAGTGTTGGGTTATTTAGTTGGTATCTTTTTGGTAACTAGCAAACTAAAAAGTGCATACTTGATTAATAGTAGTATATCAACAAAACTGTACCTTAATAAATCTCTGAGTCTTTATGCAGTCTGTTCTGAGCTGATAATCAGTAAGTTCTGATGGTAATCGCTGCACGCTCGGTAAGTTCAGGGCTTTTACGTAATAACAATAATGATCAAGGAGGCTCGCGTGAGCACACAATACCGATGTTTATTGGTTGAGAAGTTAGAGAATAAGCAATTTTCGCGTTCTGTTACCCATCGTTCTATCGACAATCTACCGGCCGGTGATCTTTTAATCAAAGTGGATTATTCATCGCTCAATTACAAAGATGCGTTATCGGCCATGGGTAACCCGGCGGTTAGTCGCAACTTCCCACACACTCCTGGTATTGATGCCGCCGGTAACATTGTTGAGAGTAATTCCGATGACTTCGCCGTTGGCGATAAGGTGCTGGTTACCGGTTTTGATCTGGGTATGAACACCGCCGGTGGCTTTGGTGAGTACATTCGTATACCCAAGTCGTGGGCGGTAAAACTGCCAGAGAACCTAACAACGCGCGAAGCTATGATTATTGGCACCGCGGGTTTTACGGCAGCGATGAGTGTACAGGCGCTGCTTGATGGCGGTACAAGGCCCGAACACGGCCAAATTCTGGTGACCGGTAGCACAGGTGGTGTGGGTTCTGTGGCGATTGCCTTGTTGGCTAAAAGTGGCTTTGAAGTGGTAGCCGTAACCGGCAAAGCGGAGCAGGCCGAATTTTTAAAATCTTTGGGTGCCAGCGAAGTGGTTACCCGCGAATCACTGCTCGAAGGCGCTGAAAAACCCATGATGCGTGAACGCTGGGCTGGTGTGGTGGATTGCGTTGGCGGTAACTACTTAGCAGCGGCAATTAAATCAACCCGTTATGGCGGCAATGTAACCTGTTGTGGTTTAACAGCTTCTGCGGATTTATCGCTGAATGTTTTTCCGTTCATTTTGCGCGGCGTTTCTTTACTAGGCATTGATTCGGTGGAGTGCCCAATGGCACCACGATTAAAACTGTGGGCGAAATTGGCGAGCGAATGGAAGCTTGATAACCTAGAAGACTTTGTGACCGAATGTAGCCTTGATGCATTGGATCAGAAAATTAATGATATTTTAGCCGGTAAAGTGGTTGGTAGAACCCTGGTAAATTTAAAGACGGATTAATTTAAAGACGGGTTAACTTACAGAAGGGTTAATTTGGAACAGCTTAATTGAATGGAAAATTAATCGTATGTATTAATGATTAATTTTACGTTTAAGGGAATACCTAATTCGACGGCTCTACAAGTGTTATAAATATATAGGAAACTCTGATTAACCTAGAGTTTCTCGCGACACAAGGATGTGTCGCCAATTTCATGAACGGTAAGTGATTGAAATTGTATAGAAATTGGAAATCACATTTTCAATTTCTGCCCTCTGATTAAATCATGGATGAGTTAATCAGATGTTTCTACACGTAAAATTTATTTTTGCTTGACCGTATTTAATAGTTTGATCTTAGTGCTGTTGATGAGTTTGCGATTGTGTGGCGGTTGATGATAAAAGGCGTAACTGCTTTTACCTTTGCGTTTTATTTGGTACATGGCTTCGTCGGCTTGTTTTAATAGCTCAGTATGATCTTGATTGCCTGCATAATAAAAGGTAATACCAAAGCTAGCTGTAACCGTAACCGAAATGTCGGCCAGAAAAATGGGTTTTTCTAATTGTGAAATCAGTCGTTTTAAAAGTGCTTCGACGGCAATTTTTGCGTCTCTGGTATTGTTAGAAAGCTCAGGAATTAATAGTACAAATTCGTCGCCCCCAAATCGAGCCAAAGTATCTTTGCTTCGTAAATATTGGCGAATAGTTTCTGAAATTTTAGTCAGTGCTAAATCGCCAATTTTATGCCCGTAACTATCATTAATGATTTTAAAGTTATCCAAGTCGATAAATACTAATGCGCCCATTAAATGGTTACGTTGATAGGCAGCGAGTGCTTGATTGAGTCTGTCGTTGAGTAAGCGTCTGTTGGGCAATTGGGTGAGTTGATCGTGATAAGCCAGAATTTGAATTTTTTGTTCGGCCAGTCGATGGTGGGTTATATCTTGTGTGACGCCAACGACTTTTATCGAGTGATTTTCTTTATCTTCTATAGTGCAGGCACGGCTTTGTAGAATTTTAACGCCAGATTCTGTGTGTATTTTATATTCGGTGTTAAAAATTATCTTTCGGTTAGAAGCGTCTATTAAACTGAGTTTAACTCTTGCCTTATCGTCTGTATCTATTTGGTTGATCCAATCCCATAAATAACCGCTTGTGTCTGTGGGTTGTATTTCAAAGATTTCGTACATCCAGTGATCCCAAATAAGGGAGTTATCACTCGGTCGCCATTCCCATATGCCCATTTGGGCAACATCTGTCGCCAGCATTAAACGTTCTTTTATGGCTTCAAGTTCTGAGCCGGCGGCGTGTTGATCGTGATAAATAATAACTAAACGAAGACCGTGAACCTCATGGGCTTGCGCTCTCATTAAAAACCAGCGTTTAACCGTGTCGCTGTGACAAGGGTAATCGAGGGTGAATTCATCGCATTCGCCACTGATGACTTGTGATAATCCAAGGTGCGCTTTAGCCGCCAATGCATCACCGATTTGTGCCGACTGTTGGCTGATATTTAAATAATTTAAACCAATCCACTGATTATTATTTTTGCCGTTTTCGCGCCCAAAATTAATCCACGATTTATTCACATAAACTATTTCGCCGGTTGAGTCAACAACAGCGATATGAGAGGGTGATTTATCAAGAATACTGGTGAGCAGCGCGGTATTTATATTCACGATTTATTCTTTTGATGTTTTGGTGAAGTTAATATTTTTAACAAAATCATGTTTATAAATCGAGTAATTGTTCTAGCTTTTAAATATTATTTTTTTGGCTATGTTTTTTGGTTAGATGTTATTCATGTTTTTACTATGAATGTTTATATGCTATTCCTAATAAAGAAAGTGGTTGTATTTTTTTATTCTAGTAAGTGTGCCTGGGGTTTTTCTTTGTTGATTTATGAGTGAATAGTTATATGAGTGTTTTTAGGTGTTAACTTTGATAGAAGCTTTGGCGTTATCACGATGTTAATTAGAATTTTGAAAACTGTTACAAATTTGAGATAACAGGGATTTTATAAAATAGACTTTGACGAATTCATTTGAATAGAGCCAAGTATTTTGGGGTAACAAAATTGTTCATCTAACTCTAAAAACCTCTGATTAACTCATCCATGATTTAATCAGAGGACAGAAATTGAAAATGCGATTTCCAATTTCTTCGCAATTTCAATTACTTACCGTTCTTGAAATTGGCGACACATCCTTGTGTCACAAGAAACTCTGTTAATCAGAGTTTCTTGTATTTTTTGTGCAAATAGTGGCTAATATTTATTGTCTGTAAATATCGTTGTATTTTTCTAGAATACGCCAAAATCAGAAATCGATTAAATAATGATCGGTGTATCTGCCATAATTCGTCATATTTAAAATATGAAATTGCCAAGGTTTATTGTTACTCTAGCCGCAATTATTGCGCCGCATTTACAGCCTAAAAACGGGCCGAATGAAGTGCGCAGGTTCAGACTGGGAAGAATGAATGAAAACGCCTTTGATGTTATTTAAGTTTGTGTTTGGATCAATTCAGTGGCAGGCGCCAATTTGGTTGGTGTACTTTAATAGGCAGGCCAGATCTAAACCTTGGTTATTAGCACTGTTGCTGATCTTACTAGTTGCTGTTATTGGCTACTTTTTTTATCTTAAATCGCTTCCAGGTCAGGTTTTTGTTAAAGCCAATGTTGAGCCACCATTCTTAACAGAAGATTATCAAGGCGCATCTGCCAGTGGCCTTCAGGTTTATTTTGAGTTTGATTATTCAGAGCTTAAAGAAGGGCAAATTCTACCCGAACAATCGCCTTCTATTGCAAGGTTAGATTTAATCGGTGAAGAGTTAACCCAAGGCGTGACGATTGCTCCAGTCATAGAAGGTCAATGGCAGTGGGGGCAAGATCAGGTGTTGTATTTTTCACCAGAAGGCGACTGGGCGCCGGGTACGGAATACACTATTGATCTTGATCCGGCAATTTTTAGTGAAGAAACTCGTTTAAAAACAACTCAAATAAGCTTTACAACCCCGGCTATGCAGGTATCGATTGATGACATCAGCTTTTATCAAGATCCCACCAACAGTTCTATTCGCCGTGTAACCGCCGATCTTAATTTTACTCATCCCGTTGATCCCAAGAGTTTTGAGCAACATGCGAAATTGCTAATGCGACCTTCCGGCGCCGGTATCGAGGTAAAACCCAAAGCCTTTTCGTTTGACGTCAATTACAGCGAAACTTTTCGCACCGCTTATGTTGTCTCTGAGCCCATTGATTTACCCGATGTTGCCAACACCATGACATTAAATCTGGACAAGGGCATTGCCTCTAAGCTGGGTGGTGCACCAACCGATTCTGTGGTTGATAATCGCGTGTTAATTCCCGATGTTGCGAGCTATTTAAAAATATCGGAAATGTTTTTTGACATTGTTCGTAATGACCAAGACGAACCCGAGCAGGCCGTATTTATAGAATTAACCGACGATATAGAACAAGAAAATTTAGCTGAAAAACTCGAGTTTTATTTATTGCCCGATCGTTGGAATAATCGCAACGCCCATTGGAATAACGGTGGCGAAATTAACGACGCTATTCTTGAACAAAGCGAAAAGCTTTCACCCAAATGGCTAGAAAATCCTCGGTCATATTCTGCAACTTACAGTTTTGTGTTTGATGTTCCTGAAAATCGCCAGATTTACGCGCGTATTCATAAAGGCCTAATATCGCGTAACGGTTTTAAAACCACGGTTGCTTACGATCACGTTGTCACGGTCAATCGTTATCCGCAAGAGTTGCAATTCTTTGGTGAGGGTTCTATTTTAACCTATTCAGGTGAACATAAACTTTCGGTTTCTGCCCGCGGTGTACAAGCGCTTAAGTTTTCCATTGGGCAAATTATTGATGGTCAGTTAACACACTTAATCAGCCAAACCAGTGGCGATATACGTTCGCCAGATTTTAACAATTGGTATTTCGACGAAAATAACATTGCTAAAATAAACGAGAAAATTGTTCGTTTAAACAATGCTCATCCTAAAACCTTGAGCTATGCATCTTTAGACCTAAGCAGCTATTTAAAAGACAGTGGTCAGAGCTATGGTTTATTTTACGTAAAAGTCCACGGTTATGATGAACGAAGAAAAAATACAATCTACGGTATAGAAGATCACCGACTTATTTTGGTCACTGATTTGGGGATTATTGTTAAATCCAATATCAACAATACCCAAGATGTTTTTGTGCAATCTATTGTTGATGGCAAACCTGTTGCCAATGCAAAAGTACAATTGTTGGGTAAAAACGGATTGCCAGTAGTAGAAGGCACTACCAATGATTCGGGTCATACTCAATTAGCCTCTACCGAAGGGTTAAGTAACGAAAAACAACCGGTTGTGTATTTTGTAACCCACGGTAATGACTCTTCATTTATTCCCTTTGATCGCTATTCACGACAAATTAATAACTCCCGTTTTGACGTTGGTGGTATTAACCCGCGTTATCAAAAAAGTGAGCAGCTAAACGCTTTTGTATTTACCGACCGCGGTATTTATCGCCCCGGCGAATCGGTGCATTTAGGCTTTATTGTTAAACGCAATAATTTACAAAACGTTGAAGGTATTCCGGTAGAAGTGCAAATTCTAGATTCGCAATATCGATCGTTAACCAAACAAAAGATAACGGTACCCAAAAGCGGTTTCTTTGAATTTAACTTTGATACCAAAGAAACCTTTAATACCGGTCTTTATACCGCACAAGTGTACGTGTTGCGTAACAATAATCGACGTGGCGAAGAACTGGGTAATGTGACCTTTACGGTTGAAGAGTTCCAGCCCGATACCATGAAGATTACCAGCGAATTAGAAGGTTTGGATATGGCTCGCTGGACAACGCAATCTTCTATTACCGCAAAAGCAACGCTTAAGAATCTGTTTGATGTACCAGCACAAAACCGCAGAACGGAAGCGTATTTACACGTTTATCCTGCCAGTTTTTATTTCAGTCAGTTTAAAGACTACACCTTCTCGACCATAACCAGCGATAAAGAACCGCTAAATATCAGCGAGACTCTGCCGTCGATTACAACCAATAACGACGGTGAAGCACTATACGATATTGATTTGAGTCGTTTTAGCAGTGGTACCTATCGCGTTAATTTAAGCATCGAAGGGTTTGATCAAGCCGGTGGGCGTAGTGTTACGACCAATAGTAGTGTGCTTTTATCGCCGTTGGATTTTGTCTTGGGTTACAAAACCAATGGTCGTTTGGATTATATTAATCAAAACAGCCAACGCAGTATCGAATGGATTGCCCTAGACGCACAATTAAATACAGTGCAACAACAAGATTTAACCTTGCGTACCATTGAGTTACAAGATGTTTCAACATTGGTAAAACAACCCAACGGTACCTATCAATATCAAACCATTACCAAAGAAAATATTCTTTCCAATAAAGCATTTGTTGTTGACGATAATACGTCATTGGCTATCGACAGCTCGCAACCGGGCCGTTACGCCTACGAGGTTTACGACAACGACAATCATCGTTTGTCGAGAATCGATTTCACCGTTGTAGGTGTGGGTAATTTATCCGGTAAAATTGATAAAAACGCCGAGCTACAATTGACGCTAAATAAAAACGATTACAAGCCCGGCGAAACGATTGAGATGAGTATTCAGGCTCCGTATCAAGGTGCGGGTTTAATTACTATCGAATCCGATCGTGTGCATATTTATAAATGGTTTAAAACCACTACCCAAAGTACGCTGCAAACCATTCGTGTGCCCGATAACCTAGAAGGCACAGCCTACGTTAATGTGGCGTTTGTGCGCGATATTTCGAGCGAAGAAATTTATACCAGCCCGTTAAGTTACGCAGTGCAACCTTTCAGTGTGGATCGCTCTAAACGTGATTTGGCGGTAAATTTAGACATAGATCGAATTGTTCGTCCGGGCAAAACCATGGACATTCGTTATTCAACCGAAAAACCCGCCAAAATTGTTGTCTTTGCCGTTGATGAAGGCATTTTGCAGGTTGAAAACTATCAAACCCCTCAGCCGTTAAGTCACTTTTTACAAAAGCGTGCGCTCGGTGTTACCACCATGCAAATGATGGATTTAATTTTGCCAGAATTTAATCTCTGGAAAAATTTATCCGCCGCCGGTGGTGGCGCTTTCGTCGAAGCTGATGAATTTCTGGCAGCGAATCTAAATCCTTTTACACGCAAAACCGATACTCCTGCGGTTTATTGGTCGGGAATTATTGAATCAACCAGTGATGTGCAAACCGTACAGTTTAATGTTCCCGATACATTCGCGGGTGCATTACGGGTAATGGCCGTGGCGGTATCCGACGAAGCCATGGGTGCAACCAGTAAAAGTACCATTGTTCGCGGGCCGTTTGTATTAACACCCAACGTACTTTTACAAACCGCACCGGGTGATGAGTTTGAGGCAACTATTGGTATTGCCAATATCATTGAAGGTTCTGGGGTTGCTGCACAGGTGAAAGTCAGTGTAGAAACTTCTGAACATCTAGAGCTGCTGTCTGAATCCACTCAAACCATTGCGATCGATGAAGGTGGCGAAGCGGCATTGCGCTTCAAATTTAAAACACTGCCTAAATTGGGGGCGGCAAATATTGTCTTTTCGGCAGAGCATAACGGAATTGATGCATCGCGCAGTGCCAGTCTGAGTGTACGACCAGTAACGACTTATCGCAGTGACTTTAGCGCAGGCTTTAATAAAAATGGCGATGTTACTGTAGAATTGTCTCGCCAACTGTTTGAACCCTTAGCGTCACAGCATATTTCTGCATCCACCAGCCCGCTGGTATTGGTTGATGGTCTGCACGATTATTTAGAAAATTATCCACACGGCTGTACCGAACAAGTTGTTAGCCAGGTATTTCCGCGAATTGGTTTAATGAGCCATATCGGCTGGCAAGACCAACAAGCTCAATTGCAGGAGCATTTTGACCAAGTTTTGTTAAAACTGCGTCAGCGTCAATTAAGTGAGGGTGGTTTTAGTTTTTGGCCAGGTAATAGTTCGGTTTCTGAATACCCAACGGTTTACGCCGCGCACTTTTTATTAGAGGCTAAAGAACTCGGTTTTGCGGTGCCTAACGATATTTTAGAGCGCCTAGAGAGTTATTTAACGTTTTATGTTGGTCAACAAAGTAGTGATTTAGAGCAGGCACGAGTACGCGCCAATGCGATTTATTTGCTGACTCGCATGGGTAAGGTTACCACTAATTACTTGGTTGAGCTGCAAGAGTACCTCGAAAAAAATTACGCCAAAACTTGGCGAAAAGATTTAACCGCAAGCTATATGGCTGCTACTTATCTGCTGTTAAAACAAAATGATCAAGCAGAGCAGTTAATTGATAGCTATGTTGTGGCTGCGAGTAATAACAATATCTACGGTGATTTTGATTCTGCGTTAACGCAAAATGCACAGCATATTTATTTGCTGGCTCGTCATTTTGAATTGAAAGCGAAGGCATTAAATTTTTCGGTGATTTCGGAATTTATCAACCCCATTTTTGAAGGCCGCTACAACACTATCGCCGCGTCTTATTCAGTATTGGCCTTAAGTGCTTATGCAAGTGTCACAGAGAATGCAGAAGTTGATGCCGCCATTGAATTTATGGCTCAATCAAATTCGGGTCAACAGGTTTTAACCCGTGAGTCAGCGCCGTTTGCGCAAGCCAATTATGATACCGATACCACGGCAATTACCGTAAAGGGCGAAGACGGCTTGTATTACGTAAACGTACAAACTGGGTTTGATCATCAATCACCAACATCTGCTGTTAAGGAGGGTGTTGAGGTTACCAGAACCTTCTACGATAAAACCGGTAAAGCGATTGATACCATAAAACAAGGCGCCGAATTGGATGTGGTTATTCGTGTACGTGCCCTAAACAATAAAACACTCAGTAACATTGCTGTGATTGATTTACTGCCGGGTGGCTTTGAAGTGGTTCGTAACTCGATTAACAATGCGCAAACGTATAATAGTGATTTAGCTTTTAACAATATTGATTACGTAGACGTACGCGAAGATAGAGTTGTTTATTATGGTCGCTTTAACAGTGCAATTACCGAATTAAAATACAAGGTAAAAGCAACCGCAGCGGGCACCTTTACGGTACCATCTACAACCGCTGAATCGATGTACGATCGCTCTGTAAAAGCCATTTCAGAATCGCGCAACTTTAAGGTACTAGCCGCACAACCATGAAGTTAAAATCCTTTACGCTGAGTGTTATTCAATGGAGTTTAATAACGCTTGGCGTAATTTTATTAACATTGAGTGCCATTATTGCTTTTGCGCCTAAACCGCAATTGTATGCTGATATCAGTTATTCAACCGCGATTTTAAGTGACGAAAATACGTTATTGCGAATTAGCCTGGCCGACGATGATCAATATCGATTATTTCAACCCATAGAAACCATCGCACCGGCATTAATTGAGGCGACTTTGCTCTATGAAGATCAAGATTATTACCAGCATTGGGGGGTTGATGTTTTAGCGTTATTTCGCGCGGCTTGGTCAACGTATGGAATAGGGCATCGTCGAGTAGGTGCATCCACCATCGCCATGCAAGTTGCGCGCATGCGTTGGCAAATAAATTCTTCAACTTTTTATGGCAAGTTCGAACAAATATACAAAGCCTTGGTATTAACGCGTTATTACAATAAGCAAGAAATACTAGAAGCATACTTTAATGGTGTTTCTTACGGACAAAATGTTCAAGGTATAGCTGCCGCCAGTTTAATTTATTTTAATAAAACCGCCGATAAGCTCACGTGGCCCGAAGCCATGATGCTTAGTGTGGTACCACAAAACCCGAGTAAACGAGCCCCCGGTTTGGCAAAAAGTTATACTTCTATAAAACAGGCTCGTGATCGATTATTTGAACTTTGGCTAGAAAAGCACCCTGAAGACGTTGATAAAAAAGCATTTTTAGACTTACCGCTTTCAGTTGCTTCTTTAAATAAATTACCGTTTATTGCCCCGCATTTTACGCAGTATCAACTTCAACAGATTAATAATGCTGGCTTGCTGGATAATAGCTACCAGTCTAATGTTATTGAAACCACCCTAAATGTAAGCTTGCAAAAGCAGTTAGAAAATCGTATTGAAGAATACGTATCTAAACGTAAAAAAGACGGAATCAATAACGCTGCGGCTTTGTTAATTAATTACGAAACCAATACCCTAAAAGCCATGGTGGGTTCGGCGGATTTTTTCTCAACCGAATTCGAAGGGCAGGTAAACGGTACGACGGCTAAACGATCACCGGGTTCGGCTTTAAAACCGTTTGTGTATGCCTTGGCAATGGATGAAGGTTTAATTCATCCCATGACCATGTTACGCGATACACCCAAACAGTTTGCCGGGTTTTCACCGGAGAATTATGACAAGCGATTTTTAGGGCCGGTGTTTGCAAAAAATGCGCTGATCACCAGTCGCAACGTACCGGCTGTAGACTTGCAAGCGCAGCTTAAGCATTCAAGTTTTTACGAGTTTCTAGTCAATGCCGGTATTAAAGATCTTAAAGAACCTGATTTTTACGGGCTAGCACTGGCATTGGGCGGCGGCGAAGTTACCATGTTGGAGCTTGCGCAACTCTATGCCGGTTTAGCACGTGGTGGTGAGTTTTTACCGCTAATCTCTGTAAAAGATCAAAATTCGAAAACACAAAAAGAACCAGCACAAAAAGAACCAGCAAATACTCAACAATCCGCACATTTATTGTCTGCTGAAGCAAGTTATTTAATTTTAGATATTTTAAAAGATAATCCGCCACCAGACGGTAGCTACCGTAATAAAAACTCGTTACTTGCAAACGATATCGCTTGGAAAACCGGTACTTCTTGGGCATTCCGAGATGCATGGGCCGTTGGCGTTTCGGGGCCTTACGTATTGGCGGTTTGGGTGGGTAATTTTAACGGTGAAGGGAATCCTGCGTTCGTGGGTAGAACCGCCGCTGGCCCGTTATTATTTTCGATATTTTCGTCGATATTTCCCGATCAAGGTTGGAAGCTAAAAGATCAATACAATCTTCAGCAACTTAATATTAAAAAAGTTGATGTGTGCGCCAATACCGGTGATTTACCCAGCAAATATTGCCCGAACGTCACAGAGTCTTGGTTTATTCCGGGTGTTTCTCCCATTAAGGTTTCTACCGTACACAGAGCGGTAGCCGTAGATAACAAGACCGGTTTACGCGCTTGTGATTTTTTTCAAGAAAATACAGAGCTAAGGGTTTACGAATTTTGGCCATCGGATTTTTTGCAGTTATTTCAGCAGGCCGGAATTTCATTAAAATCGCCACCTGCTTATTTGCCCGAATGCCAGTTAAATACTAAAAGTGCATCCGGTCAGCAGCCGTTAATTACCTCACCTTTGTCTTCTATAGATTACGTTATCGATAACCACCAGAGTTCCAATATTCAATTACAAGCAACCGTAGATTCGGATGTAACAACGCAGTTTTGGTTTATTGATAATCAATATATTGGCCAGTCATCAACTGGTAATGTATTAAGTTGGCAGGCAGAAATAGGTGAGCACGAGATAACCGTGGTAGATGACTCGGGTAGAAGTAGCAGTAAAAAAATTCGTGTTATAAATCAACCCTAATTTAGAAAGCGCGCTTGAAAAATACGAGTGCATTAAGGCAGAAATTGAAAAATGCAATTTTCAGTTTCTTCACAATATCAATTACTTAACGTTTTTGAGATTGGCGACACATCCTTGTGTCGCGAGAAACTCTAGGGTTAATCAGAGTTTCTTTTAATTAACTAAAAAAATTGGCCGATTTAACACAATCAATTATGAAAAATTAGGCTGGCCGTTAGACGCAGAAATTCCGCCATCAACAGGTAGGTTTACACCGTTAATAAAGCTGGCCTCATCACTTAATAAAAACAGAATGGCAGCAGCCACTTCGCTGGGTTTTGCGGCTCTGCCCATTGGCATACGTGCGTTAAATTTGGCCATCATTTCTTCGTTTTCAGAAATAAACGTCACCATATCGGTATCCGTAAGGCTTGGAGCTACAGCGTTAACGCGAACGCCTTGACCTCCTAATTCTAGCGCTAGCGCACGAGTAAAATTACTTACGGCACCTTTGGATGCATTGTATGGGCTAAAACCCCAATCGCCCGCAAGGCCAGAAACCGACGATACGTTAACAATCGAACCACCGGTTTTTTTCAGGTGAGCTACGGCCAAACGTGTGGTATAAAAAACGCCGTCCAGGTTAACAGACATAACGTTTTTCCAATCATCCAAAGAGACAGCATCAATTGGGCCGCCTACAGGAACTCCGGCGTTGTTCACCAAACCATCTAAACCACCAAAGCGGTCGATGTGTGCATTTATTAAGGTTTCTACGTCGGCAGGGTTAGCAACATCACCGGTTACGGCTAACATTTGCTCAGGTTTGCCGATTCTTTCTACGGTTGCATCCAGTTTAGATTGAGTTCTACCAAAAATAGTGACATTCCAGCCGTTTTTAACCAATTTTTCTGCGGTAGCCGCACCAATACCTGAACCGCCACCGGTAACAATCGCTGATTTGTTCAAAGTTGACATAATAAAAACCCTTTGCTGTTAGATGAATACAAACACATAACCCCAGCTTCAGCATGGTGAAGTAATGTCAAAATGTGCGGGTTTATGGTTGGTATGAGAATGGGCACAGATCTTAATGATGAAGTCTTGTTAAATAAATAAGATTAATCTGAATTTATTTGTTAGTTTAAGTGATTAACTTAACATGAGGTTAATGGGTATTAGGTCGATAGTCTATCGTCAATTTCAATAACTTAGGTATCTTTAACTGATTGAGAGTCATTATGATTATTGGTGAATCGGAACGTTTATGTATTCGACATTTTCTATTGTCAGATACGGATTATATTCTTACACAATTAAATGATGCTGCTTTTATACAAAATATTGCCGATAAAAACGTAAAAACCAAAGCAGAAGCTGAATTGTATTTGCAAAATAGCCCCTTAGAAAGTTACAAGCTAAACGGTTTTGGGCTTAACATGGTGCAGCTGAAAGAAACCCTAGAACCTATTGGAATGTGTGGTTTGGTTAAACGACCAGAGTTAGACACTCCAGATTTAGGCTACGCATTTTTACCCAATTACTGGCGCAAAGGTTATGCAGAAGAAGCTTGTAATATTGTGCTTTCTCATGCAAAGCACAACTTAAAAATAAATGAAGTTTTGGCGATAACGCTACCGGATAATACGGCCTCAAATTATTTATTGCGAAAACTCGGCTTTAAGCGCGATGGTGTTGCGCAGCTGTATGGCTTTGAAAATAACCAGTATCGTTATTTTTTATAAGAAACTCCTATTAACTTATCTTTGTTGAAATTGTGAAGAGATTGAATATCGAATTGTCAATTTCTGTTCTGTCATTAAACCATGGAGTTAATCAGAGATTCTCTTAAACGGTTTAATCTGTATCTTATTGGCTTCAACAGTAACTGCCAGAGCAAATCAACAAGTACTTCAGTCCTCTAAAACTGTTCATTTATGTATTTAACGATATTTTGAACAGTTTGTTATTTTTATTGAGCCATTAACGGATTTATCAGTCTTTGTAGCTGTCATTCAAAAAGGCGTATTAATAATCGTATATTTTTTCGCCGTTGATAATTTCCATACAGAAAATGAGTTTTTTATGACTGAAGCTAAATCCTTAAAATTATCGCTACTGCTGCTACGTGTTGGTGTGTTTATCGTCTTTTTTATGTGGACGATTGATAAATTTATCAATCCAGAGCACTCAGCTCGCGTCTTTGCTAAGTTTTACTACTTTCAAGGCCTTGCGACCGAATTGGTGTACGTTATTGGCCTGTTGCAGGCAGCGGTGGTATTGGCGTTTTTACTGGGCATTATGAAAAAATATTCCTATGGGATTATTTTTCTTATGCATTTAGCGTCTACATTAGTGTCTTTTGAACATTATTTTGACCCTTGGAAAGTGCCAAATTTGCTGTTCTTTGCGGCTTTTCCAATGCTTGCTGCAATAATGGCCCTGTATTTGATGCGTGATCAAGACACTATGCTAACAATTAAACGATAGCTATTAAGCCAGTAACTGATTAATTAATGGACTCTGGCTTATGCCAGGGTCTATTGTAGAAAATTAATGAACCTCTGCGTTAAAAAACGATCGATCCTAAATTATTTAAAAACAAATTATTGGAGTAAAAGGGGTTTCCAATATGGGTGATAACTCGAAAAACAATTTTGGTGTAGATCAACCGGATGAAGTGGGGTATGCCTCGATAACTAATACGAGCGGCAAAAAATTTAATCGTAGAAAATTTGTGCAATCATCAATCGCTGGTTTAGCTGCACTTTCGGGTCTTGCATCCAGTCAAATATCCTTTGCAACTGAGGCTGCAAGTAACTCTTCAACATCTGCAACATCTAGAAAACGCCCAAAAGCCATTGCTTTTGATGTTATTGAAACACTGTTTGATTTGCGTGCGCTTCGTCCTGCGTTTGTAGAAGCAGGCTTACCGGCTTACAGCCTAGAATTATTTTTCTCGCAAATGCTACGTGATGGCTTTGCCTTAGAATCCAGCCATGAATTATTGCCCTTTGGCGAATTAGCGGTAAATACGCTTAAAGTGACCTCAGCTAATGTCGGAGCGCCACTTACTACGGAACAAGCTAAAGACATTCTCGCTAATGTTGCCGCGTTACCGCCGCATCCAGATGTAGTCGCAGCAGTTAAATATTTTAAAGCCAGCGGTATCAGATTAATTACGCTGACCAACAGCTCATCTGGCAATACCGATAAACTGCTCACCAAAGCGGGTATTCGTGATCAAATCGATTATCTTTGGCCGGCCTCAGACAGCGGCCACTGGAAACCCGCACCAGAACCCTATCATTATGCCGCAAAAAAATTGGGTTTAAATATTGATGAAGTCGCTTTAATTGCAGCTCACCCGTGGGATATTCACGGCGCGGTCAGTGCCGGTATGACTGGAGTTTACATAAAACGCCAAGAATCTTTGTATCAACCCAGCTTTAAACAACCGCATTTTCAAGGCGAAGATATGCTAGCCTTAGCAAAGGTGTTAATGAGTTTGTAGATTGGAAGTTGCAAATTTAAGAATCAAGGAGGCTAGGCCTCCTTTTTTATTTTAAGATACGTTGTATTTTAAAATTCGTCGTATTTTCAGATACCTTATATTTTTAAACGCATGTATTTCCAGATACTTTTTATTTTGAAGTATCGCTTAATTATTCAGAGTTTTTATTGTGTATGGATAAGAAAATTGATTTTTTAGTAGAAATAGACAAGCTAAAAAACGTTATTAGAAGTTCGCCTTTAGTTGATTCTTCACGGAGGGAAAACTCGGCGGAGCATTCTTGGCATTTGGCGATGTACGCATTGATTTTGGCGGATGAGGCACCAGAAGGTGTTGATATTAATCGTGTGATTCGTATGTTGTTAATTCACGATATTGTTGAGATTGATGCGGGTGATCATCCCATTTACGGTTCTACCGAACCTAAAGACCAACAAGAAAAAGAGCTTAAAGCCGCAGATCGTTTATTTGGATTATTACCTGAAGAGCTCAATCAACAATTAAAAACATTGTGGCTTGAGTTTGAAGCAGGTGAAACACCGGACGCCGCATTCGCAAAATCGTTAGATCGCTTTCAGCCGTTAATTCACAACGTAAAAGCCGGTGGTGGAACATGGGCCGAGTTTGGCGTTAGCAAAGAACAAGCAACCGCACGTTACGAAAAAACCATTCCTAAAGGTTCGTCAACATTATGGAAAAAGGCCAAGGAGTTGATGGCGTCTTATTTTGGCTAAATAAAACTATGATGAAAGTTAGTAAGAATTGATTAGCATTTTTTTTATTTTTGCTCGATTTGTAGATGTCCTGTTTTCTTTAAATCTTTGAGATACCCATTGGGCGCAGGCCACGAAACTATGTTTATGGGTTCTAGCGATTCTGGCTCATAAATTAAGGTTCCTAGTCCATCAATTACGGGACTACAACTTTCTGAACCCGGATACTCGGTGGTTACAAGGCAATAACCGGGTAAAACGGTTGAGTAATAAGGATCATTAATAATTTTGGTGTTGCAAATATTGCCTTCGGGCTCATTCAAAAAAAATCTGAGTTTTTGTTTGCAGTGTTTTTAGCTCGTTATCTGTTAATTTGCAGAGGGTTTTTGTGGTAGAGCAGCCACAAGGTAAACAGGTGCTTATGATAATTAATTTAATCAATGTATGAATGTTAATTTTTTTCCATAACTTGCTAGTTTTGCATTGTCTTTTTGCTAGGTTTATGTTGAGGTTCAATTAAAAAATATCCTCTCGTAAAAGGATTAATGTAATTGTATATCTTGCGAGTTCTGTTAGGTGATAATAACTTTCGCTGTCAGAAAAATGGCCTTGTTTTATTTCTAGAAATCCGTTTCTGCTTAAACTATTAATTAATATTTCTAATTCATCCCAGCTATAGCTTCTGTTCTTAATTAGCTCATTTCTTAAGTTTTCTATCTTTATATATAGATTCTCAATATCTTCTGGGCTGTTACAGTAAATATTGTGCTTGTGTAACTCGGATAATAAATTGACCTCTGAGTGAGTAAGCTTTGCTAATTGATCAAATGAGATTTGATATATATCTTGTTTTTCATCAATTGTTGGGTGCTTTATGCCGGAGATTAAAAATTCTGCTAAAACGTTTATCATTTCGTTAGATGTACATATCTCACAAGCCCGTTGTAGTCTACAAAATAGAGCGAATCTTTCATCTGATGTTATTAAGTCTAAAATCTTTATATTCTTTTCATTTTGAATTTCGTCTAATTTTTTATCCAGTCTTTTATATCTATATTCTTTATGTACATTTTTGACAGCACTAACGATGGTAGATGCTATTTTTGATGATTCAATCACTGAATTGTTACCCTTAAAGAAAATCTTTTAAAGTTTAATGAATTTTTTAATTTGAGATTTTAATTAGAATTTATTTTTCTGTTTTTGTCATGTTCAATTTCTTTGTGAGATTTGTGTTATTTTAGAATGATTTACATTGTTTAATGTATCATAGTTTTTTTTTCTGACTGACTAACGAAATTATCAGTTTGACTTCATTTATTGTCTTATATAGAGAATCGAATTAATTGAATAACTCAGGTTTTAATTCGTTTCTTCTACAAGGCTTTTAACGCCTTTTAACAGGCTCTATAAATGTACTTATAAAAAGAAATACTAAGGAGATCAACGGTGGCTTCACGTTTAGCTATGGCGATTAGATCGGCTGTGACTGGGGTTTTGGTGACGGGCGGTTTGTGTTTGTCGGTAAATACTGCGGTTTTGGCTCAAGAGAAAGATAAAGACGACGCTTCGCTGTTGTCGTCTAAAACCTTTGGCGGATTAGAATTCAGAAATATCGGCCCCGGTTTTATGTCGGGCCGTATTGCCGATGTGGCGATTGATCCCACCGATACCAGCGTTTGGTACGTGGGCGTGGGTTCTGGTGGTGTTTGGAAAACCGTCAACTCGGGCACGACTTGGTCGCCCATTTTTGATGGTCAAGAGGTGTATTCAATTGGCGCGGTCGCTCTTGACCCAAGTAACCCCAACACTGTTTGGGTGGGCACCGGTGAGAACGTCGGTGGTCGTCACGTGAGTTTTGGTGATGGTATTTATGTGAGTCACGATGCCGGTGCAAACTGGAAAAATCTTGGCCTTAAAGATTCCGGGCATATCTCTGAAATTATTGTGCATCCCACTAATTCCGATGTTGTTTGGGTAGCTGCGCAGGGGCCTTTGTGGTCGAAGGGTGGTGAGCGCGGTTTATACAAAACCACCGATGGTGGTGAAACTTGGAAACAAGTCTTAGGCGATAAAGAATGGGTGGGCGTTACCGATGTTGTGGTTGATCCGCGTAATCCCGATGTTTTATACGCCGCAACTTGGCAGCGTCATCGAACCGTTGCGGCCTATTACGGCGGCGGCCCGGGTTCTGGTTTGCATAAATCGGTAGACGGCGGTGAAACCTGGCAGAAGTTAACTCAAGGTTTGCCCGAAGGCGAAATGGGTAAAATTGGTTTAGCGATTTCGCCCATTGACCCCGATATTGTCTACGCGGCCATCGAACTAGATCGCCGCACCGGTGCCGTGTATCGCTCCAGCAATCGCGGCGCATCTTGGGTGAAAGGCGCCGATGCGGTTTCTGGCGGTACCGGCCCGCATTATTATCAAGAGCTTTACGCCAGCCCGCACAAGCTTGATCACATCTTTTTAGCCAACGTGCGTATGCTAGAGTCTACCGATGGCGGTAAAACCTTCAACGCCATGAAGGAAGAACACAAGCATTCCGATAACCATTCCATGGAATTTATCGCCGGTGATAAAGATTACATGATGGTGGGCACCGACGGCGGCTTGTACGAAAGCTTTGATAACGGCGCGAATTGGCGTTTTATTTCTAATTTACCGGTAACGCAGTACTACAAGCTTGCCGTTGATGATGACCTACCTTTTTACAATATTTACGCCGGTACCCAAGATAACAATACCCAAGGCGGGCCTTCGCGCACCGACAGCGGCCACGGTATTTTAAATTCCGATTGGTCGGTGATTTTATTTGGTGACGGCCATCAACCGGCAACAGAACCGGGTAATCCCGATATTGTTTACGCCGAATGGCAGCAGGGCAATTTAACCCGTTACGATCGCACCAATGGCGAAGTGGTTTATATTCAGCCGCAACCGGGCAAAGGTGAGCCACCCGAGCGCTTTAACTGGGACGCGCCTATTTTGGTGAGCCCGCACAATCCTTCGCGCTTGTATTTTGCGTCGCATCGCGTTTGGCAATCGGAAGATCGTGGCGATACTTGGACGGCGATCTCTGGTGATTTAACCAAAAACCTAGAGCGCATTCGTCAACCCATTATGGGTGGCAGCCAAGGTTGGGATGGCGCGTGGGACATTTACGCCATGTCGCAATTTAGCACCATTACTTCACTGGCAGAATCGCCCGTAAAAGCCGGTGTTATTTATGCGGGCACCGATGACGGTCATATTCAGGTAACACAAGACGGTGGTAAAAATTGGCAAAAAATAGACGTTAATAAATTGCCGGGCGTACCTAAAACCGCTTTTATTAACGATATTAAAGCCGATTTATTCGATGCCAATACCGTTTATGTGGCCCTAGATAATCACAAGCACGGTGACTTTACGCCGTATCTTTATAAAAGTACCAATCTCGGAAAATCCTGGACAAAAATCTCTGGTGATCTTCCCGAAAAACACTTGGTTTGGCGTTTAGTGCAAGATCACGTTGATCCTAATCTATTGTTTGTGGGTACAGAGTTTGGCGTATTTTTCTCGGTCGATTCTGGTAAAAAATGGATTGAATTAACCGGTGGTGTGCCGACCATTTCGTTCCGTGATTTAGCCATTCAACGCCGTGAAAACGATTTAATTGGTGCATCGTTTGGTCGTGGTTTTTTTGTGTTAGACGACTACAGTGCGCTGCGCGAATTAACCGAGAAAAAGCTCGAACAAGAAGCCTTGTTATTTCCAACCCGTAAAGCGCTTTGGTACATAGAGCGTCAACCGCTCGGTTTAAGTGCGTTAGGTTCACAAGGTGCGGGTACCTTTGCCGCGCCCAATCCAGAGTTTGGTGCTACTTTTACGTATTATTTAAAAGATGACATTAAAACTCTAAAAGGTGAACGCAAAGCCGCAGAGAAAAAACTGAAAGACGATAAAAAATCGTTAACCCTACCAAGTTGGGATGCCTTGCAAGCCGAAGAACTGCAACAAGCTCCGGCACTGTGGTTTACCATTCGTGATGTTGACGGCAATGTTATTCGTAAAATTAACGCCATTAATTGTGACGATGCTGCATTAAAGTCGGGCAGCTGTTCTGCGAAAAAAGGCATTCATCGCATCAGTTGGGACTTGCGCTTGCCAGCGCACGAAGCAGTGGGTAGTGAAAGTGGCTTTTTATCCGACGAACCTCAAGGCATGTTAATAGCGCCCGGTGTTTACAGCGTTAGCATCAGCAAAGAAATTAATGGCACGGTGACCGAATTGGTTGCGCCACAAAATTTCGATGTTGTACCAATGCACACCAAAGGAGCTTTAAAAGAAATTGATGCCGAAGCCGTTGCCGCATTCTGGAAAGAAATTGCCGACGTACAACGCGTTGCCAGTGCTGCCAGTGCCGCATTAAGTTCAGCGGTTGCGCATTTAGATGACCTAAATACCGCGCTATCTAGAACTCAATCCGCACCGGGAACACTAGACGCAAAATACTCAGCATTACGCACCAAGCTGCTAGGTATGAGCGTGCAAGTCGATGGCAACCCTGCCAAAAACCAAGTCGGCGCTGTAAACGACACCACAGGAATTGGTGATCGCTTATCGCACGTCCTAATTGGCACCTTCCGCTCAACCTACGGCCCAACACCCGCCATGCGAACCAGTCTAGACATCGCCCGTGAAGAACTCACCGACCTTGTCAACCAACTGGATTTAATACTAACCAAAGACATTCCCGCCTTTGAAGCCGAACTTCAAAAAGCAGGAGCACCATGGGTACAAGGACAAAAATTGCCTAAGCTGTAAAAAGATATTTTTAGTGAGATAAAAAAGAGATCGACACACAGGGACGTGTTGTTGATTTCAATCATATCCAAAAAATTGGTTCAGGTGAGCACTTTTTAGCGAGCAATTCTTTTACGCATTAAAAATCGTCTTAAGTGAAATGTTTGTTTCTTCGAGATCGATGCCTTCAAACGCACGTACGTATTTCTGCCTTACTAGGTCGAAGCACTATCGATCACATAACAACAATTGCGCTTCAATTCTCGATATAGACTTGAGAAACGACGCCCCACAAGTACTGCAATCTTACTAATCGATAAGCCTTGCAACTTTAATGTTCAAAACGTTACTCTTTCTTCATAGGTAAGCTGGTTATACATACTGGATCATCTTCTTGGTAGGAGAGGAAAAGTACGTATTCCGGCTTACTTTTTTAAGGTAAAAAGTGTCGCGGTTAGTATATGAATTCGCGCCACAAAAAAACGTGGCCTCCACCGGTAGCGCTAACTCGTGCCGTAAAGTAAAGCGTTATAACTTAGGCGAGTAATGAAGATATTCAAAGCTATTTTAAAGGTTATCGGAGGTCTCTTCCTTTTCTTGTTGTTAGCTATTGTCGGGCTTGTGATGTATGCATCAATAGACAAGCAAGATACTTTCTATCTTAAAAATGCCCAGTTTAGCAACTTTGACTACCTGACTGATTTAGATAAAAAAATAGAAAGCAAAGAGGACTTGCCTATTTTAAGAGAAGAAATGAATGTCTATGTTCATAGGCTTTCAAAAGGTACTGGCTCTATATTCGCTTATAGGTGGTACACAAATGGCGACACCATGACTATAGATGATGAGGGATTCAAGAAAATAACTATCTGGATATCAGTGCTTCCTAAGTCTTTCCCTGCTAACTATGAATTTAATTCTGAGCAAATTATTAAAGCTGTTTATACGTCTGGTGGTTCAGCTTGGCCAAGCGCGGCCTGTTCCGGATATATCAAGTCTGGGGCAATGTCATTGGATAAATCAGGTTCTACTTATACGGTCAGTATAAAAGGGACCGTTTATCCATCTGGCTCTAGTTCGTATGGAGACTACTGCAAAGAACAAGAAATAGAATATGAATTTTCAGCATCAGAGATTGAATTTTCTGAGTTAACCCCTTGGCTTGGGCTCAAAGGCGATCACCCTTATGCAGAAACATACAGGTAAAACAGTTATAACAAGCACCGGCATAAGAAAATCAAAGGCTAGCGTCTTTGTTTTCTTGTGAGTTGGTCGTTAGGTAATAGAGTAACTTCATGAATCCTGAATATATATACCACTATAGAAAAAGTAGGAAGCAGCAATCCAAAATCTTTAGAAACACGGGTGTTGCTTGCTGGGTTTATATTGCAGGTCTATATGTTTATGAAGCTTATGGTAGCAAAGAAGTTTCAGATGAATTTCGCTTGATCTACATTGGCGTATTTGCGGTTGCAAGCATAATTATTTTGGTAGGGATGTGAGTTTTAACCGGCCAGAAGCAATCAAAACCGCTGGGTTAATGCATGTACATTTAAACGATAGAAAGTCATGGGGCGTTCGATTACTGCAATTTGACCGTACCAGTGATACGCACATTGTATATTGTCAAGGCTATTTTAATCCGAGCTGCTATCTACTGATTACCCTTTTAAATGGAGCACATGCGAAATACCGAGACAATTTGTTAATGCTTAGTTTAGCTGATGTAGCTTCTGGCTTTAGAGATAAATATTAGCTTTGTTACTACCATGTTTAGTCATTAATGTTCAGTCATTTTCTAAATGCCGCTTTTGTAGTTTTCTCTGTAGTGTTCTTCTGTGCATGTTAAGTTGTCGGGCTGCGGCGGATATGTTGCCGTCGTTGTCGTCGAGTGCGGTTTGAATGGCTTCCCATTCGAGTTTTTTTAGGGTTAGTGGTTTTAGGTTTTCTTCTTTGGCTAAAAGTTCGTTGTCTAGATTTTCAAACGCGCTGATTATTTCAGAAATTGACGCAGGTTTTGTTAAAAAGTTAGCGGCGCCCAGTTTTATGGCTTTTACGGCTGTGCGAATGGTACCGTAGCCGGTTAAAAATACGGTGGGTATTTCTATAAGGTCGGGTATTTCGTTTAGTAATTCTAACGAGGTGTCGGTACCAATTTTTAAATCCAATAATGCGTAGTCGTATTCTTCTTTATTAAAGGCTTCTTTAAATGCTAGTAGAGTTTCTACGTGGGTTACCTCAAAACCTTTCTTGGTAAGGGAGCGGCTGGTAATTAACCCTAGTGCGGCATCGTCTTCTAAATAAATAATCTTTTGCGACATAATTAAATACTGTTGCTAATGATTGGAAAGCTTACGGTTACCCGAATGGTAACATCGGTTTTTGTTGTATCTTCTACGGGAATAATTTCTAAGCCTACGGTGCCACCTTGTTTTTCGATGGTGCTGTTGGCCAAAAATGATCCTATACCCAAGCCGGTTTCTTTATTTGAGGTTTTGGGTTTACCCCAACGCACCAATATTTGCTCGGCATTAAGTTCGCTTTGGTTTTCTATGGTGATGGTTAGTTGCTGTTGATGTGTGTTAAACGCTAATGTTGGGTGTTCGTTTGATGAATCAATGGCGTTATTAATAAGATTAATTAATGCGTAGTAGAAGAGTTCGTTTGAGAGAATTTTTTGCTTGCCGCAGGCGTTGTCGTAAATAACCGGTGCTTGCTCTATTTTTTGCAACGAATAATGCTCTTTAATGCTTTCTACAATATCACTCACAGAAACCGGTTTTAGATCTTCGGATTGCTGCGCAAGGTTGGATAGGTTTTTCATGGTTGAAAAGCAGCGTTCTAGCTGTGTTTTCATTAACAGTGCATCGTTTTTAATGTCTTCAGGTAGCGATTGCTGTTCTAAAATATCTTCGGCAATTAATTTTACGGTTGAAATGGGTGTCGCTAAGTTATGTACAGTAGATGCAGCAACGGTTGCCAGTGCGATTAATTGTTCATTTTTAAGATTTTCTTCACGTGCGGCCGAGAGCTGAAATTCTTGCTGTCTTATTAATCGCATTAAATTGGTGATAAAAAAGCAAGTAATGATGGTTCCGGCGAGATAGTTCAACCACATGGCTACAAGATGAACACGGTAATCGGTAGAGAAATGCGCAAAATGCTGTTGTGAATCGCTAATGAGTAAAGCCGTATACAACATTATGCCTAATGCACAAATCATCCACGCTTGTTTAAAAGTGAGTATAACCGCGGCAATTGCCGTAATGACTAAATAATAATAAATAAATGGGTTAGACGTGCCGCCGGTGGTGTAGGCGATGGCTAATACCCAGCTAATATCGATGATCAGTTCGCGCACTAGGCTGTTGGCTTGCTGTAACCTTGCCGTTTTAAACGCAATTAAAGACCAAGCCATCATCATTGCTAATACAACAAACGGCCAGTTGCCGCGCACTTCTAATAAATCTGTGTTCTTTTGGGCAATCAGTAAGCCGGCAGAAATTACGATTAGTGCCATTCTCAACATTAGAATGTTCTTAATAATTCCGTCCGGCCGATCAAACAAAGAGCGTTTTAATTGGTGTAAGACCATTGTTCCCCAAGCTTGCCAGCTGATTATTCAAAATAGGTGTTGATTATACCTTGGGATGGTCCTTTAACGCAGCTATGCGGCATTTTGTCACTACAGGTTAAGTACTGGCTTTTTGTAATATTTATTCACTGCAAATGGGTTTGATATAACGTTTTGTGGCGTTTTGTAAAACAGAATTTCGCAAAGTGTTAATAATTTTCGTGTTGCGTGCGTGGCAACAGGGACGTCTTTTTAGGTGTAATTTTTATGGTCAACAGTCAATCCGTTTTGTACCGCAATGTATGGCGCTGGCATTTTTATATTGGGCTGTTGTGTTTTCCGGTCATTATTTTTATGTCTATTTCGGGTGGTTTATATCTTTTTAAACCACAAATAGAGGCTTTTCGAGAATCTTCTTACAACAATATTAGTGTTGATGCCAGCCGTGCAACACCAAACCAAATTATAGCCACTGCACAAAGCGCCTTGCCCAATGCTCGCTTTCATTTATATCGCTTGCCTAAAAACGACAGCGATGCAGTACGCATTAGCGTGCTCTCGGAAGGTGTTCGCTATTTTGTTTACGTTAATCCGTACAATTTATCTGTAATCGACGTAGTACGTTTTGATCAATTATTTACCGAATTATTAAAAGACTTACACGAATCTATTTTTATGGGCAGTTACGGCTCTTATTTTGTAGAGCTATGCGCGAGCTGGGCCATTGTATTGTTGGTAACTGGTGTCATTTTGTGGTGGCCACGAAACAGTTCTGGATTTGCAGGAGTTTTATATCCGCGATTGCAGTTGCGAGGCCGCAAACTCTGGAAAGATTTGCACGTGGTGATTGGAATTTGGATCAGTATTTTTGCCTTATTTTTGTTGGTAACAGGATTACCTTGGACGCAAGGGTGGGGTAGTGCTTTTGAAAAATCCAGAAAATGGTTTGAGCCAGAACTGCAACAAGATTGGAGCACCAGTGCCGATTTAGAAAAACTCCGTTGGAGCTCCCAAGCGGTGCGTAATGCTCAGTTATCGGAATCGGTTTACAACACGGCGGTTGAACTTCAATTGGCTTATCCGGTAACGCTTTCGGTGAGTGATACTCAAAACAACGTATGGAAGGCCAGTTCTCTCAGCCAAAATCGCCCTAAGCGCGCCGATGCATGGATCGATGGCGCAAGCGGCGAACTTATTATTCTGCAACCGTTTTCTGAGCGTAAAATTGTTGACCGGATTGTCGGTTGGGGAATTGCCGCCCACGAAGGCCAGTTATTTGGCTGGTTTAACCAACTGCTGGGGGTGTTTACTACGGTTGGTCTGATTTTTATGAGTGTGAGTGGTTTTGTGCTGTGGTGGAAACGCAAACCCAATCACCAGTTGGGTGCGCCAAAAGCCATGGGTACACGTATCACCGGTGTTATGTTGGCTGTTTTGATGATTTGTGCAGCCTTGTTACCGGCGGTGCTGGTCACTGTGGTGATGCTTGTTGTGACTGATCTTTTGCTAAAACCTATCAAGCCTGTGCGTCGGCGGTTAGGTTTGTCGTGATGACTGGTTTACAATCTACAAAAGTGAACAATTATTGATCTGCTTGGAGTGATGTGTTGTGCTCGGTTGAACCTGTTTTGGAATGGCGTTAACATTGGCCGATTAATTGTCTATGAGCCGCTAATGCCAAATCGCCGAGTCATCATTGCCTTTATCTGCTTGCTTGCGTATCTCACGCAAAGCACGGCGGTGTTTGCGATGAATTGCGCTATGGGCGAATCTCACCCTACAGCGCTTGATACTCGCTCGGTAGATTCCTTGTCGAATTCTTCGGCTTTGCAGAGTTTGCAGGTAGGCTCATCTAATCCATCTACCGATACTCATCATTGCCACGATTCTGATCAGTCGATGGATTTAAAATCGGTAAATACCAAAACCGAAGCCAATACTGCATCTGGCTCCATGAGTTGCTGTGACAGTGGTAGTTGTGATTTAGAACATTGTTCTTATCATGTGGTTGTGCCGGTAGAGTCTTTTAATTTTTCCGTAATTATTTCAGCGAAATCCCACTTCGCTGCCTATCTTCAGTCTGTTACTCGTACTGTCTCCGTTTTTTTTCGCCCTCCCAAATTTTAATGTCCTAGCCCTAGTGGGTATTTTGCCTACTGATTTCTTGAATTTACGCGTTTAAATTCTTTGCGTTACGGCCAATGCTGTTTGTTCGTTTTTGAAATGAGCACTGTTTTGGCGAGACATTATTGTTGTTAAAAGGATTGGTGTTGTGAAAAACAATTCCTCATTGAGTTGCATTATTCGAAGCCTAACGGCCTGTGTGTTTGTCTTTAGTTCGGTATCTATTGGTGCGCAGCAGTCGTTTGAGAATTTACCACCGGTATTAAACGAGCTGATAGAGTCTGCGATTACTAATGATCCATACTTGGCTCAAACGCGTCACTTAAAGACTGCTGCCGAGGCGGAATCTATTGCCGACCGGCAGCTTAAAGATCCAAAAATTAATTTGGCTTACGCTAATCTTCCCATCGACACGTTTGATGTTAACCAAGAGCCCATGACGCAATTTCAAATTGGTATCAGTCAGGAGTTTCCGGGTGGTAAAAAACGATCGCTAAAATCAGAACAAAAAAACATTGCCGGTAATCGTTTTCCTGCATTGGCCGCGAATCGTAGGGCAGATATTGCGCGTTCGATCACTCAGTTGTGGTCGAGATTAGTTGCTAAAAAATTAGCCTTATTATTAATTAAAGACGATCAAATACTGCTAGAACAACTTAGCAACAGTTTGCAATCGAGTTATGCCAGTGGTTTAAGCAGCATTAGCCAGCAAGACTTGTTGCTTGCGCAATTAGAAATTACTCGCTTGAACGAAAAATATTTACAAATAACCAGCGAGTTAAACAGCACCCAAGCCTTGCTACTTGAGTTCGCCAGTCATGAGCAGGTGCAAGATGTGCTTGAGTCTGTAAATAATTATGTAGTGGGTGGTAACAAGGTTGTTTTATCGACCTTACCTGATTTTTTGGTCATGGCGAATAATTTAACTTTACTATCGAGTTCTGATTTTATTCAAATGCAGAAGCGACATCCGGCCGCAGTTGCTGTTGATCAACGATATAAAGAGCAACAATTGCAGGTGCAATTAGAAAAACAAGACTATTTACCCGATTGGACCTTACGTGCTCAGTATGGTTATCGTGAAAATAATCCAGTAGGTGACAGCCGTGCCGACTTTTTAACGTTAGGCGTTACTTTCGATTTACCGGTTTTTACACGTAATCGTCAAAGCCAATCGGTAAAAGCAGCGCAAGAAAAAGCCAGCGCTGCGCAGTTAGAACTCGATCAGTTATTGCTCGGATTTTCGGCAAAAACACAATCGTCCATTGCGCAATATAAAATCGTTAACGAACGTATAGAGATCTATCAGTCTCAATTTCTCGGCCAAAATCAAGAGTTAGTAGAGTCTTATCTTGCTGCTTACTCGGCGGGCAATGGCAGTTTTTCTGAGTTTTTGCGAGCCAAAGGTAATGAGTTAAATACGCAAATTGATTATTTATCGCTTTGGTCAACTCGCACTTCGCTAAGCGCAGACATTCATTATCTTTTAACCGAATACACCCTTTAATGGCTTGTATTGAGGCCAATTCAGGTATTTAAAAATGAACAATTTATTTTCAATTAAATCGTTACTGTTAGTTAGTGTGGGGGCGGTAGTTGGTATTGTCGGCTACAGTCTTTTAGCTACTCACACCATGACTGCCGCAGGCGGTTCGGCAGATGCAGCAGATGATGAGCCTTTGTATTGGGTTGCACCCATGGACCCGAATTTTAGACGCGACGGGCCCGGAAAATCACCCATGGGTATGGATTTAATCCCGGTTTACGCCAATGAACAACAAAGCCAAGACGTAGGCACCGTACAAATTAATTCGCAAATTGTGAACAGTATTGGTGTGCGAACTTCGCGTGCAGTAGTCAGAAATTTACCGACAGAAATTCAAACCGTGGGTTATGTAACCTACGACGAAGATCAATTGGTGCACATGCATCCGCGCGTTGAAGGTTGGATTGAAAAACTGTACATCAAGGCCGCGGGTGACCCGGTTGAAAAGGGCGAGCCGGTTTATTCGCTGTATTCACCGCAACTTGTTACTGCGCAAGAAGAGTTATTGCTTGCATTGAACCGCAATAATACACCGCTAATTAAAGCAGCCGAAGAACGCTTAAAAGCCTTACAGGTGCCGGAAGGCTTTATTGCAAAAATAAAAAAGCAACGCAAAATTGAAAACAACGTAATTTTTTCTGCTCCGCAATCAGGCATTATCGATAACCTAAACATACGCGAAGGTTTTTACATTAAACCAGGTTTAACTTTATTGAGTATTGTTAATTTAGATTCTGTCTGGGTAGAGGCTGAAGTATTTGAACGTCAAGCGCGTTTAATTGAAGTTGGTGAGCCGGTGATTATGACCCTAGGATTTGACACCACCAAAGAGTGGGCCGGAGAGGTTGATTATATTTATCCTGTGCTTGATGAAAAAATGCGAACACTGCGTGTGCGTTTAAAATTTAAAAACCCAGAGTATCTATTAAAACCTAATATGTTTGCCGACGTAAAAATATTGGGTAATTCAAAATATAAAGCGCTTACTGTTGAGAAAAGTGCCGTTATTCGTACCGGTGATCAAGCGCGAGTCGTACTTGCTAAAGGCAATGGTGAGTTTAAATCTGTAGAGGTTAATATTGGTCGCGTTGAAGGCGAATACACTGAAATTCTCTCGGGCATTTATGAGGGTGAAAAAGTTGTCACCGCAGCACAGTTTTTATTGGATTCTGAGTCTAGTAAAACGTCGGATTTTAAACGCTTAGACAGCGATGTTGCACGTAAGCCTTCGATTGCGGAAACGCGTGGTGAAATATTAGAAATTGACGCAGAAAATAATCAGCTAACGATTCACCGTGAAGCCATCGAAAAATGGAATCGTCCAGCAGCAACCGTAGATTTTATTTTAGAAGCGCCTTATCAAATTCAAGATTTTTCTAAAGGGGATTCTTTAACGTTTAAATTTTTGGTGAGCAGTGGCGAGTTTATTATTTTGGATATTCTGGATCATAAACCCTCGGACTTGCTTCAGGGTATGAATGCTCACGAAAACATGACAATGGAATCCAAGGCTTTGATGAGTTCAGACACCATGGATTCAAAGAGTATGAATTTAGAAGCCATGTCTGCCGATAAGGCAAAATCAATGGAAGATTCAACCATGGAAATGCCAGACTCTAATAATTCATCCAACGAACACAACCACACCGAGCATAATCACGCTGAGAATAATGGTGGCCAATTATGATTGAAAAAGTTATTTATTGGTCGATTCAAAATCGTGTTTTAGTTTTGTTAGCAACGGTTATTTTAAGCGTTGGCGGTTTGTACTCGGTGAAAAATACACCCGTAGACGCCATACCGGATCTGTCGGATGTACAAGTCATTATAAAAACCAGTTATCCGGGCCAGGCGCCGCAAGTTGTGCAAGATCAGGTTACTTATCCATTAACCACAGCCATGTTATCGGTTCCGGGCGCGCAAACGGTTCGAGGATTTTCGTTTTTTGGTGATTCTTACGTTTATATTATTTTTGAAGATAAAACCGATCTCTATTGGGCACGTTCACGCGTTTTAGAATATTTAAACCAAGTTGCGCCACAATTACCGGCAAATGCATCGCCACAATTAGGGCCGGATGCCACCGGTGTGGGCTGGGTGTATTTATACGCGTTAATTGATAAGACTGGTCAGCATGACATTAATCAGCTTAGAAGCTTGCAAGATTGGTTTTTAAAATTTGAACTGCAATCGGTACCCGGTGTTGCTGAGGTCGCAACCGTTGGCGGTATGGTAAAACAATATCAAGTTGAGGTTGATCCCGAGCGATTGCGCGCCTTTGATATTCCGCTCACGCATATTCAAAATGCCATTCGACAAGCAAACCAAGAGGTCGGTGCTTCTGTAATTGAGTTGGCGGAGGCCGAATATGTGGTTCGCGCTTCGGGTTATTTAAAGTCAGAACAAGACCTTAGCAATATTCCGCTGGGAGTAAGCGGCCAAGGCACGCCACTGTTGCTTAAAGACGTTGCGACGATTTCTGTTGGCCCACAAATGCGTCGCGGTATTTCCGAGTTTAACGGTTTGGGTGAATCGGTAGGTGGAATTGTGGTGATGCGTTTTGGTGAAAATGCACAACAAACCATCGATGCCGTTAAAGAAAAAATTGAGGCACTAAAAAGCAGTTTACCGGCTGGGGTAGAGTTGGTGCCTGTGTATGATCGATCAGAATTAATCACTTCGGCCATCGATAATTTGTGGCAAAAACTCGCCGAAGAATTAATCATGGTGGCGGTTGTATGCATTGTGTTTTTAATGCATTTAAGGTCATCGCTGGTCGCTATGATTAGTTTGCCAATTGGTATTCTTACCGCATTTATTGTTATGCACTGGCAAGGTCTTAACGCCAATATCATGTCTTTAGGTGGTATCGCCATTGCAATTGGTGCCATGATTGATGGTGCCATTGTAATGATTGAAAACCTTCATAAACATTTAGAAGACTATTCTAAAAATAATATTCAGCTCACGAATCAAGAGCGCTGGAATTTGGTCGCTAAATCTTCCGTTGAAGTTGGTCCAGGACTCTTTTTTAGTTTGTTGATTATTACCGTGAGTTTTTTACCGGTATTTACGCTAGAGGCGCAAGAAGGAAAAATGTTTGCGCCACTTGCGTATACCAAAACCTTTGCCATGGCAGCCTCTGCTGTGTTGGCAGTGACGCTTGTGCCGGTGCTTATGGGTTATTTTGTGCGCGGTAGAATTCGTACCGAGCAAGAAAACCCTATTAATCGTTTTTTGATGAATAGTTATCGCCCCTTGTTAAAAAGGGTACTTAAATTCCCTAAGCTAACCTTAGCGGTATTTATTGGTGTTTTGGTTTCGGGAGTTTGGCCGTTATTTAATATTGGCAGTGAGTTTATGCCAGAATTAAACGAAGGCGATTTAATGTACATGCCGACAACTTATCCGGGTGTGTCCATTGGTAAAGCGCGTGAAATTCTTCAACAAACCGATAAATTAATAAAAACAGTACCTGAAGTAAAAACCGTTTTCGGTAAAATTGGTCGGGCTGAAACCGCCACAGATCCTGCGCCCTTAACCATGATTGAAACCTTTATTCAGTTTAAGGACAAAAGTGAATGGCGTGATGGTTTGACATTTTCGGATTTAAAATCTGAATTGGAATCTATCGTCCAGGTTCCCGGCTTAACCAACGCTTGGGTAATGCCGATTAAAACCCGCATAGATATGCTGGCAACTGGTATTAAAACTCCCGTGGGTTTAAAAATTGCCGGTCCCAATTTAAAAACTATTCAAGGCATTGGCGAACAGGTAGAAAACCTGCTGGGAGATTTTCCAGGCACAGCATCGGTTTACTCCGAGCGCGTTGCTGGAGGTCGATATTTAGAAATCGATTTAAAACGCGAGCAGGCCGTTCGCTTTGGTTTAAATATTGACGATATTCAACAGGTCATTTCTACGGCTGTGGGCGGTGTTAACATCACACAAACCGTTGAAGGGTTAGAGCGGTATCCGGTGAATATTCGTTATCCGCAAGCGTATCGTGACTCACCAGAAAAACTCGAATTGTTGCCTATTGTTACCGAAAGTGGTCAACGTATTGCACTTGCCGATGTTGCTGACATAAAAATTGTCGAAGGGCCACCTAACATTAAAAGCGAAAATGCTCGTGTAAATGGTTGGGTATTTATCGATGTAGCGGGTGTAGATTTAGGTACCTACGTTACCACGGCAAAAGATTATTTGAATGAAAATCTAGATTTGCCGGTGGGTTATTCTGTTACGTGGTCTGGTCAGTTTGAATACCTAGAGCGTGCCAAAGAAAAACTCACTTACGTAATACCCTTAACCATCGCCATTATTATTGTGTTGCTGTATCTAAACTTTAAATCCTTTACGCAAGTTACCATGTTGCTACTGACATTACCGGTGGCGTTAGTTGGTAGTTTATGGCTGATGTACATATTGAATTTTAACTTCTCAATTGCCGCAGGGGTTGGATTAATAGCGTTAGCCGGTGTTGCTGCCGAAACGGGCGTTATTATGCTAGTGTATTTAAATCAAGCATTTAAAGATCACGTGATACAGAATAATAATCAACAAAAAATCGGTGAAGCTGACGATAATGTAATCCTAAAAGAATATTCAAAAAATGACATTGCCGAAATTATTGTCGAAGGTGCCTCTAAACGCGTTCGACCTGTGATCATGACTGCCGGTGCAACCGTAATAGGTTTAGTCCCTATTTTGTACGGAACCGGTACCGGTTCAGAGGTAATGAGTCGACTCGCTGCGCCTATGGTGGGGGGAATGTTGACAACAATTTTATTAACACTATTTGTATTGCCCGTGGTTTACTTGTTAGTTACTAAAAGTGTTAGCGCAACGCCGGTAATGAGCGAAGAAAACCAGAGCTCTTAATTAAGAAAATAATATTTCTTCTGGCTAAGGGAACTCTAATTTGCTGTTCTTTGATTTAATCGAAGAACAGTAATTGAGTTTGGCGACGTATTCCTCTGTGATAGGAGGCTTTAGAATAATCAGAGTTTTCTCTTTTAGCATTAACGCGAAAGCTATTTTAAATTGCATCTTAATGCTACAAAAGTAATTGCTTTTTTTGCTGCGAAGCTTTTGGATTAATTATGAATATATCTATAAGAAAGTATAAATCAACAGATGCTACTCAGTTTTATGAGGCGGTCATGGAATCTGTAGATCATGTATCTCGTTGGTTGCCTTGGTGTACAGAAAACTATTCCTTTTCTGACGCTCAAGATTGGTGTAACTCGGCGCTGACAGCATGGGAAAACGATACTGACTACAGGTTTATTATTGAAGATAACGACACTAGAGCAATACTAGGTTCGGTTGGATTTAATCAAATAGTCAAACAACATAAAATAGCGAATTTAGGATATTGGATTCGTAAATCAGCAGCCGGTAAAGGTGTGTGCACAACAGCTTGTCGTTTAGCGATTGATTACGCGTTTTCAAAATTGGATATTTATCGAATAGAAATTCACGTGCATCCTGAAAATACCGCTAGTAATACGGTAGCTTCAAAACTTGGTGTGTACGAAGGTACTTTTCGTAATAAGCTGGTATTACATGGCAAATCGGTAGCGGCAAAATGTTATTCTGTAATACCCGGAGACATTTAATAGAAATATAAGCGTGTCAAATAGCCGTTAATGATTGGTATATGAATGGATTTAACGAAAATAAAACTCTTCTTGATGGGTTCCCTACCGAATTCTTAGTGCGCTGCCCAAAAACCGACAAACAAGCTCGAATAGCCATAGTGCTCCTAATAAAGAGGGTTTTGCTTGCTCCAACTACGGTAATTTGCAAGATTGGCAAAATACACAACCAAGTATTCAATTATGGGCCCATAACAAAGGCCATTTGGAAGGGGTAGAAAATTACGTAAGTGTAAAGCTTTGTGAACACAAGCAAGACGATTTAAATGGCTGGCGTAACAACAGTTTGGCCTAAATGGATTAAAGCAGCAAAACTCCGAATGGAAATTTTAAATACGATTCAGAAATTGCAAGAAAACATTGGATAAAATAATTACTAACGGATTCTCATTGGGGGTTCGTTTTTCAATACTAAAAATACAATCAATGTACTGAAGTAATGACTTTGATGTATTTATTGTTCGAAGATATTAAATGGGAATTTTTTGAAAACTTGTTGAAGTGATTGAACAGCTTAATTTGCACAGCTGAAAATTCTTCTAATTACTTCTGTCTTTTTTCGCAGGCATAAAAAAAGCTTCAATAATTGAGGCTTTTTTTAGAATTAAGTGGCGGACCGGACGGGGCTCGAACCCGCGACCTCCGGCGTGACAGGCCGGCATTCTAACCAACTGAACTACCGGTCCGCATACTGAACTCATTTACCAGGTAGTTCTTTGGTAAATGGTGGGTGGTACAGGGGTCGAACCTGTGACCTACGGCTTGTAAGGCCGTCGCTCTCCCGACTGAGCTAACCACCCCTCGTCAGGAGCCGCGTATATTACTGATAAAAAAATCCGAGTCAACAAAAAATTCTAGAAAAATCATTTAAATATAATGTCTGTTGGTATTTTCTTCGCCTTGTTCAAGTTGTCGTCAGCTTTTACTGATATCATCGGTCTCGGTGGAGTTTGATGTCATCCTTGTTATAATTCGAAAAATTAACATCATGGCAAATGCATGAGGAAAATCTTTTTCAAGCATTTATAGGGCGATATCTGTAATTGATATTCAATTTATACCTTAATGCCATTTTCTGATTTTTTATTAAAGACGGTAGTTTTAATTTTTTTACGATGGTGTTGGTTATAGGTTTGATGGTAAAACGGTGTCACTTCTATAATAGGGGCTTATCGAGAAGTTAGAGCTACTAGGCACATGGTGAGACTGATATTACCGATTACGGTTAGCTGTTGTTCATAATATAGATTGGAAGCAGTTCGATAGTGTTAGTTACGGTGTTTAGGTGGTTGAATTTTGTTAACAAAAGGAGTCCAAGGTGAACCCTACAGTATCGGTGACTTGGTATTTTAATATGGAATTTGTTCGTAGCTATTTAGCTCGTATTTTGGGTGCGGCGTTACTGGTCTTGGCTGTGTTGTTCGCCAACTCGGTATACGCGGTGGTTGAAATTTACGAGTTTGATTCTGTTGAGCAAGAAAAGCTCTATCAAAGTTTGGCCAGCGAATTGCGCTGTCCTAAATGTCAGAACCAAAATCTTATTGGTTCGGATTCTCAGATCGCTAAGGATTTGCGTGCAGAGGTTTATCGCTTATTAAAAGAGGGTAAAACCGGCCCTGAAATTAAAGAATACATGGTTGCGCGTTATGGTGAGTACGTATTGTACAAGCCTAAGTTACAAGGTAAGACTTACATTCTTTGGTTTGGCCCGGCTGTTTTGTTGTTAATTGGTGTGAGTGTTTTGGCGATGATTGTCAAACGCCGCAAAACCACAGAGGTCGTCGAGACAAACACCGAAATCTCTGATCAAGAACAAGCCCGTTTGCAAGCGATGCTTAATAACCCAGAATTCAATGGAAAAGACTAATGTTAAATTTTTGGTTAGCCGTCGCGGTATTGGCTGTGCTTGCTGCTGTTTTTGTTGCTTGGCCGTTATTACGCAGCCGAGGTAGAAATCTAGCGAACGAATACAATCGAGAAGGTGAGAACGTCGTTCTTTATAAGTCTCATTTGGCCGAGCTTGAGCAAAGTTTTAAAAATGGCGAAATAGAAGAAGCGGTGTTTAAGCAGCTAAAAGCTGAGCTTGATCGTTCTTTGCTAGAAGATAATTACACAACCAGTGAAATTGTTTCTAAACGCGGTTTGAGTAAACCGGTCTTGATCATTTCTCTGGTGCTGGTGCCTGCGCTGGCACTGAGTTTTTATTTGTCCCGTGGCGAATTCGACAACGTTGAGCTTTCGCAGCTGATGAAAGCCCAAGAAAACGAACTTATTGAGGCGTTTCGTGCAAATCGAGATGCCAATCCTAAGGTTACTCAGGATGTTGTTGAGAAGTTAAAAGACTTGCTCGAAAAAGATCCTGATAATCTTAAAAACCGCTATATGCTTGCGCGTAATTACGCCGAGTTAGGTGATTTTCGATCGGCCATTTCTGCGTATCAAGCTATATTGATTAAGCGACCAAAAGATTCTCGCATCATGGCGGAGTTTGCTCAAACCGTGTTTTTTGCCTCTGGCAATCGAATGATTCCCGAGATTGAAAGTTTGGTGAATCGCGCTCTTGCGATAGATCCCGATAACACATTGGCACTGAGTATGTCGGGCATTGCAGCAATGCAAAATAGTCGTTTCCAAGAGGCTATTGATCAATGGACACGTGCGATAAATCTATTAGGCAATGATCCCGATGTTGCAACCTTGCAAGCCGGTATCAATCGCGCTCGCGAGTTGTTGGTTGAGTCCGGACAAGAAGTTGCCGAAACCACGCCTGCAACTACTGAGGCTGCGACTACTGATGCTGAGCCGTTGAAAGTCGTCTTGAATGTAGCTCTGTCAGAAGGGGTGCCATCTGAGCCTGAGCAAACCGTTTTTGTGTACGCGCGTGCTTGGAATGGTCCTAAAGTACCCTTAGCCATTCAACGTATTAAGGTTTCTGATTTACCAACCCAAATCACTCTAGACGAATCCATGTCTATGGTGCCAAACATGAATTTGCGATCGGTTGATCAGCTAGAGTTGGTTGCCAGAGTCAGTCCTGACGGTAGCCCAATCGCAAAAGCTGGTGATTGGCAGGGGGCAATTGGTCCGGTAACTCAAGATCAATTGAGCCAAGGTTTTGATTTGCTAATTCAGAATCCAGTTAACTGATTTACCCAAGTTTATATCGTAAAAGCTCAGTGGTGATTCTGTTGCCGCTGAGCTTTTTGATTTTTGGGTATGCTCAAATGTTAGGGCAGTGGTTGTTTTGTTTAGAGCTGTAATAAGCTCTTGTTGGCTACCATCTGATCGTATAATACTTTTGTGCTAGTTTGATCGATCATAAAAAATGTCAGAATTTTGTCTCATAAATTCGAAATTGACTAAAATGAAAGTAAATGAGTAAAAAGTCATAAAATCGTCACCTAAACCTTCGACAGACGCTTTTTATACGGGTATAAAAGCCCACCCAAAAACGCAGTCAAATGATTGAATTGAAATGATTTTTTAGAACGATCAATCACTTTATTAAGCGCGTCTTATGCGTTGTGCTGTCGTTTGTGAACGAATATGTAGAATTTGTCTGAATACTCAGGCCGATTACCAGACTATTAAAGAGTGAAATAACCTAATTATGCGGCTCAAGTGCATTAAGCTTGCTGGTTTTAAATCCTTTGTTGATCCAACCACCGTTTATTTTCCGAGTAATTTGTGTGCGGTTGTGGGGCCAAACGGTTGTGGTAAATCAAATATCATCGATGCCGTTCGTTGGGTAATGGGTGAGTCTTCGGCGAAAAACCTTCGTGGCGAGTCGATGACGGATGTTATTTTTAACGGATCGGGCAATCGCAAACCTATTGGTCAAGCCAGTATCGAATTGGTTTTTGATAACAGCGACGGCACCATCATTGGTGAGTTCGCCAGTTATAACGAAATTTCTGTGCGCCGAAAGGTTACCCGTGATGGTCAAAACAACTACTACCTTAACGGTAATCGCTGTCGCCGCCGTGACATCACCGATTTATTCTTAGGTACCGGTCTTGGGCCGCGCAGCTATGCAATCATCGAACAGGGCATGATCTCAAAGCTTATTGAGGCAAAACCAGAAGATCTGCGTGTTTTTATTGAAGAAGCTGCCGGTATTTCTAAGTACAAAGAGCGCCGTCGCGATACCGAAAATCGTATGCGACGCACCATGGAAAACCTTGAGCGTTTGACAGACTTACGCGAAGAACTAGAGCGACAGCTGTCGCGCTTGGAGCGTCAAGCTCAGGCTGCCGAAAAATACACCGAGTACAAAAAGCTGGAGCGTCAATCTAAGGCTTGGTTACAAGCGCTGCGCTATAAAGAGCTAGATCAGCAAGCTCAGTTGAAATCCGGAGAAATTACCGAGCTTGAACTCAAAGTGGAAAGCTTTGTAACCGATCAAGTCAGTACCGATACCCAAATTGAGCGCTACCGTCAAAACCATACCGAAGTGGGCGAGACCTTTAACGAAGTGCAAGGTCGTTTCTACTCGTTGGGCAACGATATCGCGCGAATCGAACAAAGTATTCACCATACCGAAGAGCGTTCTCGTCAGCTGAAAGCTGATTTGCAGCAGGCCGAGCAGGAATTCAACGAAACTAAAGAGCATCTAGAAAGTGATCGTGAGCGATCTGAACTGTTGCAAGTTGAGTTGATGGAGGTTGAGCCAGAAATGGAACTGCTTGCTGAAACCGAAGAGGTTTCAAGCGAAACATTGGCCGAATCAGAAGAGCAAATGCGCGCCTGGCAAACACGTTGGGATGAATTCAACCAAACGTCTGCGGCGCCCCGTCAACAGGCCGAGGTGCAACAGTCTCGCATTCAGCATCTAGAACAAGTTCAAACCCGATTGAATCAACGTATCGAACGACTGCGCGAAGAAAAATCCGGTTTGTCTGCGGTTGAAGGTGAAGAGAACTTAGAAATTCTGCGCGAAAAAATCGCCGAAATGGAATTAATCGGCGAGGAGTATGCCGAGCAATCTGAGCAGTTTAGCGATCAATTGCAATCTAAGCGGGCCGACGTAGAAAGCTTACGCAATAAGCTCGATGATGTACGCGCGCTTATTCAAACCCAAAAAGGACGCTTGGCTTCGTTGGAAGCACTTCAGCAGGCTGCATTAAGTCAATCTAGTGCTGCGGTTGATGAGTGGCTTGAAACTCACAATTTAAGATCAGCGCCAAAGCTTGCCGAAAAAATCCAAGTAACCGATGGCTGGAATTTGGCAGTAGAAACCGTTTTAGGGGCCAATTTACAAGCCGTCGCTACCGACGCTTTTGATGAATTTGCCAGCAGTCTTGAGGCCTTCAACGATGGCAACTTATTTTTGGTTGACGGAAAAGCATCGGCTCAACATAACGCTAGTGCCGATCTCGATTTGTTGAAATATGTTTCTGGTTCAGACGCCTTGCCATCTTTACTTGCTGGTGTACAGGTGGCCGAAACTCTTACCGATGCACTGACACGACGAGCCGGATTGAGCCACGGTCAATCGATTATTACCCGTGATGGTATTTGGATTGGCTCAAATTGGGTTCGTGTTAAGCGTGAACATGACGCTGGTGCTGGCGTTTTAGCGCGTCAGCAAGAGCTTGAGTTGCTTTCTGAAAATCTTCATGAGAATCAAGAGGTTGCCGAAGATATCTCAAGTCAGCTTGAGGATGCTTTGGGCGCAGTTAAGGATCTTGAGCGTAAGCGTGAAGACGTCCGCCGTGAAGCCGATACTCATAACCGTCAACGCAGTGAGCTTGCAGCGCAGCTTAGCGCTCAACAAGTCCAAATCGAACAGATTTTGGTGCGCCGTCAACGTGTTGATCAAGAAATCAATGAAGCGCTAACCCAACAACATCAAGAGAGCAAAAATCTATCCGAAGCGAGAGCCATTTTAGAAGACGCTATTGAGGCGATGGAAAACGATTCCAGTCAGCGTGAATCCTTAATGGCTGAACGCGATCGAATTCGCCAAGCATTGGAAGACGCACGAGTTAAGGCGCGAGAAAATAAAGATAAGTCGCACCAGTTAGCGATGCAGTATCAATCTTTAAAAACACAGCTGGACTCGATTCGGTCTTCTTTGAGTCGAACCGAGCAATTGCACTTACGAGCCAAAGAACGCCGCGAGTCGCTGCTTGAAAATATCGAAAATACGCAAGATCCGGCAGAAGAGCAGAAGTCTGAGTTGGAAGCTCTGTTGCAAAAACGTATGTCGGTTGAAGCCGAATTAACCGCAGCAAGAACCGCGGTGCAAGAGGTTGAACATCAACTGCGTGAGTTAGAACAGTCTCGCGGTAAGGTCGAGCAAACTCTCGCTCAAGTTCGCGGGGTACTTGAAAAGGCGCGTTTGTCTGCTCGTGAGTTAGAGACCAAGCGTGAATCTGCACTGGAACAGTTAAAAGCCGAGAATTATGAGTTAGAACAAACCCTCGCCGAGCTCGCCGATGACATTACCGAAGATTCTTTGGTTAGCGAAATCGAAGGTTTAGAGTCGAAAATTTCACGCCTAGGTGCTATCAATCTGGCGGCGATTGATGAATATAAAACCGAGTCAGAACGTAAAAATTATTTAGATCGCCAAGATGCCGATTTGCGTGACGCACTAGAAATGCTGGAAAATGCAATCCGCAAAATTGACAGGGAAACTCGAACTCGATTTAAAGAAACCTTCGATCAAGTTAACTCTGGACTGCAAGAGCTATTTCCAAAAGTTTTTGGCGGCGGCCATGCTTATCTGGAGCTCACCGGTGATGATTTGTTGGATACCGGTATCGCCATTATGGCGCGCCCTCCGGGCAAACGAAACAGCACCATTCATTTGCTCTCCGGTGGTGAAAAAGCACTTACAGCAATTGCATTGGTCTTTTCGATTTTCCGTTTGAATCCGGCGCCGTTTTGTATGCTCGATGAGGTTGATGCGCCGCTTGACGACGCTAACGTGGGTCGTTACGCACGCATGGTTGAAGAAATGAGTTCACAGGTTCAATTTATTTACATCACCCATAATAAAGGGGCGATGGAAATGGCGCAGAACCTTCTCGGCGTTACCATGCACGAACCCGGCGTTTCGCGACTGGTTTCGGTGGATGTCGAAGAAGCAGCAGAATTGGCGGCGAGCTAAACACGGTTTATCGAGCTTGCATAAGAATACACATTACTCACACCAGGTGTTTTGGTGTTTGTCAGAGGCAGTTTAATTTATGGAATTCGCCGCACGTGAGTGGCTTACCGTAATCATTGGTTTGGCTATTTTAGCCGTAATTTTGGACGGAGTTCGCCGAATGCGACACGCCAAACGCGGCTCAATTAAAGTATCTGCAAATGTTCAGGTTGGCGGTAATAAAGCCGATTTGGAACGCTATGGCAGCGAACTCCCAAGTGGTGGCGCACGAGTTGTCGCCCAACGCGATGAGGTTTCTGCCGAGCAACTGAATCGTGTCGTAAAAGAATCCTACAGTGCCAGTAAAACCACCAAGGGATATCGTATTCCCGAACAGGTTACATTAAATCTGGATGAGTCTGTGCCTATGCTAATGGACTCGGTTGTTGAACCGGATCAGGCGCAAAAACAGAAAGAGCCTACGTTGGGTAACATCGATGATCTAGAGGTTCCGGAGAACGAACCACAACTGCGAGCAGAACCTGAAGAATCTTTGCGATCGAACACGTCATTTACGGTTAGTGGTTCAAACCCGCTTGATGAACCTCAAGCTCAAGCGGACGTCGAGCATTCAGCCGATGCCGAGCCCGAGCTAGATGAAATCGAACATCATTACGAAGAGCCCGAAGAAGTCTTGGTCATTAATATTATGGCGCCAAGCGGCGAGTATTTTTCTGGCGGTGCGATTCTGGATGCTTGTATCGAAGAAGGGATGCGCTTTGGTGAAATGAATATTTTCCATCGCCACCGCGATATTGAGGGCAGGCAACCAATTATTTTTAGCATGGCTAACATCGTTATGCCAGGTACGTTTAACATCCAAGAAATGGATCGATTTTATACGCCGGGCGTGAGTTTCTTTCTGGCGTTACCCTGTTCCGGCAAAAGTATGGATGCCTTCGATTTGCTCTATAACACCGCGAAGAACCTTGCAAATTATTGGGGTGGTGAGTTAAAAGACGAAAATCGCAGTGTCTTAACCCAGCAAACGGTCGAGCATTATCGCCAGCGTATACGTGATTACGAACGCAAGCGGCTAACACACCCACACTGAGCCATAACGTTAAGTGATATTGAGCCTGCAAGTAAATCATTAAACCTTGCGGGCTTTTTTACATTTGCAGTCTTAATTTCGAATATCTAAGTATTAAAACCAATGTCTAATTCTTTAACCGAACTCCAGCAAAAAATTTCGGCGCTACGTGATGAGTTAGATCAGCACAATTACGCCTACTACGTACTTGATGATCCCAAGGTTCCAGACGCCGAGTACGATCGACTGTTTCAAGAGCTCAAAGCCATAGAGGCCGATCATCCCGAACTGATTACTCCCGATTCGCCCACACAAAGAGTCGGTGCGATTCCTTTATCGGCATTTGAGACCGTGCAACATCAGGTGCCCATGTTGTCTTTGGATAACGCGTTTTCAGACGAAGACTTAAGAGACTTTGATAAGCGCGTAAAAGATCGTTTGAAATCGAACGTCGATATCGAATACGCCTGTGAACCCAAACTGGATGGTTTGGCCATCAGCCTGATTTATCGAAATGGTGTGCTAGAGCGTGGTGCAACTCGTGGCGATGGTCAAAACGGTGAGGACATTACTCAGAACGTTCGCACTATTGGAACCGTTCCCTTAAAGCTGCGCGGTAACGGTTATCCAGAGGTTCTAGAGGTTCGCGGCGAAATCTATATGCCTAAAGATGGCTTTGAAAAACTCAACCAACAAGCACGGCTGGACGGTAGCAAGGTGTTTGTGAATCCACGTAATGCCGCTGCCGGTAGTTTACGTATGCTTGATAGCCGTATTACCGCGAAACGTCCTCTGGAGCTGTGCGCTTACAGCGTAGGTTTAGTGGAGGGTGGCGATATGGCGACCACGCATACCGAGGTTTTGCAGCAGCTCAATGGTTGGGGTTTCAAAATCAATAAGCACATGGCTACGGCGAAATCGATTGAAGAATGTCTGAGCTATCACCAAAAACTGGGTGAGCTGCGTGACGGCCTTGCGTACGATATCGACGGTATTGTTTTTAAAGTGAACGATCTAGAGCTACAGCGGGAGTTGGGGTTTGTCTCACGTGCGCCACGCTGGGCGATTGCTTATAAGTTTCCCGCCCAAGAGCAGGTTACCAAGCTGGTTGATGTTGAATTTCAAGTAGGGCGCACAGGTGCTGTGACACCGGTCGCGCGTTTAGAACCGGTTTTTGTCGGTGGTGTTACTGTTTCAAATGCAACCTTGCATAATCGTGATGAAATCGAACGCTTAGGTGTTCGTGTTGGCGACAGTGTTGTTATTCGTCGCGCTGGTGATGTAATTCCACAGGTGGTCTCGGTGGTCCTAGAACGCCGCCCAGAAGATGCCCGCGAAATTGTCTTTCCAGACGATTGTCCTGTGTGCGGCTCACCGGTAGAAACCGTTGCCGGAGAGGCGGTAGCGCGTTGCACCGGTGGCTTAACCTGCCAGGCTCAGCGCAAAGAGGCTATTAAACACTATGCATCGCGTAAAGCTATGGATATTGAAGGCCTGGGCGACAAGTTGGTTGAGCAACTCGTAGATGAGCAACTGATTGATTCGGTGGTGGATTTGTACTCATTGGATCTGGAAGCCGTTTCTAACCTTGAGCGAATGGGGCAAAAATCTGCTCAGAATCTGTTGGATGGTATCGAAAACAGTAAGCAAACTACGTTACCCCGGTTTATCTACGCACTGGGTATTCGAGAGGTGGGTGAGGCTACCGCTAGAACTCTAGCGCAATCACTGGGTAGCTTAGAGGCTATTGCTGCAGCGGATACGGAACAATTGCAAACCATCAACGATGTTGGTCCTGTGGTAGCGCACTTTATTCACGAATGGTTTTGTCGAGCCGAGCACCAACAACTCGTCGAGGCATTAAAAGAAGCCGGTGTTAGTTGGGAAAACCTAGCCGTTAAAGAGGTGGCAGAGTTGCCCCTTGCCGGTCAAACCTATGTGGTCACCGGAACACTTGAGCGTTTTAGTCGCGATGAAGCCAAGGCCTTTTTGCAAGAACTCGGTGCTAAGGTAGCGGGCAGTGTTTCTAAAAAGACCCAATGCGTTGTTACCGGTCCCGGTGCTGGATCAAAATTAACCAAGGCACAGGAGCTAGGTGTTGAGGTTATTGATGAACAGGCCTTTGTCGATCTTTTGCGTGGTTTTGGTATAAACGTTTAAAATCTCTTACGCTTTTGGTGTAATAACATTATTGAGTTCAAGGGCTCATTTAGGCGATGTAAATTATTAAATGGACTAAATCAATCTGAGAGCTGCGGGTGTATCGAAAATTAAGCAACCTATTTATCACGATTAGAGTTTTTGCGGTGGTTACCTTGTGCATTGCACTTGCTGCGTGTACTTCATCACCGCCTAAACATACCGAAAACATCTGCGATATTTTTGATGAGAAGCGCGGTTGGTATGACGATGCCAAAAAGGCTGAAAAGCGCTGGGGTTCGTCCATACCAACAATGATGGCAATTATGTATCAGGAGTCTGGCTTTGTTGCCAAGGCTCGGCCAAAGCGGAAGAAGTTCTTGTGGATTTTTCCCGGTGCTAGGCCCAGTGATGCCTATGGCTACGCCCAAGTAAAAGACGATACTTGGAAATGGTACAAAAAATCATCGGGTCGGTCGGGTGCAGACCGACACGATTTTGATGATGCCATCGATTTTGTCGGTTGGTACAACAAACAAAGCCAAAAACTCAGTAATATTAATCTCTCTAATACTTACGGTTTGTATTTGGCGTATCACGAAGGGCATGGCGGTTTTAACCGCAAAACCTATGCGAGTAAAGATTGGCTAAAAGCAACGGCTCGTAAAGTTGCTGATCGTGCTAGTCGATATACGACGCAGTTGCAACGTTGTGAAAAACGGTTAAGTAGTAAGGGTTGGTGGATTTTTTAACCTTTGATTATGTAACGTTTTGGGTGAGTTTTAAGCAAATCTACAATCCTCTAACGATTATCAACGAGAGAATATTGGGTGGAATTCGAATCTTTAGTTTACGGATGTATTATCGACTCCAAGCGCTTGGACGCCGAGCGACGAGAAATAAATCGCAAGGCCATGTTGGAGCTGCCTTCACAAGATGAGTGGCAGTTTTTGGCTCGGGAGATGTTTTCGTTACCACAGCCATCACCAGAATTAGACACCGTTAATAACGAAGTTTTTCATTTTGGCGCATCTTATCGCGGTATTGAATACGAATGGCAAAGTTGGATTGCGCAATTTGAGCAGCTGCTTTCTAAAATGTATTGGGTTTCTGCAAAGGTTCATCTGGAAACTGTGCTCTCTGGCAGCCATACTTTTACGTGGGAGACCAGTGGCGATTTTCACACGCCGGGCTCTGGGGATATGCAAGTGCAATGTGAATGGTCCCGTGAAGATGCATTCTAAGCACACTCATTATTCGTGATATGTAAAGTAGGTGATATTTGTTTATTTTTAAGCGTAAGTTCAAACGTACAACAACAACACTTGTTGGTGTGTTCGCTCTAGCGTCTTTTCTAGGACTGGCTGTGTGGGGGTGGGGAGTACCGGCTTACGCCATACGTAATTTTTTTCTAATTTGCGTACTGTTTTTACTGTTGATTTTAATAATTGCTGCTCTCACTGGATTATTAGTGTTACTGCTTCGAAAACTTAAAAATTCGAGTAACGAATAACCGGTTTTATTTTCGAAATTTATAAGTATTCGGTTATTTTCTTTTCCAGTTTTTTCTTTGCTTAACGGGCCTTTTTCGTTAGGCTCATTAGCAATTTTTGCCTTCTGGTTAAATTCAGGAAGAGTTAATCAGGGGCTTCTAAAAGTCCTCATTAATTAACCATTAAAAGTGATTGAATGTCCCGAGCGTTAGTTTTATCTGGTGGCGGTGCTAGAGCCGCCTATCAGGTTGGTGTGTTAAATGCCGTTAATGACATTATTGGCAAGTCTGAAACTTCTCCTTTTCCCATTATTTGCGGTACATCGGCTGGAGCAATTAATGCGCTGGCCTTGGCATCGCATTTAAGTACCTTCGATAACGCCATTGCTGATTTGGTGACTATTTGGGATAACCTACACGTTGAAAATGTCGTAAAAGCTGGCTGGAAAGATATTGCTTTGGGCGTAAAACGTCTTACCGGAGCGTTTTTTAATCAGGGTATCGCTAAGTCTGACTCCATAGCCTTACTCGACAATTCCCCGCTGAAAACTCTGCTGCAAAGTCATATTAATTTTTCAAACCTAAAACCTTCTATTGAATCTGGAAAACTTCACGCTGTTGCTGTAACTGCCATGGCCTACAGTACCGGTGAATCCATTAGTTTCTTTCAGGGACATTCATCCATTCGCAATTGGCGCCGTTATAATCGTTTAGGGTTGTCTACGGAACTATCCATTGATCACCTTTTGGCGTCTTCTGCGATTCCCGGAGTTTTTCCAAGCGTAAAAATTAATGATGAATATTACGGCGATGGTGCTGTTCGACAGTTATCGCCATTGAGTACCGCGTTGCAATTAGGCGCCGATAAAATATTCATTGTGGGTGTGAGCGATAGCCGAAATCCTGAACACTGGAACAAACGGCATATGGCTAAACATTCTCCTTCTATGGGGCAAATGTTTGGGCATTTGTTAGATTCCGCTTTTTTGGATTCTATGGATGCCGATCTAGAGCATTTAGAGCACGTCAACGACTTAATTAATTTGATTCCAGCGCCGCTTAGGGTGGGTCATCCTAAAGCGCGAAAAATAGAATCGATTTCAATTTCCCCCACCAAAGACGTAGATCGAATCGCCGGTCGTCATGTCCGTTATCTTCCTAAACCTTTGAAAGCAATCTTGGCATCGTCTGGCGCTACCGCAAAAGGTGGTGGAGCCGGTTTGGCCAGTTATCTTTTATTTTCTAATAAATTCACGAAAACTCTGATGGATCTTGGTTACCAAGATGCTATGTGGGAACGTGACAAGATATTGCGCTTTTTTGAAGATTGATTATTCGAAGTGGTTATTTATTATTCGTGATTCTGCGAAGTAATCCAAATGGTGCATGTTTTGGCTGAAATGCCAACATTTATGACCATAAAACCCGTTTAGTATCCTTTCTTGGCGCACTAGACTGCACGCTATAATTGATCTAGCTCTGACCTTCTTTGGAATTACCATGACTTTGTCTGCACGTTTACCTGTAATTGTTGGTTTTGGCGGCTATAACGCCGCTGGTCGTACATCTTTTCATCACGGTTATAAACGTTTAGTAATCGATAGTATCGATTCGACAGAGCGCAACAAGACAATTGCTGGTTTAGCTGTGTTAATGGGTTATGCCAAAAAAAGCGAAAATGGTTACATCGTTGGTGAACAGTCGGGTTTGTCGTTAGAGCAAACCGTTGGGTTATTAGAGACAGATGTACTCGCGAACACTTTAATTCGTCGTATTGATAAAGACGTGTATTTCGATGTTGATAACGTCAAATGGCACAAAAAAACCACTTTAGATTCGGCAACTGGTGAAGCGATCGAATTTAAAGTCCGTACTCGCGATTTACCAGAGCCATTACCCGAAGGTTGGGAAATTATTGCCGAAGACGGCAAAACTACCACCATCGCCATCAGTTCTTTGAGCAACATTAAAGTCGATAGCTATCGTGATTTTCCGGTTAAATCTGCGGGACAGTTGCCAAAAGGATTCGATATCTCCAGCCATTATAATTCCCACTTTCACCCTCGTGCGCTGCAAATGGCGGTGTTGGGTGCGTCTGACGCCATTCGTTCGGTGGGGATAGATTGGCAAGATATATTGAAAGCAGTTTCTCCCGATGAAATCGGTGTTTATGCCAGTAATATTATGGCGCAGCTTGATGAGCACGGCGCAGGCGGAATGTTGCAGTCTCGATTACTTGGCTCGCGCGTGTCGACCAAAAATTTAATTTTGGGCCTCAACTCAATGACTACCGATTTTATCAACGCCTATGTTATTGGTAGCGTGGGTAGTTCGGCTTCTATTACCGGGGCTTGCGCAAGCTTTTTGTATAATATGAACACTGCTATAGAAGAAATTCGTAGCGGTCGTAAGCGTGTGGTAATTGTTGGTGGTTGTGAAGCGCCGGTAACCAGTGAAATTATCGACGGTTACGCAACCATGGGTGCTTTAGCAACTGAAGACGCTCAAAAGCGTTTATACAATGTTGATGAGGTTGACCACAGTCGCTCCAGTCGTCCATTTTCTGATAACTGCGGTTTTACGATTGCTGAATCTAGCCAATTTACGGTGTTAATGGATGACGAATTAGCTCTTGAGCTGGGTGCGCAAATTCACGGTTCTGTTGCCGGGGTATTCTTAAATTCAGACGGTTATAAAAAGTCTATTTCTGCTCCCGGCGCCGGTAACTATTTGACTATGGCTCGGGCTGTGGCCAGTGCTCAATCTATGTTTGGCAAGGAGTCAGTTCAGTCGAGTATTTTATTGGCTCACGGATCTAGCACACCTAAGAATAGAGAAACCGAATCTGTTTTATTTGACGAAGTCGCTAAGACGTTCGGCATAGAAAATTGGCCAACCATTGCCATTAAAGCGTTTTTGGGCCATTCCTTGGCGCCTGCCAGCGGTGATCAAGTGAATGCGGCTTTGGGTATGTTTAAATATAAAGTTCTGCCCGGAATTCGCACCGCGGATAATATTGCCGACGATGTTGCACGAAGTCATTTAAATATTTTCTTGGATGACATTAAAGTCGAACATAATCTTGATTTGGCTTTTATCAACTCGAAAGGTTTTGGGGGCGCCAACGCTACTGGTATTTTAGTATCGCCAGAAAAAACTCTGCAAATGCTCGAAAAGCGCTGGGGTTCCGACGTTTTAGATCAGTATTTTTCTAAGCTAGACGCTACCGTAACACGCGCAAACGAATACGATCAAAGCGCTTTAGCCGGAGATTTACAGGTAATTTATCAGTTTGGTGAAGGTGTTATTGAAGAAGGTAAGATTGAAATGACCACCACAAGCATCCGCGTTCCCGGATTTGAAAATCCAATAAGTTTGGAAATGTCGAATCTCTACAAAGACATGCTTTAAGGAAACCCTGATTCATCTAGAGTTTCTTGTGGTACAAGGATGTGCCGTCAATTTCTAGATGCGTAAGTGATTGAAATCGTGAAAAAATTAAAAATCGCTGTTTCGTTTCCTACTCTTCTATTAAATCTCTGATCTAATAATCGAAAAATTAATCAAAGATTCCTTAAGTGGTTTTTCGCATACACTCAAAAAAAGCGAATGTATGCGGGTTACTATTCTTTTAGATTAATGATTAACGTCAATTAATTCTTAGCCATTATTTACCAAATAAGGCGTAATTAACCCTGTGACTCGATGTGTTTGGCCATTATTTTCGCAAATTCGCTGTTCGATCCAAAATAGTCTAATTGCGTAATCGTGCAATTTGGGTAAGCCGTTAAGCATTCTTGTATTTGTGCGGGAATATCTACGCCAACGTGCTTTCCTTGATTAAAAAACATCGGGTAGATATCTATATTTTCAATGCCATTTTCATAAAGCACCTCCACTGCATCCAGCATAGAAGGATCGCAAAGTTCTAAGAAAATAGGTTCTACGATTTTGTAGCCACTTACATACTCAGATAATTGGTTAACAATGGTTTTAAATTCATCGTTAGCTTTTTGCGCGCGGCTGCCATGCGCCATAACCAATAAAGCTTTTGTGTTTGTGCTCATGGCATTATTTACCTTTTGATGAAAATCTGAGTATTAAAACGTTGCACCGAGTACTTTTGCTCGTTGGCTTTGCTGTTGTCGATCTTCGTTTGCAATCGCCCAACCCTTAAGGTTGTCATTAACAATTTGAGCCAGTGCTTGAATATGCTCGGGTTCATCATTTAATGCCGTTATGTATTCAAAGCGCTCACCGCCGTTGGCAATAAAATAGCCTTTATTTTCAACGTTAATTTCTTCGATGGTTTCCAGACAGTCAGCGGAAAATCCCGGACAAAATACTTGAACAGATTTGGTACCTTTGGATGGTAACGACTTCATGGTTTCATCGGTATAAGGCTGCAACCATTCTTCTCTACCAAATCGAGATTGGAACGTTGTTAGATAATCACCGTCTTGGAGATTTAGCGCTTGGGCAATGAGTCGGGTGGTTTTATGGCATTCACAAAAATAAGGATCGCCATTATCCAAATAATGTTTAGGCACACCATGATACGAAAAAACGATTTTTTCGGCTCGTTCGTGTATCTGCCAATGTTTTTTAATTTTTTCAGCGCAGGCTTTTATGTACAAAGGATGATCATGGTAATGTGTAATAAAGCGCAGTTCCGGTAGCCAGCGGCGTTGGGTAAAATCTTGCGCGATGGCATCAAAGGTTGATGCAGTAGTGGCGGCGCAGTATTGAGGGTAGAGCGGTAATACGACTAATTTTCTAACACCGGCTTCCGACATTTTTTGAATCACAGATGTGATAGACGGATTGCCGTAGCGCATGGCAAATTCAACCACCAGATTCTCGTCCAGCATCTCACTGAGCGCGCGGTGCTGCGCCTTAGTAATGGTCATCAATGGCGAGCCTTCTTCTGTCCAAACCGATGCGTAAGCATGAGCCGACTTTTTAGGTCTCACGTTTAAAATAATTCCATTTAAGATAAACCACCATATCAACCTTGGGATTTCGACAACTCGTGGATCAGACAGAAATTCCTTTAAATAGGTTTTTAGCTTAGAGGGTGTTGGTGCGTCTGGAGTGCCTAAATTGGTAATGAGTACACCAATTTTCTCGTTGTGTTGATGATTAAAATTTTTTGTATTTTGGTATTTCATGCGCTTTCAACTTATCAACGTTCGAGGTCGTGAGCACTAAGCCTTTTAATGCTTAGCTTGGTTGCGTGTTATCAAAGCGCCATTATACGTAAAAGTGTCTGAGTTCGGTTCAATGCTTTTGATGATTTCTGCATTCCATGCAATCCGATGGAATATTTATTTAGAGAGCTGAATCATTTTATCCCTCAAAAATGCAAAGTCTGTCTTATGATTGTTTTTGTAATAACCGTACCAAAGACGATATTGCTCGCGATAATTCCTCTGCTGCCGGTTGATTATCGATAATTTCTAGCCAAGTGCTACCATCGGTGGGGTTAAGCAATTGGCAACTGGCATTTTCGAGTCCACACTCATAACGCAAATATGGATCAACTCCGTACACAGAAAATCGCTGATTTGTGGTTAATCTTTTAGTGTTTGCCAAATTCTGAGTCGTTGTGATGACAGTATCAGGCAGCTTTACGCTAATTTTGTGGCGATGAGCTCCTTCGAGCTTATTTGAGGCAACTACTGAGGTTTCACCGTAGCCGTAAAATTCGAGAAGATTATTGATGTGCTGTGTAACGGCTTTTACGGTGTCGTCGGTTTGATACAAAAATTCCAGATACTGATAATAATCGTCCACAACATCGAGATCGTTTGACCATTTAATCTTAGCGGTGCTGGCTTTAAGACTATCGTCGGCTACTGTTTTTGAGGGCCCCTGCGTTTGCTCGCGCAGTTTGGTGATTAATCGTAAGGTTTCAAAATACTCCGGTGCGCTTCGTCCTGCGTGCTCTATGTAAGATTCGTAAGATGATAATGCTTTATGAGGTTCGTTTAGAGCAGCGTAAACACGTCCTTGCAAGAAATAAAATCGTGGTGGTGGATCAGTTCTTAAAGAGAGCGAGCGGGATAAAGATTCTTTTGCCTTCGAAAATTGACTCTGACTGATTAAATCTTCAGCTTCAATCAACAGGCGATCCGCTTCAAAGGATGGACTCAGCGCTGAGTGTCCTTCTAATGATGACAATGTGAAAACAGCTGTGACGATAAGCGTAAGAAACGATGAACGTTTGGATTGTGTTTGGTGATTGTTCAAAATCGTTTCCTCAATTCAACCGTGAAAATCGTAAATCACTACCGCAAATGATCAAGGTAGGGCTGTAAAGTGATAACAAGATCACACTCATTAGTTTAGAAAGTTTACGCTGAACAGGGCATTACTGGTCAAATTTTTCTGATAAATGGTTTTGTTCAGTATAGGAGACTCTAATCGAGTTCGAACTATCGGTAACACAGAAGCGAGATTTCATTCTCCATAATCGTAACTGGTTGAAATTATGACGAAATTGGTAATCGCCTTATCAATACTGGTGCGGTGTTAACATCAGAATGGGTTCACTAAGGCAGTCAAGGCTAAGAGAAAGATTAAATGTTGGTTCAGATTTGCCCATTATGTGGCGCGGTTTGCTCGTTATTTCATCAAGATAAGCGGAGGAGTTACTTTATTTGTGCGATTTGTAGCCTGGTTCATGTGCCGAAAGAATTCCATTTGACGGACAATCAAGAGCGAGAAGAATACGATAAACACGAAAATTCATTGACCGATGTCGGCTATCGTCAATTTCTTACCCGCGCAGCGGAGCCACTTCTTGGCCGCTTACAGCAAAAGTCTTACGGCTTAGATTTTGGCTGTGGTCCGGCACCAATGCTGGCCAAAATCCTTTCTGAGTATGGGCACACCGTCGAGCTTTTCGATAAATTTTATTATCCAAATAACACGATTTTGGATAATAGGTTTGATTTTATTGTAACCACAGAAGTCGTAGAGCACTTGGCTGATCCAGCGTTAATACTAGATACACTGTTTAATACTTTGAAAGTGGGTGGTTTTTTGGTGATTATGACCAAGCGTTGGTTGGATCTTGAACGATTTAAGTCGTGGCATTACAAAAATGATCCCACTCACATCACCTATTTTCACGAAAAGACATTGCAGTGGATCGCCAACTTTTGGCGAGCTGAGCTTGAATTTGTTGCTGCGGATGTTGTTGTACTGACAAAAAAATAGTGCGCAAATTACGAGTGCTGATCGGCACTGAATAATTTGGCGCGTACGGTGGTTCTGTATTCGCTGGGTGTGGTAGCAAGTAGCTTTTTAAATAAACCCACAAAGTGACCCATATCGGAATAGCCAACTTTATAGGCAATTTCGTGAATGGTGAGATTACTGGTTTGAAGTAAATCTTTGGCGACCGTGATTCTGATTTCCTGCAAATACTGTAGGGGTGATTTGTTAGTGGCGATTTTAAATCGACGATTAAATGATCTTACGCTCATTTCAAATCGCTCTGCCACTTCACTGAGTCGAATATCTTTTCCATAGTTATCGTGTAACCACATTTGTGCTTGCACAATATCCTCATCGGGATGTTGATTTATCTTGCCATCGAAATAACCGCGTTCTTCATACGATCTACGAATTTCATGGGAAAAATGGCGCTCAACATGATTGGCAATTTCTTGGTTGTAGATTCTTTGAATAAAATGCACGGTCAGGTCGGCGAGGGCGTTTACGCTGGCGGCGCAGAATAGGTTTCCTGATTGGGTAATGAAATACTGGCGTTTTAAATCGACTCGCGGATAGTACTTTTGGAATTGATCGAAGTAATGCCAATGAGTTGTGGCCGCTTTACCATCAAGTAGGCCGGATTCCGCCAAGAAGCACACCCCGGTTCCGACTGCGCTTACAATGGCGCCATTTTGTACCTGTTGCGTTAACCAAGAATAGATGGAAGGGTTTTCTCGTAAACGTAATCGTGGATTTCGCCAGAGAGCAGGTAGAAAGATAATGTTGGCTTCTGGTTGTGCGTCGAATACTGTGTATGGTGTTAAAGGTATGCCCGCACGGGTTTTAATGGGGGTTGCATCCTGAGCAATTGTTTGTATTTCTAGCCGTGCTGATCTTCGATTTTTCGAGCGTGCAATGCTTTCTCCAGCATTGAGCATTTCCATGGGTAAAGTGGCGCTGGACGCAAGCATCTCATCACAAAGAACAAAATATATACGCTGAATCATAACTGTTAACGCTAAGAACTTGATCCGACATTGTGATGTAAAAATGTAAACCAAGAAAGTTATACCACCCCCAGAATTTATATCATCAACGTAAAACACAAAAACTTCTGGTAATTAAAAGGAAGGCGAAGAGCCAGATTACAAAGCTGTCTTTTGTATTGTTCAGTTAAGAATTCAATGTCGTTGCTGTCGCAAAATTATTGCGTATCAGATGCATCCCGCCTGGTGAGTTGCATATCTCTTTGCTTATTGCATTTTCTGTTTAAATTATAAATCTCTTATTAACTATTTATCTTTAGTAAGAAATTATTTTCTCGGTACATTATCGGTTCGTTTAGTTCGAAAATTTATCTAGAGGCTTTTGTCTTAGATAGATGGTTAGAAATCATCTAAGTATTGCAAGATGCCTTTACCGAATTGGAGTGGTGCGTGCTTGAGATCGGAGAACGCATACAATGGTTGCGTAAGCTCAACGGCTGGTCACAGCGAGAGCTGGCCCGTCGTGCCGGTGTCGCTAACAGTGCAATTTCGCAAATGGAGCAGGGGCGTATCAGTCCTTCGGTGTCCTCCCTTAAAAAAGTGCTCGATGGCGTGCCAATTTCCTTAGCGGATTTTTTCAGTTTAGATCTGCATTCTTCACATAATCCCTTTTATTCGTCCTCCGAATTACCCGATCAGGGCGATGGATTTATTCAAGCGCGCTTAGTCGGTAATGACAAACGACGCACGGTTTCTCTTTTTTGGCAATTTTATCCGCCAGGTAGTGATACCGGTGAAGATATGCTTCGTTCAACGAAAGACATCGCTGGATTAGTCTTCGAAGGGGAGTTGGAAGTTGCTGTTGCGGGTCAGGTAAAGGTTTTGTCGGTTGGTGATGGGTATTACATCTATGCCATGCAGCCTTATCGAATACGAAATGTTGGTTTTAAAGGGTGTATTTGTACCATGTCCAGAGCCTCGTAATGCCCGTAAGTTACTAATTTTTCGAGTAAAAAATATTCTTTTTGATTGCCCTTAGTGCAGTTTTTAAGAAAATCTACAAATTTAATGTAATTTTTAATTTTTGTGTTGCTGACCTGAAAATCCTATGGCACAATGCGCTCCGCTTTTCCGGTAGAGCACTTAAGAAAAAAGATTTTATTGAATAAAATCAAAAACTTAGGTAAAGTTCTTCCAAGCTTAGGAAAAAGCTTTTTCAATGCGGACGTGGTGAAATTGGTAGACACGCCAGGTTTAGGTTCTGGTGCCGCGAGGTGTGAGAGTTCGAGTCTCTCCGTCCGCACCACATTGAATTTTATGCGCAGGTTGATTCCGTCAGCTTGCGCTTTTTCATATTTTGAAAACCACTTTTCTCCTTTTTCCTTATCGTGCATGACATACGTCGTAGCTGGCGATACAGGGTATTAAGTTTATATAGCTAGAGGATCAACATGCAGGTCTCAATCGAAACCACCGAAGGATTAGAGCGTAAAATGACTGTGGGTATTCCCGCAGAGCAGTTTGATGGCGAAGTTGAAAAGCGACTTGCTGAAGCCGCTAAAACCATACGTCTAAACGGGTTTCGTAAAGGTAAGGTTCCTCTAAAAGTTGTTAAGCAACGCTTTGGTTTGGGTGTTCGTCAAGAAGTTATGGGCGACTTAATTAACCAAACTTTCCCGAAAGCCGTTCAAGAAAACGAAATTAAACCAGCTGGACAGCCTTCGATCGAACCTCTTGAAATCAAAGATGGTGAAGGTTTTCAGTACGTTGCAACGTTTGAAGTTTATCCAGAAGTTACTTTAAACAGCATTGAGGGCTTCGAAATTGAGAAGCTTAATGCGCAAGTAACTGACGCAGATCTCGATAAAATGATCGATATTCTGCGCAAGCAACAAGCTACTTGGAAATCTGTTGAACGCGCTGCGCAAACAGAAGACAAGGTAAATATTGATTTCGTTGGCACCAAAGACGGCGAAGAATTCCAAGGTGGTAGTGCTAAAGGTCAAGACCTAGTATTGGGTTCTGGTCGAATGATCCCTGGTTTTGAAGATGGCATCATCGGCTTATCTGCCGGCGAAGAGAAGGCTATCCCTTTAACTTTCCCAGAAGATTATCATTCAGAAGAGCTAAAAGGCGCTGCTGTTGAGTTCAAAATCACTGTTAATTCGGTGAGCGAACAAGAATTGCCTGAGCTTAATGCAGACTTTTTCAAAGCTTTTGGTACAGAAGTCGAAGATGAAGCCGCATTCCGTGAAGAAGTAAAAGCTAATATGGAGCGCGAGCTGAAGAACGCTGGCAAAAACAAACTAAAGACTCAAGTGATGGATAAGCTTATCGAAGCTCATGAAGTTGCGTTGCCAAAAGCTTTGGTTGCTGGTGAGATCGATGTTTTGCGTCAACAAACGGCTCAGCAGTTTGGTGGTCGTGCTCAGAATCTAGATTTGCGTTCTTTGCTTCCAGATACCATGTTTGAAGAGCAAGCAAAACGCCGTGTTTCTCTTGGTTTGATTGTTAGCGAAATTGTTAAGCAACAAGAAATTAAAGTCGACGCTGATAAAGTTAGAGAAATGGTTGATGAAATCGCCTCTACTTATCAAGAGCCCGAAGAAGTTGTTAACTACTACTACGGTAATCAGCAATTATTAGCTGGTATCGAATCAGTTGTTCTAGAAGATCAGGTTGTTGATTTTGTATTGTCTAAATCGACAATTTCTGAAGTCGAAAGCAATTATGAAGATGTCATTAAACCGGCTTCTGTGTAATTTCCAGTCTTTGTAAGCTTTGCCGCACATTATTTGTAAGCTAACAAAATGTGTGCGCCTATCTTCCTAAAACGCCACTAATTAGTGGCGTTTTTTGTCATTATTCGTTAATACTTCACTGGCATATCCTTTGAACTCGGGTTAAGCTGACGACTGAGGCTATGCAGGCTCGCCCCTAGTTTATTGGCTTTCAGGTCGTTTTCTGTGGTGTATCCTGTTTCTAAGTTTTGCAATTAGAGTATAAATATGTCCGATATTATTAATCCTAATTCCATGTACGTTAACTCCGGTTTGATTCCAATGGTGATTGAACAAACTGCGAGAGGTGAGCGTTCTTTCGATATTTATTCTCGACTATTAAAAGAGAGAATTATTTTCCTTGTGGGTCAAGTTGAAGATCATATGGCCAATTTAGTTGTGGCCCAGCTTTTGTTTTTAGAAGCTGAAAATCCCGACAAAGACATCCATTTATACATCAATAGCCCTGGAGGTTCCGTTACCGCAGGTCTATCAATCTACGACACCATGCAGTTTATTAAACCTGATGTTAGTACAATGTGTATCGGGCAAGCGTGCAGCATGGGAGCGTTCTTATTGACGGCAGGTGCTAAAGGTAAACGCTATTGTTTGCCTAATGCTCGTACCATGATTCATCAGCCTAGTGGCGGTGCTCAAGGTCAGGCATCTGATATTCATATTCAAGCTCAAGAAATTTTGAAAATACGTTCTCGTTTAAATGAACTAATGGCTCATCATACCGGTCAATCCGTTTCGAAAATTGAAACAGATACTGAGCGCGATAACTTCATGAGTGCTGCCCAGTCTGCGGAATATGGATTGGTTGATAAAGTACTGTCGAATCGCGTTCCTACCTAAGTCGGTGCGAAGGTCTAATTTCAATCTATAATAACTTTATAAAGGTCAGCCAACATAAAAAGTCGATAAGGTCTGATTCATCATGTTTGGATAAAATATAAACTAGATGAATGGTCTTATTATTTAGTCTTATAAGTTGTTAAATAATTCTTTTGTATGCCGATGATTTATTTCATCCAACAAAGGAGGCTGGCCAAGTGCCTTTGTTAGATTTTTTTCTTCAAAGACTTGCAAAACGAGTCCAAAGCTAGCATCTTCTAGTCATTGGCTCAAAAATGGAGTGATTTAATGTCCGATCACGGTAACGATAAAGACAACCAAAACGGCAAGCTTTTATACTGTTCATTCTGCGGTAAAAGTCAGCATGAAGTACGTAAGCTTATCGCAGGCCCATCAGTCTTTATCTGCGATGAATGCGTCGATTTATGTAACGACATCATTCGTGAAGAGATTCAAGACAACAATTCTGAAGGTAACCAGGACAAGCTTCCAACTCCTGAAGAAATTGCTAAAACCCTAGATCAGTATGTCATCGGACAACGTCGTGCGAAACGTGTGTTGTCGGTAGCGGTATACAATCATTACAAGCGTCTTCGAATTGGCAATGATAGCAAAAAGTCAAAAGACGATGTCGAATTAGGCAAGAGTAATATCTTACTTGTCGGTCCGACAGGTAGTGGTAAAACTCTGCTGGCTGAGACTTTGGCTAGGCTTTTGAATGTTCCGTTTACCATTGCAGATGCTACGACTTTAACTGAAGCCGGTTATGTTGGTGAAGACGTCGAGAATATTATTCAAAAGCTTTTGCAGAAGTGTGATTACGATGTAGATCGCGCTCAGCAAGGCATCGTCTATATTGATGAAATTGATAAGATATCTCGAAAGTCTGACAATCCATCGATTACACGAGATGTTTCTGGTGAAGGTGTACAGCAGGCGCTCTTAAAACTAATTGAAGGCACTGTGGCTTCGGTACCACCTCAAGGTGGTCGTAAACACCCTCAGCAAGAATTTTTGCAAGTTGATACTTCTAACATTCTCTTTATTTGTGGCGGCGCTTTTGCTGGCTTAGATAAAATCATTCTTGATCGCTCTGAAAAGGGTGGTATTGGTTTTGGTGCAGAAGTTAAGAGTAACAATGACAAGAAAAACTTCGGTGAAGCCCTTAAGGAGCTAGAAGCCGAAGATTTAGTCAAGTATGGATTAATTCCTGAATTTGTTGGTCGACTACCGGTAATTGCTACTTTAGAAGAATTGAGCAAAGAAGCATTGGTTCAAATTCTTACAGAACCTAAAAATGCACTTACTAAACAGTACGCCAAGCTATTCAGTATGGAAGGTGTCGAGATCGATTTTCGTCCAGAAGCTTTAGACGCAGTTGCGCAAAAAGCAATGGATAGAAAAACCGGTGCTCGTGGTCTTCGTTCCATTATGGAAAATGTTCTACTAGACACAATGTATGAAATTCCATCGTCAGAAAATGTTGTTAAGGTAGTTGTTGATGAAAGTGTAATCAAAGGTGAGTCCGAGCCACTTTTGGTATACGCAAGCAACACTTCTAAAGCAAGTAAAGCGAGTTCTGAAGATTGACCCGTAAACAGGCGATGTTAAAACATCGCCTGTTTTGCATTTGATGCTCCACTCTTTCCGATTACATGCCTCACGCTGACCTTGTCAGACGCAATTTCTGTTTCCTGTTTAGCCATGGTTGCTTTGGTCGGATACCCAAATGCGGGGATTTTCGGTAGTGTGTTTGTGGTTAACGGATATTAAATTCGTATTTACGGCTGTGTTACGGTTGCAATTAGTAAAAGACTCCCAACATTTACTAGATTGAAATGAAATTACACTTATTTTTATCGAGGCAATGATTAATATGTCTTCAGAAGGTTTCGAAAGTACAAACGCCGGACTACCTTTATTGCCACTTCGAGACGTGGTTATCTACCCGCACATGGTAATCCCTTTGTTTGTCGGTAGAGAGAAATCTATAGAAGCTCTAGAGCAAGCGATGGCAACTGACAAGCAGGTATTGTTGCTGGCTCAAAAAAATGCATCTGATGACGATCCAAGTCCAGATCGGTTGTATGAAATTGGTACTGTTTCTTCGGTATTACAGTTGCTAAAGCTTCCCGATGGCACAGTTAAAGTGCTAGTTGAGGGCGGTGAGCGTGCGCGCGTTACCTCAATTGATAGCGAGGGGAATTTTTACAAAGCGCACATCGAGTTGCTTGAACCCGAAGAGATACCCGCCCGTGAAGGCGAGGTTTTGGTAAAGACGGCACTCAGTCAGTTTGAGCAATATGTGAATCTCAGTAAGAAAGTACCGTCTGAGGTGATGACCTCTTTGTCGGGCATCGATGAGCCAGGTCGCTTGGCAGATACCATAGTTGCTCACATGTCTCTTGAGCTTCCGCAAAAACAAGAAATTCTTGAGATGGTCAATGTTCGAGAGCGCCTTGAGCACATTCTAGGACTTATTGAGGCTGAAATTGATCTTTTCCAAGTCGAAAAACGCATTCGTGGTCGCGTTAAAAAGCAAATGGAAAAGAGTCAACGTGAGTATTACCTAAACGAGCAAATGAAGGCCATTCAGCGTGAGTTGGGTGATCTTGGTGACGAGCCAAATGAGCTTGAAGATCTTGAGCAAAAGATTGCCGATGCCGGGATGCCGGAGGAAGCTGAGAAAAAATCTCGTGCTGAATTGAACAAGTTGAAGATGATGTCTCCTATGTCTGCCGAAGCTTCGGTGGTGCGTTCTTATATCGACTGGATGTTGAATGTACCTTGGACTAAAAAGAGCAAAGTTCGTAATGATTTGGCGCGTGCCGAAGAAATTTTAGAGCAAGATCATTATGGTCTTGAAGAAGTTAAAACTCGTATTTTGGAATATCTGGCCGTTCAGAAACGTGTTCGCAAGATTAAGGGGCCAGTTTTGTGTTTGGTCGGGCCTCCCGGTGTTGGTAAAACTTCACTGGGTGAATCTATTGCGCGTGCAACAAACCGTAAGTTTGTTCGTATGGCTTTGGGCGGTGTTCGAGACGAGGCTGAAATTCGAGGACATAGACGTACCTATATCGGTTCGTTGCCGGGTAAATTAATCCAAAAAATGTCTAAAGCAGGTGTTAAAAATCCATTATTCCTCTTAGATGAGATCGACAAAATGGGTATGGATCATCGTGGTGATCCTGCATCTGCTTTGCTTGAAGTATTAGATCCCGAACAAAACTTCAGTTTTAACGATCATTATCTGGAAGTTGATTATGACTTATCAGATGTAATGTTCGTTTGTACGTCGAACTCTATGAACATTCCTGGTCCACTGTTGGACCGTATGGAAGTCATAAGAATTCCGGGCTACACCGAAGACGAAAAAGTTAATATCTCTACAAAGTATCTAATTCCAAAACAAGTGCAACGTAACGGCTTGACCGAAGGTGAAATCACCATCAAGGAAAATGCGTTAAGAGATATTATCCGCTATTACACTCGCGAAGCTGGTGTGCGTGGTTTAGACCGTGAAATCGCCAAAATCTGCCGTAAAGTTGTAACTCAGCACGTTAAAGACAAAACCAAAGTTCAGGCCGAGGTTGATAGCGATGTGCTTGAAAACTACTTGGGTGTGAAGCGCTTCGACTACGGCGTGGCCGAGCAAGAGAATCAAGTTGGCCAGGTTACAGGTTTGGCTTGGACGCAAGTTGGTGGAGAGCTTTTGACTATTGAATCAGCTTCTTTAAGAGGAAAAGGGCGCCTGGTTAAGACCGGTTCTCTTGGCGACGTCATGCAGGAGTCGATTCAAGCTGCAATGACGGTTGTTAGATCTCGATCTCAAGTGTTAGGTATAGATCCAAACTATTCAGAAAATACTGATTTACATATTCACGTTCCTGAAGGTGCCACACCTAAAGATGGCCCAAGTGCGGGTATCGCAATGTGTACTGCACTTGTGAGTGTTCTCACCAACATTCCCGTTCGTGCTGATGTAGCTATGACAGGAGAGATCACTCTTAGAGGCGAGGTATTACGGATCGGTGGATTAAAAGAGAAGCTCTTGGCGGCGCATCGTGGTGGTATCAAAACAGTGTTGATTCCTGCCGATAATGAACGCGACCTTAAAGAAATTCCCGATAACATTAAGGCTGATTTAGTTATTAAACCTGTTAAATGGATTGATCAAGTACTTGAGGTTGCACTAACTCATTTACCGGAACCGTTCTCAGATGAGGAATACAGGGCTTTAGAGGAAAAAGAGCGAGCTAAAAAAGACGCTCCTATTGAAACTGCAAGCAGACATTAATTAATTTGAGTGGCCGATCACTATTTTCGGTCACTTATATTATTAATGAAGTGATTCCATTAGATTTTTTGTGAAAGTTAGAAAAGTATTTTTCAATTATATTTTAGGGTTTATTCAAGTTAAAAATAAACGCTAAGTAATTAACTTTCAATTTTATTATGCTGAATTTCTAATGATCTCTCTTCTCTAATAGTTTGTAGACAATATAATAAACAACACTGAAATTTTATTTACGGTTAAAAACGTGAATATTTTTTTAAGTATTTATTTGATTTCTTTGCGCGGTGCACTTGAATATAAATTCGATTTTATAAACAAGGTCACTTTGTGTGTAGAAATTTTAAACTAATGATGAGTTTATTTTTTGTTTTACGGATTTTTACTGTTTTAATGTGAGTGTTCCTTGACCCTTTACAGCACTGTTGGTATAAAACGCTCTCTCAGAGCCACGGGTTCCGGGGCTTAAAACTAAATTACATTAAAGTAAAAATTATTAAACTCAATCTCTAATCAATATATAAGAGGGGTAAAGTGTGAATAAATCAGAGCTAATCGAAGCCATTGCGGAATCAGCAGATATACCTAAAGCAGCTGCTGGTCGCGCGTTAGACGCGATGGTTGACGCCGTTACAACTGCTCTGAAAGACGGCGATCAAGTTGTGCTCGTTGGATTTGGTACTTTCTCTGTGAAAGATCGCGCTGCCCGTACCGGCCGTAATCCACAAACTGGCGCTCCAATCGAAATTGCAGCAGCAAAAATTCCAAGCTTTAAACCGGGTAAAGCATTGAAAGATGCGGTAAACCCATAGTTAATTAAGCGGGTATTTAAAACACCCGTTTTTAAAGGTTGTCTTCTCCTAGTTTAATTAGGGAGAAGGACCTTTTAAATTATACGTAAAGTATAAAAATTTTTTCTCGCGAATATTTCATTTCATAATTGAGCATTTTGCTCCACCTATACCCCCTTCAAAATTAGAATCATTTTTCTTTCACGCGCTTTTTATTTTTAAATGTTCGCGTTTTATTTCTTCAGTGATGTTTAGATTTAAAAAAATAAACACTCATTCTTTAGTTCAATTTTTAAAATCTCCGAAGAGTAAATTTTGAACAGATTGTTAAGCTCAGGGATCGCATTGCGTTAAAAACTACGTTGAGATCACTAAATACCTAGAAACTTTGCTGAAGTTATTAAAGAATATTTTGATTTACATGTGGTTTTTGTAACAATACACGTTTGGTAATCAACACTAGATTTCCGGTTCCTATATAGGTCGGTTTTCTAAAACTGAAGTCATAACGGCTAAAAAAATTCTTATTAGAATTGCCGTTTCGAAACAATTATCTGGTAACTAACATGCTGCAATCATTTCGCGATAACCTGAAAGGTGGTGTCGCAATTATTCTAGTTGGACTCATTTGTATTCCATTCGCGATATTTGGAATTGATTCTTTGTTTTCGCAATCGTCGGTGGTGCCAGAAGTCGCTGAGGTTAACGGTAAGAGCATCACTCAGTATGAATTGGATCAGGCGCTTCAACTTCAGAAGAGACAACTCGTTCAGCAGTTTGGTGAAAACCTACCACCAGACTTTTTGAGTGACGATAGATTGCGTCAACCTGTCTTAGAAAGTTTAGTTCAGCGAAAAGCTTTGTTGCAGGCTGCAGAAAAAAGCGGTTTAACGGCTTCTGAGAAGCAGCTCAATGAAATTATTCTTTCCTCTCCCGAATATCAAGTTAACGGTAAGTTTGACACGCTTCGTTTTCAGCAAGTCTTACGAGGTGCCGGTTACACAGTTGCAACTTATAAAGGATTGCTAACCGATGAGGTTGTGTTGAATCAATACGCAACCACAGTTGGTCAATCTAATTTCGCGCTAGATTCGGAGGTTAAAGCCTTAACTAAGTTAGGTTTGCAAACCCGAGATTTTGATTTTGTTACCTTAGACATAAATACGGTGTTGCCAACCATTGAAGTATCAGATGCTGAGATCGATGAATACTACCAATCACATCAAGATCGTTACTTGGAACCTGAGTCGGTAGTTATCGAAGCGGTTGAGATTAATACAGACGATTTCCTTGCTAATATTGAAGTCAGTGAAGAAGCTCTCAAACAAGAATACGATGCAGAAGTTAAAAATTACCAAGCTACTACCGAACGTCGCGCGTCGCATATCTTGTTAGACAATAGCGCCGACGATTACCAAGAAACCTTAGAGTCAATTCAATCGCGTCTAGCCAGTGGCGAAGACTTTGCGGCTTTGGCCAAAGAGTTCTCACAAGACTTTGGCTCAAAGGATTCCGGTGGTGACGTTGGTTACACATCTGGTTCTACCTTTGTAGAGCCATTCGAAACTGCTTTGGCGAATTTGTCTGTGGGCGAAATTTCTGAACCCGTAGAATCACAGTTTGGTGTTCACATTATCAAACTCACCGATGTTCAAGAAAAAGCGGCTCCTACCTTTGATGAGCTGAGATTTGAATTAGCTCAACGTATTAAAACCTCTGAAGCGGAAACGGTTTTTGTTCAAAAATCTGAGCTATTAGCAGACATTGCTTACAATGTTAATGATCTTAAACCTGTAGCGGATGAGTTGGGTGTTGAGTTGTGGACTTCGGCACGTTTTAATCGCCAAACTCCAGCGGGATTGGCAGCAAATCCAGAAGTTTTAGATCAAGCGTTCGATGAAGACTTAATTGCAAGTGGCCGCACCAGCGACATTATCAGTTTGGGCGATAATCGTTCAGTGGTTATCCGTGTAATCGAACACACGCCAGAGTCTGTTAAGTCATTGGAACAAGTTAAAGAACAAGTAGCCGAATCGGTAAAAGCCGATAAAGCACAGCAGCGTTTATTGGAAGTTGCTGATGAGCTTTTGGCATCTGCGAAAGGAACAAGTTTTTCAGAAGCCGTAAGCAATCAAACCTTGTTGGAAGGTGTTGAATTGACATTGACTCAAGCTCGGGAAGTAAGCCGACAACAAACGGAGTTTCCTTCTGATCTAGTCAGTGAAATTTTTAGTTATTCCAAGTCTGACGCTGAAAACGCTGCGTTTTCAAAAGTTGAATTGGCATCTGGCGGTGTTGCTTTAGTTCAATTCCTTGAAGTTAAAGAAGGGGACTTAACCAAGGTTTCCGAGCAGGAACTGAACGCTGTCAATGCACAGTTAGCCCAAGCCTATGGCAATGCCGACATTAGCAATGTTAGAAAAGTGATTGTTGATGAGTCTGATGTTGAATATCGGTGAGATATTACCGATAAAGTAAAACATCGATAGAGCAAAACATATCGATAAATAACAAATAAAAAAAGCCGCTTATGCGGCTTTTTTTGTATTTAGATGCTAGTCCTAACGCTGGTTGAAGATGGTTTAACAGTATCGTCAAACCATCTCATCCAAACTCAAGCCAGTAAGTTAATGTAAATTCGTCACATTCACGAATAAGGTTAACAAATCACCTGGTTGTAAATATTTTTTTGCAGCATAGCCGCTGTTCCAGTTTTTAATTTGCTGAACACTTAGATTAAATTTCTGAGCGATTAGCGCTAGAGAGTCTCCCTTCTTTACCTTGTAACTTACCTTTCTGACGGTAGCATTGTCGGCCAATGTGGTTTGTGGAATTGAGATGTTGCTCGTCGATTTCGACCAAATGGTGAGTTTTTGGTTAATTTGTAAGGGATCGGTTGGGGCTAAACCATTCCATTTGGCAAGCTCACGAACACCTACACGATATTTTTTAGCAATACTCCAAAAACTGTCGCCCTGTTGAGTTGTATAAACGATTTTTTGAGTATTCGTGGTTGGCGAGGTATTTTGTTTTCGGCTGATTCGCTGGCTTTGACTTTGTGTGTATTGATTGGCCGGTGATTTAGCCACAGGAATAATCAATGCGTCGCCAGCTCTGATGGTGTTATTTTTTAAATTGTTGGTTGCTTTTAATGTTGCCACATCGGTGTTGAATTTTTTGGCGATTGTGATCAAAGAATCACCGCTGGCAATTGTGTAACGTTCCCAGCCAACACGCTGGTCTTGAGGTAATGCAGCAAGATTCTCGTTAAACAATGCTATTTTTTCGGCAGGTATTAGTAGTGAGTGATGTCCTTTAGGATCGGTCGCCCAGCGATTGTAGCCAGGGTTAATTCGGTATAACTCGTTAATACTAATATCTGCGAGTTCAGCAGCCTGCGATAAATCGATTTGTGAACCTACTTCTACAATTTCAAAATAAGGTGCATTTATTATTGTTGGTAATTCAAGGCCATATTTTTCTGGGTCGGCAACGATTTTAGATAGAGCAATGAGTTGCGGTACGTAGGCCGCTGTTTCGTTCGGAAGCCTCAAAGACCAGTAATCGATGCTTTTGCCTAACTTTTCGTTGCGCTGTTTCGCGCGTTTTACTGTACCTTCACCAGAATTGTATGCTGCAAGGGAGTGTAGCCAATTGCCATCAAAAAATTTATTAAGATATTTTAAATACTTGATGGCAGCTTCGGTAGATTCAACAATATCGCGTCGCCCGTCGTACCACCAATTTTGCTCTAATCCGTAGCTTTTACCTGTACTTGGGATAAATTGCCAAATTCCGGCGGCTCTGCCGTGGGAATAGGCGAATGGATCGAACGCGCTTTCAACAATAGGTAAGAGCGCTAATTCCGTTGGAAGCCCTTCTTCCTCCATTCGCTCTACAATGTAATGCAGGTATAAACTGCCACGTTCGCCAACTCTTTCTATGTAGGTAGGGTGTTTTTGATACCATTCTATATAGGTTTGAACTCGGGCGTGATCAATCTCTTCAAAACCATATCCGTTACGAATTCTCGACCACAAATCGGTATTGTCACTCAGTCGATAGTTTTGGGCGCCAAATTCTGAGATAGAGCAATCCCAATCCCCTTCTGCCGGTGGACTCGCAAGCGTATCAGACTCAACGATTGTTCTGGAAATATCAGATGTGGAGGTTGTTTCAGCAGCGTTGTCTTTGGGTGCTTTTATTTGCTGTGTTTGGCAAGCCGATAGAGTGATACACATACAAACGGCGCAAAAAATAGGGCGTAAATGAAGCATACGTCTTTGGGTAATCCTAGCGATATTTTATAAGTTTAATAACTCTGAGATTGAGCACTCTTAATGATAAAAAGCGACTAAAAGTCTATCGCTTTCAATTTTTTGAATGAGAAATCGCTCAAATAGTGTCATGTTGTTTGAAAGTATAAATGATTCAAATTGAAGATATCTATGTCATTAGAACCATTAAAGATAAAACAACCGAATTTTAGTTCCGATAATTTTATCTGGAGTGAACAATATAGAGGTAAAAATCGAATACAGTTATTTAAAATCGATCCTTCCACAATCGTATTTGAGCGAATGTTTCAACGTCATTTAAAACAGGTTTTTCGGCAAGCTCTGCCGCTTTTGTCATTACAGCAGGATCATTCCAGCGTAGAAATGGATTGATCAATAGTTCTTGTTGAATTGTTGTGGGAACGGTTGGTTTGTTATTGTTTCGTAACTCAATACAGGAATGTTTGAATTCTTGGATATCTTGATTGGCTGGCTCTACAGCTTCTGCAAATTTTAAATTATTAAGTGTGTATTCGTGTGCGCAAAAGTTTACAGTATTTGCAGGCAGAGCTTTCAGCTTCTTAAGTGAAGAAAGCATTTGCTCGGCGCTACCTTCAAACAAGCGTCCGCATCCGGCCACAAATAACGTGTCACCACTGAATAAGAACGGATGCGTTGGGTTCTTCGAAAAATACGCTATGTGATCGCGGGTATGCCCCGTTACGGAAATAATTTCAAACGTTAAATTGGCAGACAGTTCAAGCGTGTCTCCTTCGGCCACAAACATAGATACTTGGGGCACACGGTCGGACTTAACACCATAAACCGGAGTATCAGGAAAAACCTTGAGTATTTGGTCGATTCCTCCAATATGGTCATGATGGTGGTGGGTGACTAAAATTCCAGACAGAGACTTATTGTTGAGGTTTTTAAGCGTTTTGAGTACGGGTTCGGCACTACCAGGATCAACAATCCAACATTGTTGTGTTTCGGTATCTTCCATATACCAAATGTAGTTGTCATCGAAGGCGCCTATTGGTGATACTTCAATGGCACCCAGTGTTGTTTTATTGATCAAAGCTAAGGTATTTTCTGATAGTGAATTCATAGGGTTGCGTTCTTTAGTGTTTTAATAAAATGGCGCAGGTAGATCTATCGGTACCAATACTGAAAGAGGTCGATTCAAAGTGCAAGTTGGTAATTTCGCAAGGAAATTACTTCGCCTCAAGGTCTTTACATATCGTTGTTTTCTCAAGTTGACTTGGGATTGTGGCGAAGGAAAATGTTCGACGCTAAAAAAATCATAAATATTGTTGGCGGTAAGCTGGTCCATGTCTGATAAGCATTTTTTTGATCACAAAGAGATACTCCCTTCTTTTATTCAACAGCGCTTGGATAGCTGGTTTGGCGTAGCCGAAATAGAGTCCTTAGCGCCATCGTTGGAGGCATGGTTTGAAACCCCTTTAGGTAGCAGCTTGCTAGAAGCTGAGCAAGAAGTGATTGATACCGCGTTAAATTATCTGTTTGGCTATCACTTGATGCAGCTCAGTATTGATCGCAGAGCAAAGCTTTATGAAAAAAGTAAAATTAATCACTGCTTTGGGCTACATCCCATGGCAACTGACGGAAAGGTTTATACCGCAACGTCAAATTTTGAAAGCTTGCCTTTAGAGAGCGATGTTATCGATGTTGCCATATTGCATCATGTTTTAGAGTTCTCATCCGATCCGCATCGCCTGCTTCGGGAGGTAGCTCGAACCATTACTCCCCATGGATACATGGTTATAGTTGGATTCAATCCCATAAGTTTGTTGGGTATACGAAGACAAATTGCCCGACACACGTTAAGAAAGCCCCATCAACGCTCACACGCAATTCGTTTGTCTCGATTGGTTGATTGGTTACGTTTATTGGATTTCACACCGGTTAAAATCCAACGCGGTTTGTTTAGGATTCCGGTCAACAATCGATTCTTATTAAATCACTGGCGCTGGTTTGAGCGATTCGGCGCAAAGTTACTCACGCCGACCGGTGGGTTTTATCTAATTATCGCGCGTAAGCAAACAGCAGCCGTAACGCCCATAAAGCCCAGTTGGAAGTTTTCCAAGCCGGTCCCAGGATTTGCAGTTGGTGCAGCATCAAGTGCCGGTGCCGGGTCTGTTCGTATTCACGATCGAGTCGGTGATCATGCAAAGTCTGATGAAATTTGCTTGAAAAAGTCTGATGAGAATTGTTTGAAATCGGAAGTTTGATTCCGATAGCCGTTTGATCAAAACGTTGGAGTCGTTATCATAAGTCCCAACAGAATATTTGTATGAAACTGATCTATTTATGCCCAAATCTTTAAAATCTGTAGAAATATTTACCGACGGTGCCTGCAAGGGAAATCCAGGTCCAGGAGGGTGGGGGGCACTTCTTCGCTATAACGGCAACGAAAAATCCTTCTATGGCGGTGAGGCAAATACCACTAACAATCGAATGGAATTGACCGCAGCGATTAAAGGTCTTGAAGCTCTCAAGGAGCCTTGCCAGGTCGATTTAACCACCGACTCTCAGTATGTTCGAAAGGGTGTTACCGAATGGATCAATCAATGGAAGAAAAATGGCTGGAAAACTTCTGCGAAAAAGCCCGTTAAAAATGTCGATTTGTGGCAGGAATTAGATCATTTGGCCTCTGTTCATTCGGTGGCGTGGCATTGGGTTAAAGGTCACGCAGGGCACAGAGAAAACGAAATTGCGGATGAATTGGCCAACAAAGGTATTGAAGAGCTGAACTGACGGCAAATGTTTGCCTTCGTCCGAAACTTATCTGAATTTAGGAAGAGAATAAACGTGCGACAAATTGTTCTAGATACCGAAACGACCGGTATTGATCCTGCGCAAGGGCACAGAATCATCGAGATTGGTTGTGTAGAAGTTATTGACCGAAAGCTTACAGGTCGTCATTACCATCAATATATCCACCCGGAACGCGAAGTCGAGCAGGAAGCTATTGAAGTTCATGGAATCACCAATGACTTTTTAGCAGATAAACCCAAGTTCGGTCAGATTGCCGACGAGTTTCTAGAATTCATTCGCGGCGCGCAGCTAGTCATACACAACGCTGCTTTCGATATTGGATTTATCAACAATGAACTGAAATTACTCAAGCGAAACGATGGTCAAGTCACCGATTTTTGTACGGTAATAGATACATTAGCGCTTGCCCGTGAAAAGCATCCGGGGCAAAAAAATAACTTAGACGCGCTCTGCAAACGTTATTTTGTCGATAACTCTGCTCGTGACCTGCATGGCGCTTTACTCGACGCCGAAATTTTAGCAGACGTATATTTGTTGATGACCGGTGGTCAAACTTCTTTGGGTTTGAACGCGGGTAATGCGGGGCAACAAGAGTCTGGGGAAGTGGATAACAGAGAGATTCGGCGCCTCATGCCCGGAAGTTATTCCGTTCCTGTGTTACAAGCCAGTCTCGACGAATTGTCTGCTCACGAATCGACTTTGGATGCCATTTCAAAAAGCTCAGGTGGAAATGTTGTTTGGCGTGAGGGAATCACCGAACACTAAATTGAGCGTCTATTATTGGCTACGGTCTTATGTGTCCCAACTTGTCAAGCTTGTTGTTGGCTTCCAGTTGGGACGGCTTAGCTAAATCGAGATAACATCTTCAACTTAGGCAAGGCGCTTCGAAATTCACGAAACCGCCGATAAATGGATGAAACTGATTTGTTATTGAGGCGATTTATGCTCAATGACAGAATGAATAACAATATCTCTCTCAAAATAAACGCTGAAGCTTGGATATATCCAGGTGGTAATTGGCGGGCTGCCAACTGGACCCAGCGTTCGCTCGGGATTTCCAAAACTGGACTTCACTGTGTTCATATTCATTCCCAAACTGGGCACCGCAATGTGTGATTGATTCCCCTGAGTACCCACAGGTATCGCAATTGTGTTGGTATCTTGAGTTAATTCAACGTCTTCGTTCTGTTGAGCACTTACGTTAGTGGAGAGTAAAACCGCAATAAAGACGATGTAATTACGCAGAGTAAGTTTGTTTTTCATAGTGTTTGATGAAGACCTTAACGTTCGGTTTCAAATAGTAGTGATGTCTCTATCTTGAGATTTTTTGTAGATAGAGAGTTTTGTACGAGTTAATTACTTTAGAAACCTCTGATGGACTCATTTATGATTTCATCAGAGGGAAGAAATTGAAGATGCGACTTTCAATTTCTTCGCAATTTTTATCACCCACCGTTCTTAATATGGGCGATACATCCTTGTGTTGCTAGAAACTCGGTTGATCAGAGTTTTCTTATACGTTAATAGAACTTGGCGTGAATATTTAAGGTTATTTCTAGGCGCTCACGGTATCATAGCACTTAACGTAGCCAAATTAATTGCACACTCAAATTAAATTGAACTTCGTCAAACTCCTAAGTTCTCTTAACATCTTCGCCTAAAAGCAGTTGATGTTTTTAAACAATAGCCTTCCACTAGCCTTAATTCATGATTGCTCGATTTTCTCCTGTATCACTGTTCATCGGTTTGCGTTATCTAAAAGCAAAAAGGCGTAACCAGTTTATCTCGTTTATCAGCACCTTTTCTTTGATCGGTATGGCGTTTGGCGTATTCGCGCTGATTGTGGTTTTGTCTGTTATGAATGGCTTTGATCGCGAAATCAAAGAACGTATTTTAAGTGTTGTGCCACACGGTTTTGTGCGCTCGGAACAGGGAATTGATGACTGGAGTTCGTTGCGAGACGAGGTCCTTCGTGATCCCGATGTAACTGGAGCGGCGCCTTACATAGAAGGCTATGGTTTACTGAATTATGGTTACGGTATTCAAGGCGTCAATATTCAGGGAGTTGATCCCAGTATTGAGCCTAGCGTATCGAGTGTTGCTGAAAAAATGGTTGTAGGCGAACTCGATAATCTTCAGCCCGGTGAATTTGGGATTGTCATCGGACGTTTATTAGCTCGTTATTTAGGAGTTACCACTGGCGATAAAATCACCTTAGTGCTGCCTCAAGTTAGCATTACTCCAGCCGGCGTTTTTCCTCGGCAGAAACGTGTAACCGTGGTTGGGGTTTTCGAAATTGGCGCACAGCAGGACCAAACATTGGCGCTGATAAACATTCACGATGCGCAAAAACTGTTCAGATTTGATGCCGAAGCTGAAGGTTTACGAATTGCGACCTCCGACCTGTACAGCGCTCAGGCAGTTTTAAGTCGTTTACAATCGACCATGAGCCAAGAAACAACATCCTCTCACAAGCTTGAATTTCTTGACTGGAGCCAAACCCAAGGCGGGCTTTTTCAAGCCGTTAAAATGGAAAAAATAGTCGTTGGCAGTTTGCTGATGATTATCATTGCGGTGGCTGCGTTCAACATTATTACCAGCTTGATTCTGATGGTTTCTGACAAGCGTTCAGACATAGCGGTACTTAGAACAATGGGTTTAAGTGCCGCCGAGGTTATGGCTATCTTTATTGTTCAGGGTACTGCGGTTGGTGTAATTGGGATTCTAATGGGTGGTGTTTTAGGCAGTTTATGCGCAGTTTACGTTGGCGATATTGTGCAATTTTTTGAATCCGTTGTTGGTACACCGGTTTTTGATCCAAACGTATATTTTGTTTCAAAACTCCCATCGTTAGTAATGATCAATGATGTTTTCACGGTTGCCGGCGTGGGATTTGTTTTAGCGACATTGGCGACGCTTTATCCAGCCAGGCAGGCTGCGAAAATTCAACCCGCCGATGCACTTCGCTACGAATAGCTTCGGGAGCTAGCGATAAACTGATCGCGATGTGTTTTTAAAATACGTAGTCAGCTCGTACGAACCTTGAATTTCTAGCGGCGCAAGGATATGTCGCTACTTTTAAGAGTTGATGGTAATTAAGAGTTGAAAATAATTAAGGGTCGTAAGTAATTGAAATTGTTAGTAATTGAGAATCATATTTTCAATTACTACTCTCTGATTAAATCCTTGGAGAGTGAATTTTAGGTTCTCTTTTCTGGGTTCTCTTACTGAAAGTTTGAAATGATTCAAACGTATCAATTTAGCAAACTTAAGTAGCTGTATTTCTATATTTGATTTCTGGATATTTATTTATGAACAGTGCAGAAAGTACCATCCGTTCCAATCAAAAGGCCTCTGCACGAGTAGTTTTGCAATGTCAAAACTTATCAAAGGTGTACCTTTCAGGTCCTGAACCAGTAAAAGTCTTAAACAATATCAATGTTTCTATTTTTGTTGGCGAGACCATTGCCATTGTTGGTTCTTCTGGCGCGGGTAAGTCTACGTTGTTGAATATTCTCGGCGGTTTGGATTTGCCGACCGAGGGAACTGTATCTCTATTAGGAAATGATTTTGCCAAACTTGATGAGGTAGAGCGCAGTCGGCTTCGAAATAAGCAGCTGGGTTTTGTTTATCAGTTCCATCATTTACTACCCGAATTTAGCGCACTGGAAAATGTCGCTATGCCTCTAATTATAGGCAAACTGTCTAAGAACGAAGCGCAAGAGCGTGCGAAAGACGTACTCGATAAGGTTAATTTATCAGCTCGAATTAAACATCGGCCATCTGAGCTGTCTGGCGGTGAACGTCAGCGCGTCGCTATTGCTAGGGCAATTGTCTCTAATCCGGCTTGCGTTTTAATGGATGAACCGACTGGAAATCTCGATAGAAAAACCGCCGAGTCCATTCAAGATTTAATGCAGTCTCTGAACACGGCCTACGACACTAGCTTTGTTATTGTGACGCACGACGAGGCTTTAGCCGAACAGCAAAACAGAATTTTGTTTTTATCGGATGGTGTTTTACAAGAAAAATAACACTCTGTCTGTGGTAGCACCTATTTCAAACTTACTTTATCCAATCCATTACTAAGAGTTCCTATGGCTTCTGGTGGCAATTCTACTTCTTCGACATCTTTGGCATGGTTTGTCGGTAGACGATTCGGCTCGGTAAAGAGCGTTAATCAATTAGTCAGTTTTATTTCAAGAATCTCGATGATTGGCCTAGTCGTTGGTGTGGCAATGCTTGTGGTTGTCGTGGCGGTCATGAATGGATTTGATCGAGATTTACGCACTAAAATTCTAGCAATTGTGCCCCAAGCTTCGTTATTTCATCGTCAGGGACTAGAGAACTGGTCTGAGCAAATCGAGTATTTGAAATCTTTGCCTTCAGCTGAAGATATTCAAGCTATGGCTCCCTTTGTTCATTTAGAAGGCATGCTGAAGTTTGGAACAGGTGTAGAACCTGTGTTGATCTATGGTGTAGAACCCAAGTTAGAGGTAAATGTTTCGGATATAGCTCTTTATTTGCAGCAGGGTGACCTGGCGTCATTAGAAAACACACCTAACGGTTTAGCACTAGGCTCCGGGCTCGCAAAAAAATTGGGTTTAAAGCTGGGTGATTCCATTTCTTTTATTGTTCCTAAGGTGAACCAGTCTCGGCAAGCGGCAGGTATAAAACAACTTACCCTCGTTGCATTGCTAGACAGTGGTACAGAGTTGGATCACAAAATTGGTGTTATTTCACTGTCGGATGCTTCTGAGCTTGCACCAATACCCGGTACAGTTACCGGAATTCGACTGAAGCTGAACGATTTATTTGATGCGCCATGGGTAGTGAGAGAAGTCGCTACTGATCTTCCTTACGGATTCTATACCAGTGATTGGACCCGAACTCACGGGAATCTTTATCACGCTGTTAAAATGTCTTCGAACTTAGTGTCTGTTTTATTGGTGTTAATTATTGGTATTGCGGTTTTCAATGTGGTTTCTACGTTGGTTTTAGCGGTTGTAGAAAAGCAGGGCGATATCGCTATCTTAAGAACACTCGGCGCAACACCCAATGAAATTTTGAAAATCTTTATGGTGCAGGGTTGTTCAATTGGGGTTTATGGAACGGTATTTGGCGTAATAATAGGCGTGCTTCTAACGATATTAGCGCCTTTTTTGCTGAATTTTATTGAGTGGGCGACGGCTACCGAAGTGTTACGCTCAGACATTTACCCAGTGAGCGAGTTACCGATTGATAACCGAATCTCTAACATTGTTTTTATTGCCGTCACCGCGTTGATTTTGAGCTTAATTGCGTCGATTTATCCGGCCTGGCGAGCTAGTAGAATTCAGCCAGCTGAAGCATTGCGTTACGATTAAGCATTGTTGGCGTTGTTTCTCTCTTCGCGATCTTTTTTACGTTTTTCCCAACTGCGAATCACGTTCCAGCGCCACAATACTTGCATTGCTAGGTAGCCAAAGGCACCTAGCACCAAACCACTCAATACGGAGCCTACAAATAAAGGCGCCCATATCTTGCCGACTTCATTGACTAACCAATCCCAACTCATTTCAAACGTAAACTCGTGAACGGGAGTGTTTAATATCCATGTGCCTATTAAGTAGGTGGTGAAAAAGATAGGGCCAAAGGTGAGTGGGTTGCTGATCCAAATAAGGCCGATGGTGATGGGTAGATTACACCTTGCAACAACTGCCAATATTGCGCCAACGATTAACTGTCCTGGAAAGGGCAGCAACATGCAGAATAAACCAGCAAAAAACGCAACGGAAACGGAATGCCTATTCAGATGAAATAGATTGGGATCGTGAAGAATGTCGCCCAAAAATGAAAAGCCAGGAATTTGTTTGACTTTAGCGGGGTCGGGCATCCATCTTTTTAAAAATTTCTTCGCCATTATAAATTCGTTGGCTCTAACAGGGGCGCGTATTATGCACTGAAAGGAATTACGACTTCTACCGTAACCTGACCGAATACCTTTAAAAACCATCGGATGGTTAAAACCTGTTCAGGTTTTGAGTCTAAATTCCAATCATATGAAGTCCGATCAAGTATAAAGTTTAGTTTTTACAGATTTTGGTGCTCTTAAATACACAATATGATTGCATATTGATCTTTTATTCCAAAGTTTAAACTCCGTACCCAACTTTCAATGACGTTTGAAGTTGGCTAGATGATTGACGTAAACCCAAGAACTCAAAAAGACAGTAAGGTGTTTGTAAGAAGCGCCGCACTACCTCCTTTCATTTCATCATGGTCATTTCGGTTAGCACTGGTTAATTCAGGTTATGTCTTCACCGGATTTTTATCCAAATTGCCAGACATCACACTGTGTTCGGTGGCTATAGTTATAAGTTTACTGCTGGGGAGAACAAATCCCAGTTCAATTTTAAGAGGTATCTTGCTTTCTGCTGTATGTGTATTGATTGGTGTGGCGATCGCTAGTTGGAGGTCGCAACAGGTCATTGATCGACAACTGCCTAAAGCATTAGACCGTGAAGTTATATGGTTGACCGGTTGGATTAGTGATTTGGCGGATCTGCCCGAAGAGAACCAAGATAATTTCAAAATATCTATATATGTTAACGAGTTATCTAGGTCTTCGTGTGTAAATTCTAGTAATTTAGACCTTCAGTCTACCTATTCTGTGGCCGGTAGTATTCGCCTTACTTGGAGCTCAGAGTTTCAAGACCCAGATCAAGCAGCCTCACAAAAACAATTTTTTGAACATCTGAAGCCCGCAGACCAATTCTGCATTCAGGCTAAGCTAAAGCGGCCTAGAGGTTTGGCGAATCCTGCAGGCCATGACTATCAGCTGTGGCTGCTAAGTGAAGGGCATATTGCCACCGGTTACATACTTGATATTTATCCCTATGAGCGAAGATTGGCTCGATCACTCAGCCAATCCATAAAAATTACTTTTAATCAATTGCGTTACCAGTTAAGGCAGAAACTGCTTCCGGTACTCTCTGAGAAACGGAATTTGGCGGCCATCTTGGCATTAAGTATCGGCGATGATCACCTGTTGGATGATCACGATTGGCAAGTTTTAAAGCAGACCGGAACCTTACATCTATTAGTAATATCTGGGCTGCATGTTGGCCTGATCGCAGCGCTGGGCTTTTGGTTGGGACAAGGCATTGCCAGAATTTTTGGGACTTTCGTTGGGCGGTACCCACTGGTAATTCCCGTCGTTTGTTCTGTGCTCTGCACGCTTGCCTATGCTTTGTTGGCTGGCTATTCGTTGCCCACCCAGCGAGCTATGATCATGGTAGTGGTCGCTGGTTTGTTGTTAGTGTGTGGGCGTATCCGCCAGATATGGTTCGGTTATTGGCTATCAATGCTGTTGGTGCTGATCAACAATCCCTTTGCAATGCATCAGATAGGATTTGTCTTATCGTTTGGTGTTGTATTTGTAATCTTAACCACGTTATTAACCCAGAGACATCATTCAAAGCTAGGCCTATTTGTAGGATTACAAACTCGCATTTATTTTATGATGTTAATTCCTCTGGTTTTAACGACAGAAACGTTTAGCCTTGCTTCTTGGTTCTCAAACCTCATCGCTATTCCTTATGTTTCTCTTTTATTAGTACCTCTGACCTTAATTAGCTCATGCCTTGCTTTTCTATCACCAGAAACTGTGCTGTTTGAATGGAGCATTCAGTTAACGAACTTCGCTGTTACTGGGTTTTGGATGTTTTTAGATACGCTCGCAAGTTTAAACTTTACCGAAAGTTTTGCTTTTTCGGGACAGCTCAGCGGGCAATCAGACGGATCTTTTTATGTGGGATTAGGAGCGGTACCAACACTAAACTGGGTATTCTCGTTAGCGATTGTGGTTGCATTATTGCTCCCGATTTGGAGCTTTCTGCATAAATTAGCGTTGATTGGTTCGATTCTGATCGTTTTATGGTTTCCAGCATATGAATCGAATCCACTCAAGCTCGTTGTGTTCGACGTTGGGCAAGGTTTTTCTGCGTTAATTACCACGCAAACTATTACCGACCTAGATCGAGGAATCGAGGCCAGTGATGTTCATTCCTTTGAACATCATTTGTACGATACCGGTCCTAGGTTTGGTGAAAGTTCATCCGCTATAGAGGCCGTTTTAACGCCCTATTTAAAGTTCAATCGCATTGATCGGATTCATAATTTAGTGATCAGCCATGGGGATGAAGATCACTCCTATCTAGCCGAGCACTTGAGTGAGATAGCATCTGTTAGTGTCGATAACACCTACGTCGGTGAACCGCATCGATATTTTCTTCCGGCGCAATCGTGTCAAAAAGGGCAGTCTTGGCGCTCGGGAAACGTAAGTTTTAAGATTTTGTGGCCAGATGAGAGCTTTATTGCCGATAAAGCTAACGATGCTTCGTGTGTACTACTGGTCTCATACAACGATTTCACCATTTTATTTGCTGGCGATATCAGTAAATCTGTTGAATGGAAGCTCGAACAAGCCGGTTTACCGGAAATAGATGTGCTTATGGCCGCGCATCACGGCAGTAACTCATCTTCCAGTCTAAGATTTTTGTACGCGTTACAACCAAAGCACATCGTATTTAGCTCCGGTTTTGGTAATTTTTATCGGCATCCTTCCGAAAAAGTCATTCAGCGTATTCGTCAGCACCTTTCTAACGCTCAGTTGTGGAATACTGCAGTTGATGGCGCAATCATCATCACAGTCGATCAATCCAATCAGCTTCTTGTAAACGGCTATCGCAAAAATCACAAACGGTTTTGGTATGAGCTTGATTAGTATTGGGTGAACTAATTTGCTGTGCTAAAGTCCCAGCCCGAAATTAAATAAGCCAATCGCTTGTTTTAACAGCAAAAAATAGCGTGGCGGGTGTTTTGACCATGCCTATTATTTATCAGTTTGAAGGTTGGGGGATTAACAAGTGTTTGAAGTCATCGCCGCTGGTGGTTGGTTGATGTTGCCAATAATTTTGTGTTCGCTTGCGGTTGTAGGCATTACTTTTGAGCGATATTGGACGTTATCACCTCAAAAAATAGCGCCCAAACACTTGCTTGGTGAAGTTTGGGAGAGCATCTCTAAAAAGAAAATGACCGCAGACACCCTAAAAGAGCTTAAGTATGGCTCTGCTCTTGGTGCAATTTTGGCTGCTGGGATCAGTAATTCTCGCCACGGCCGTGACGTGATGAAAGACAGTATCGAAGAAGCTGCAAGCTCGGTCATTCATGATATGGAGCGTTACCTAGGACTGTTGGGAACTATTGCTGCTGTGGCACCACTGTTGGGCCTTTTAGGTACAGTAATCGGTATGATCAATGTGTTTACTGCGATTATGATTCAAGGAGCAGGCAACACCGGTGCTTTAGCAGGTGGCATCTCCGAAGCGTTAATCACAACCGCTGCGGGTTTGTGTGTCGCTATTCCTGCGATGATGGCACACAGATTTTTCCAGCGTCGCATTGATTCTCTTGTCGTCACCATGGAGCAAGAAGCTGTTAAGCTGGTAGATGCGATTCATGGCGACCGAAAAGTCGATGTTAAGGTTGTTTAAGCTCAAAGGAGTAGTAAGTTGAAGTTTAAACGCCAGTCCAATGCCGAAGATTCCATCAATTTGACACCATTAATTGATGTCGTATTTTTGTTGCTCATCTTTTTTATGGTTTCTACTACTTTCACTAAAGAAACGCATCTAAAAGTTGATTTACCCGAAGCCAGCGCAGAGCCTAATACCGAACAACCTAAGGTTATTGAGATATTAATCGGTCGCGATGGCAGCTATGCGATTAATGGTCAATCGCTTGTGAACAGTAAAATTCCCACTCTCAAACGTGCGCTCTCAGAAGAATCGTCTGGCGATTTGACGCGTCCGTTGGTCATCACAGCTGACGCCAATACTCCGCACCAAGCTGTTGTAACGGCTATGGATGTGGCAGGGCAGCTCGGTTTTTCGCACTTGAGTATTACCACACGTTCTCCTGCTGGAGAGAGTAATCCTTAATCGATGACTGGTATAAAAACCTGGCTTGAAAAAGCCGTAAATGCCAGTTGGTATGGGCGCATTCCTTGGACCTATGCGCTCAAACCGCTGGAATACTTATCGCACCATCACATCAGTAAGCGTCGCCGATTGCGTAAATCACCCCAGAAAGGTCCTATTATTGTCGTTGTGGGCAACATCACCGTCGGTGGTACTGGCAAAACGCCTATCTTAATCTCTCTCGCAAAATCTCTTCATAAAGCCGGCTTGCGCGTAGGTATTGTGGCCCGTGGCTATGGAGGTTCGAACGACCGATATCCACTGCAGGTGACAGAGAACACATCAGTTACACAATGCGGTGACGAAGCTAAATTACTTGCTATGGCCACGGGTTGTGATGTTTGGGTTGATCCAAAACGCCGCCGTGCCCTCGAAGCTTTACTGTCAAACTCGTCTGTTGATGTTGTGTTAAGTGATGATGGCCTACAACACTATGAACTCGAACGTGATATCGAGGTGTGCGTTATCGATGGTCAAAGGGGATTTGGAAATCAGCAGTGCTTGCCAACGGGCCCCTTACGAGAACCTTTGGATCGCTTAAGCGATGTTGACTTTATCGTTATCAACGGCAACCAAGGGGCCGTCGATAGTTTTAAAGAAAGATATAGCGTCGAGTCGTATCTTAATAATCGAGATCTTCACTGCGCAACCATTCAACCAAACACGTTCATTGCGTTAAAAAGTGGAGATGCTATCCCACTGAAGGAATTTCCGAGGTTGAAGACCTATTCGGCAGTAACGGGAATTGGCAATCCGCAACGATTTTTTGATACGCTATCATCGCTTTCTATAAGCTATAAAGAACATATTTTTCCTGATCATTATCGATATCAGAAAAAGGATTTTGCCACTTTGCATTCTCCAATTCTGATGACGGAGAAAGACGCAGTAAAATGTCTTGGTTTTGCCGAAGAAGATTGGTTTTACCTTAATGTTTATGCGAGCTTCTCGACGCCATTTTTCGATCATCTATTCACTAAAATTCAAGCGCTTCAAAGCAGTCGTGGGCGCTAATAGACAATCTTTAAAAAGGTAATTACCAGCAGATGAGTGATTTTACGGTAATCATTCCAGCCCGATTTGCGTCGACTCGATTTCCCGGCAAACCATTGGTTGATATTCATGGTAAAACAATGGTTCAACGAGTTTACGAGCAAGCAAAGCAAAGTAGTGCGATTAGAGTGTGTATCGCTACTGATGACTCCCGAATATTTGATCATGTTGAGAGCTTCGGCGGTGAGGTTATTCTTACCGGTGCAAATCATGTGTCTGGTACAGATCGATTACAAGAAGCCGCTAATCTTTTGAATTTGGATGACCAGCATATTATCGTCAATGTACAAGGCGATGAGCCCATGATTCCGCCTTCGGTCATTGACCAGGTTGCGCGCAATTTAGCAGGCGCTAAAGATGCACTTGCGGCAACCTTGGCAGAGCCCATTGACTCGGTAGATGATTTTCTAAATCCAAACATCGTTAAAGTAGTTGCAGACCAAGAAGGCTACGCACATTACTTTAGTCGAGCGCCAATACCTTGGCCGCGAGATGCTTTCGCTAGCGAAAAAGTTCTGCCAGAGAATTATCCCTGTCTGCGTCATTTAGGCATTTATGCGTATCGAGTAAGCTTGTTGAATTTGTTCGTAAGTTGGCCGGTATCACTTTTAGAACGCTACGAAAGCCTTGAGCAATTGCGAATAATCGATCACGGCAAGAAAATTCACATTGAAACTTCCTGTGAGCCTGTGCCAGGTGGAATTGACACGCCTGAAGATCTTGAAAAATTGCGCGCCTTTTTGCGTTGATTGCAGCATCGTTTGGCTGTTGAAAAAAACGCCATCAGTTTAATAAACCTAGCCCCAGTTCAGTTGTTATGAAATCTGTAAAATCACCGCTTTCGGTTTTATTTGTTTGCTTGGGAAATATCTGCCGCTCACCGACCGCAGAGGCAGTGTTTAGGCAGATTATTGTGAACCGAATGAATGAAGGTAGTCTGTTACGCGATATGAGTATCGATTCTGCGGGCACAGGTGCTTGGCACATTGGTAGCCAGCCGGATTCTAGAGCGATAGCGGCAGGGCGTACGCGTGGGTACGATTTATCTTCTTTAAGAGCTCGGCAAGTATCGAATCAAGATTTCTCTCAATTTGATTTCATTTTAGCCATGGATAATGACAACCTACGCAATCTTCGCAATTTGTCGTCTTTGAACAATTTTCGAGGCCATCTAGGGTTATTTTTGGATTTTTCTCCTTCTTCAGAAACTGAGGTTCCTGATCCTTACTATGGCGGTAGTGAAGGATTCGATCACGTCTTGGATTTGATTGAATCGGCAAGCCATGGATTTATTGATTATTTGATTAAAACTTGTGACTAATAGCAACAGCTCTAAAATTTCACTGAAAACCTACAACAGTTTCCGGTTAGATGTATCTGCCCCCTGCATTTTTGAATTCGATCATGTTGATGCGCTTAAACGACAGATAGAAAAAAACGGTTCCGACTTTATCTTACTGGGTGGTGGAAGTAATGTTTTGCTTCTCGGCGATCTAGATGTTCCTGTGTTTATCAATAGGATAAAAGGCATTCGGGTAACATCTAGTGATGACAAAAACGTTTATATCACTGTCGGTGCTGGCGAGAACTGGTCGGATTTTGTCGAATATTCGGTTGCGAACAATTTCTGGGGCCTCGAAAATCTGGCATTGATTCCCGGTACCGTTGGCGCAGCTCCGGTTCAAAATATCGGTGCGTACGGTGTTGAAGTTGAATCTTGTTTTTTCAGTGCAACCTTATTAGATCGATACTCGTGCCAAGAAATTATTGTCACAAAACAAGACTGCAATTTTGGTTACCGTGAAAGTCGATTTAAATCACAATGGAAAGATCAATACGTTATCTTAGATGTTACCTTTCAGCTTTCCCTTACCGCCAAACCCACGCTTGAGTATCCGGGTTTAAAAGATTTTTTTTCAGCAGATCAGCCAATCATTTCACAAAGAGCGATTTTTGATCGAGTTTGTTTTTTGCGCAATTCAAAACTCCCCGATCCGCGCCGTCTACCTAACGTTGGTAGTTTTTTTAAAAATCCTGTTGTGGCAAAACCTACCTTTATTGAATTAAAAGAAAAATTTCCAAATATTGCCAGTTTTGCTTTCGGTGATGATTTTAAAATAGCTGCCGGTTGGTTAATCGATCAAGCTGGATGGCGAGGTAAGTGTTTGAATACCGTCGGTATGCATGAACATCAAGCGCTAGTCATGGTTAATCACGGCGGAGCGGTCCCGAGTGATGTTCGAGCTTTGTATGAAGAAATTCAACGTGATGTATTAAAACAGTATGGGATTTTTCTTGAAGTAGAACCCACGATCTTTCCAACCTTAAAAATTTAACGTTGCAAAAATGCAATTAAATCGATACGCCCAAATTTACTGACTTTACTGAATATTCTGATTAAGCCAAGCTTCGCCATAGCACAGGTATGTCTAGTCAATCTCAATAATGATAAGTGATTGAAATGGTGAATAAATTAGAGGTTGAAATGTCAATTGTTATCATCTTATTAAATCAAAGCGGGCTTAATCAAACACTTTTATTATTTTCGACATACTATTTTCCGTAAATTTATAAATAGCTCGTCGTAATTCATACAAGGCTCGATAGAGTATTTTTGAATATACAATTTGAGCGATCATTTTGTCTGCCCACTATTAACGTTAAGCGTTAATCACATATCTAAATCAGAATATTCAAACCGAGTTGTGAGCTTCGCCAATTTTTGTCGAAATGCGTTGTAATAGCCGAATGCTTACAATGTATAAAGCTGAAAATGCAGAAATTATCCGATTTATTTAATTCTATTTTAATCTGGAAGAAACAAAGTTGAGATTATTTTCAGATATGGTGCACCCAATAAGTCGTCGTTAGAAAAATATTGCTTATTATTGGGCGCCTTAGAATTTGTGAACAAAAAACATTAAATCAACCTAATTAAAAAAACTAAATATGAAATTGTCTCAATTATCGTTTTTAGTGTATCTGTTAAAAGAGTTGAGTCGCAAAACAGTTGTTGTGAATTCATGTCATTCTAAAAGCCAATACCAAACTCTGTGAGAATATGGTTTGCTATGCTTACGGCAATTATTAACATGATAACAATAAAAATAGACCGTTCATTCAACTTGTGAAACAGGGTGTTTCTCAAACGGGCAAAAAATTTCCTAGCGAAAGAATTTTAAACACGTTTCTACCAGATTTGGTTTGTAGTAGTGTAATAGGCGAGATAGAAGTAAAAGTTTTGTTAATCCGTTAAGATTAGAATCTGTTTTTATCCTAAATCGGATGTTTTTTAGTATAAAATTTTGAATCAATTTGGGATTGCTTACTTCCATGGCATCCGAAAAATTCACAATCTAAGATTTTATTGATAGATTCACAAAGCATGTATGTTAGGAAAATTGCCAAAGCACTGTTAAAAACATTCTGACTAAACCGTTTAAGCTACTATAAAATAAAGCTACTAGGACAAGATAAATACGGAATTTTGAAGGTGCGTTAATCGATACGTTTATCTGAATTTAACGCATAACTCTAAACATTAAATTCGAATCAGGTCAGCACTAGTTTGAGTCAATTAAATAAGCTTGTTGCGTGTTGGGGTCAATAACGTGATTAAAATTTTGGTGGTGGACGACCACGACTTAGTAAGAACCGGCTTTGTGCGCATGCTCGGTGATATTGACGGTTTTGATGTGGTAGGTGAGGCCGACAGTGGTGAAAAAGCCGTTGTTCTTGCACGTGAGCTTCAACCAGATATTGTTTTGATGGATGTCAAAATGCCAGGAATTGGCGGGCTAGAAGCTACTAAAAAGTTAATCAATGCGCACGAAGGTTTGCGTGTTATTGTGGTAACAGCGTTAGACGATGCTATGTATCCAAGTCGGCTGATGCAAGCCGGTGCCTATGGTTATCTAACAAAAGGGACTGCACTTGATGAAATGGTGATGGCCATAAAAACCGTTCATAAAGGCAAGCACTACATGAGCAACAACATTGCTCAACAAATGGCACTAAAAAGTTATGCCAAAGATACGCGTACTCCCTTTGAGAAATTATCAGAGCGAGAGTTACAAACCGCGCTCATGATCGCTAACGGACAAAAACCTCAAGCCATTGCAAATACCTTTAACGTCAGCCCAAAAACCGTAAACAGTTATCGCTATCGCATTTTTGATAAGCTTGAAATTAGCAGTGATGTAGAGTTGGCATTGTTAGCGGTAAAGCATGGCGTGCTTGATGTTGAGATTGAATAGCCGTTGGAATGGAAGCCAATTAAAATCTCTTTTCTCTTGAATACGTAACGCTATTTTGCCGTTGAAGATCGCGCTATTATCGCGCCATGACTGAAACAGATAGCTCCCTAAATAACATATTCGATCACAAACGTTTTTTGGCTAACATTAGCGTTGACGCTGGTGTTTACCAAATGTTTGATTCTAATAGTCAACCTTTGTATGTAGGAAAGGCTAAGAATCTCAAAAACCGTCTCTCTAGTTATTTCCGAAAGACCGGACTAACACCAAAAACAGAAGCTCTTGTTAAGAGAATTGCCAGTATTCAAGTCACTCTTACGCGGACTGAAACTGAAGCCCTAATTCTCGAACAGAATCTTATTAAATCGCAACGTCCTCCGTACAATATTCTATTAAGGGATGACAAGTCCTATCCTTACGTATTTTTGTCGTCTAATGATTCATATCCAAGAATAGCCTTGCATAGAGGCGCCAAAAAAAAGAAAGGACGTTATTTCGGACCTTTTCCGAATGTGAGTTCGGTACGTGAGAGTCTGAATCTTCTACAAAAAACATTTCGAATTCGCCAGTGCGAAGACAGTGTTTTTAAAAATAGATCGCGTCCTTGTTTGCAGTATCAAATTAACCGCTGTACCGGGCCTTGTGTGAATTTGATTTCTGAATCCGATTACGCAAAAGATGTACACTTTACGGAATTGTTCTTGGACGGTAAGAGTCAGCAACTGCTCAACGAACTCGCCGAGCAAATGGAACAAGCTGCTCGTGAATTGAACTTCGAAAAAGCCGCCGACTATCGCGATCAAATTGCTTCTTTGCGACAAATCCAGGCTGATCGAGTCGTTGAGGGCGAACAGGGTGATGCCGACGTATTTGCGATTGCAGAGGCTAGGGGTGGCTTTTGTGTGCACGTTTTATTTATTAGAAACGGTCGAGTGCTGGGTAGTAAGAGTTACTTCCCCCAAGAGAAGCTTGGGCAAAGTGTTGACCAAGTCTTATCGGCATTCTTACCACAATTTTATTTAGCAAATACCAACCGTGAAGTCCCCTCGGAAGTATTATTACCTTGTGAGATTGAAGGCGAGGCGGCTCTGAGCGAGGCACTAAAACAATTACGCTCTGTAAAAGTTGCCATTAAACATAATGTGCGTGGCCAGCGTTTGAAATGGTTACAGTTAGCGTTACAGTCGGCTCAACAAAATATTTTATCGAGGATTAGTAGTCACGATAAAGTTCAGAAAAAGTACGAAGCCATACAAGACGCTTTGTCTTTATCGGAGCTTCCTTCGCGTATGGAATGTTTTGATATCAGCCACAGCTCTGGAGAGAGAACGGTGGCATCTTGTGTTGTTTTTGACCAAGGTGGTGCCAATCCCTCTGATTATCGTCGTTTTAATATCAGTGATATAACCGCTGGTGATGACTATGCAGCTATGCGTCAAGCATTAACGCGTCGATATAAACGCCTGCGCGAAGGCGAAGACAAAATGCCAGATATTCTGTTGGTCGACGGCGGTAAAGGTCAGTTTAATATCGCAAAAGAGGTCTTAGAAGAACTAGGCGTAAGTGGTGTTGAATTAGTCGGTATTGCCAAGGGAACGACGCGAAAGGCTGGTTTTGAAACACTGATTGTCGATGGCGGAAGTCGAGAGCTAACCCTAGACTCTACTTCAGCGGCACTTCATTTGTTGCAAGAGATACGCGACGAAGCTCATCGATTTGCCATTACCGGACACCGTAATCGACGCGATAAAGCTCGTAAGACATCAACGCTAGAATCAATCCCCGGTATAGGTGCAAAACGTCGGCAAGAGTTGCTTAAGCACTTTGGTGGTTTACAAGGTGTAAAAGGCGCAAGTATTGAAGATTTAGCCAAGGTACCGGGTATCAGCAAAAGTCTTGCCGAGGAGATTTATCACGGCGTACGCATGTCGTAATCTTTAGCGCTTAACGTTAGAGTGATCATTATTATTGTCAAAAGATTTTATTCGTAATAGTGGGAGTAGATTACTTGGGCCAATATTCTGTTAAACTTAAAAACCAGTCCACTATAGAAGTACAAGAAATATCTGCATGACTCTCGCAAATCAACTCACACTCCTGAGAATTGTATTAATTCCTGCCCTGATACTTGTCTTTTATTTACCTTTCAAAACGAGTGCGTTTTTTTCAGCACTGATTTTTTCGATAGCCGCAATAACCGATTGGGCTGATGGCTATATCGCGCGAAAGTACAATCAAAGTACGCCGTTTGGTGCTTTTTTAGATCCCGTTGCAGACAAACTGATGGTTGCGGTTGCACTGGTGTTGCTGGTAGAAGTGCATGGCAGCCCGTGGTTCGCGATTCCTGCGGTTGTAATTGTGGGCAGAGAAATTGTAATTTCGGCGTTACGGGAATGGATGGCCGAACTTGGTAAGCGCAAAACGGTTGCCGTTTCTACTATTGGTAAAGTAAAAACAACCTGCCAAATGGTATCTATTATCGTGTTGTTATTATTCCGCCCCGGAGTCAATGTTTACATGACTTGGATCGGTTATATAACTCTTTATTCAGCGGCCGTGCTAACGTTATGGTCGATGATGCGTTACCTGAAAGCTGCTTGGCCGGATCTCAAGCCGCAAGAATAATAAAACTCTTTACTTCTTGCGGCGTAGCCATATCTCGACACGGCCAAAGGCTTTCTGTGTTCTATAACTTTGTGTAATCGAAATTTATCGCGTAAATACTCAATGAGTTGTGCGAAGAAAAATTATGAGCAGCTTTTCACGCGGTTAAATAAGTTTATTCGCGTTGCAGATAGTTACTTTTTTATTTAGTAATTTTGTCTTTATTGAGTAATTTTGGCGAGATCTTGTAGGTAAATTCTTTTTGCTGACTTTAGCTCGGTCGTATAAGAGGCAACATCTCCTGATGTAAGATTATGTCCGGTTTTCCAGTTATCTCTAACCCATTTCCAAACCGTTTCAAAACTGTTCGCCGATAAACTCTTGGTTCCTCGGTGATTCTTCAATTGCATCTCCATATTGATTCCGCCATTTCTATGTTGGCGAATTCTAAATCCTATCAAGCGTCCACAATTAGAAAATACTCTCGTTGGTTTCAATGCCGCAAGAGCATCTAATTCTCTTTGTTTAGCTTCGGCAATTTTGCGATCTCTGGAATATATTTGCACCTCAACACCATTGATTTTTTTATAAGCGCGGTGTCCGCCAGTAGGATGTGGTCTGCATGCCATAAGTTTTACTTCTTTGACGTTAGGAGAGTTAGACAATTTGTTGCCATCAACTTAAACAACCTTCATGCCAATGAAATGATACAGGGATTATCTTTAATAAATAGGCAATGAGCTGAGTGTAATGACCAAAAAATATCAGAATTAATACATATACCGGTTTAATTTGGCGATTGGATGTTTCAAGAAAAGGATTAAATTTACAAATTAGCCACAAAAAACCCGGTTATTAAAGGTTTTAAATGAATTATTTACATTGGATTTGTAATCTTGGATAAGGTAACGGGTATTAAAGCAAGATGATACTGTAAAGAGGAACTATTTATGGTACCAGAGGCTGTACGCGGTACGGTCAACACAATACACCCCTATATTACAGGTATTAGTAGATTAGGGTTTACTAACTACGTGATTTTGTCTGCTTTTACAAAGCAGGCACAGTCTCAACAACTTCAATACCAAATTCTACACTTTAACTAAGATGAATAGAAGTTTAATAAAATTACTTTGTAGCTATATCCGAGTGTTGGCGTGTTAATTCAGATCGTACCAACTACGGTAATCAAGTTTTTTGATTTTGAAATATCAGTTAGGCATTTCTTGTTCTTAGTGTTATTCAAGTGTTTATCTATATGCTTCTTATTTGATCAGATTTCTCTATTCGATTTACTATAGGAAACTCTGATTAACCTAGAGTTTCTCGCGGCACAAGGATGTGTCGTCAATTTCAAGAACGGTAAGTGATTGAAATTGTTCCTATATTTTAGATTTTTATTATAAAATCTATTCTAATTTACTAATACGATATAATATTTAGACAGGATATTAATGTGAGGGATCATTAAGTGAAGAATGTAGAAGTTTTGAGTGGGCAATTGGTTGGCAATTTTCTTGAGTTTGATGTCGTAAAAGAGCGCTTCTTTACTGGGGTCTTAACTCTTTCGATTTATCCATTTCGAGAGATTTCAAAAGTAAGTTTAGTTAGTGAAGATGAAAAATTCGTTGTAGTAGATGTTTCGTTTAATGAAAAAATTGATGCTCGTCTAAAGCTATCATGTGCTCAATATAAGTTATTTATTCAATGTTTGAATGGTTATAAAACGGGGCCGAGAGGGCTGGACTTACCCACCCGGGAGGTGAGTTCGGTTGTGTGGATTTGGAGCGCTGTATTCATTCTTTTTATAGTTATCGGGCTCAGCGGATCTGATCCTGCTCCTAACGCTACACCCGCTCCTGTGGTTCTGAGTGGTGTTACCAAGGTGGACGTATGCAAAGCTGCGATCGAATATCTTTCTACAATGCGTGGTGATCAAAATGTGGCGGTCGATAAAGGAAGCATGGTAAGAATAAATCAAACTCGCGCTAGTGATGGAAAGCGTTTCTATTACGATTGTAAGCTTCAGGGAAATACAGTTATTTGGAGAATGAACCGAGTTGATGGGGTTATGGGGAGGTGGAGAGATACCGCCAGCGATCCTACGGTTACGTTCTCGGTTTCAAATGGGTATATATCGATAAAAGAAACCTACTAGATATTGCTATATTTTAAGAGCCTGAGCTTTTGTTCCGGCTCTTTATTTTTGCTTCAAGTCTATTACTTGCGCTATGAATATTTAATAATTTGTATCGAGATGATATTGCCTAAAAATTAGCAAATTTTTTCAGAAGTTGTCGGTGAGGGTTATAGATTCTATTTCAATAGCAGTGGACTACAGTCTGTTGGTTATATGCGTTCTATTTTTGATAGATAACATGGAAATATGCTAAAAGAAGAGGTCTATATCTGATAAGGCAAAAAATGCTTCTTTTTATATGGTACCAGAGGCCGGACTCGAACCGGCACGCTTTTAAGGGCGGGGGATTTTGAATCCCCTGTGTCTACCAATTTCACCACTCTGGCACATCGTGAGTACAGCAATTTTTACTTAATAAACAAGATGTTAGCACTTGTTTGTAGCTGCACTGCGAAGGAGGGCGTATTATAACTACGGTTTTGATGCCGTCAATAGTTTTACGAAAATTCTTTCGAAAGAATAGCACTCTGCTTTAAGTGTGGCGGGTTTTTAATCAATCTGTATCTATTAACGACCTAACTTCAGCGCTCACATCAACGACGCGACCTAGTTTGCAAAATTCATTCGTTTAAGATATTAAAAGCATCTTTCGATTTGTTGGCCCTCTAAAAACACAAGCCTCGCAAATACGACAAATTTTCGATAGGCTGTGCCGCTTTTAACTGGTTAGCCTAATGTAATTTATGCAGCGTCAAGATTTTAACTTTGATCTACCTGAAGCGCTTATTGCCTCTAAACCGCTTGAGAAGCGCACTTCGAGTCGGTTACTCGTTCTGGATGGTAATACAGGTAGTCTTCAACATCGGATTTTTACCGATATTCTTGAAATGATTTCCCCCGGCGATTTGATGGTTTTCAACAACACCAAAGTCATTCCCGCCCGTTTATTTGGTAAAAAATCAACCGGTGGCCAGGTCGAAATATTAATTGAACGTATTACTGGTGATGATACTGCTCTTGCGCATGTACGTTCTAGTCGTTCGCCAAAACCTGGAAGTCAATTGCATCTTGAAAATGGTGCTGTGATTAACGTGGTAGGTCGAGCCGAAAATCTGTTCAAGCTCGAAATTAAAGAGCATTCCTTTATTAGTGTTCTAGAAGACATTGGGCACATTCCGCTGCCACCTTATATTCAGCGTGAAGACGACGAGTCCGATCGGCAACGTTACCAAACGGTATACAGTCGCGATGATAAAAAAGGTGCGGTCGCGGCACCAACGGCGGGATTGCATTTCGATCAACTGCTATTAGAAAGTTTAAAGAGTAAAGGTGTAGAGCTAGGGTTTGTTACTTTGCACGTTGGTGCCGGTACGTTTCAGCCTGTAAAGGTCGAAAAAATTGAAGAACACACCATGCACAGTGAATGGATCGAAGTCGATGAGCATTTGTGCGAGCAAGTTCGAGCAGCTAAGGCTCGGGGTAATCGAGTTATTGCCGTTGGTACTACCAGCGTACGATGTTTGGAAAGTGCTTCTTCAACAGGGGCCATCAATCCCATGACAGGTGATACCAATATCTTTATTTATCCGGGATATGAATTTAAAACCGTCGATGCCATGGTAACTAACTTCCATTTACCCGAATCAACTCTAATTATGCTGGTTTCTGCATTTGCAGGTATTGAACATACAAAAACTGCCTACCGTGTAGCAATTGAAGAACAGTATCGATTTTTTAGTTATGGCGATGCGATGTTTGTTACCAAACAACGCCGAGTTTAAGCCTGTGAGTTAACCAGAACTTACCCAGATTAACCCTAAACAAGATTATTGAGCAGTTGAGTGACTGAATTAGAAAATACTCCCAATACTTCCCGTCAGTGCTTTATGTCGTTTGAATGCGATACCACTGATGGTAATGCCCGTCGAGGTCGTTTGAAATTCCCTCGTGGTGTGGTTGAAACTCCAGCCTTTATGCCCGTTGGCACCTACGGCACGGTAAAAGGTATGTTGCCGCGAGATGTTGAAGAAATAGGCGCGCATATTATTCTAGGCAATACTTTCCACCTTATGCTTCGCCCGGGTACCGAAGTTGTAAAAAAACACGGCGACTTACACGACTTTATGCAATGGTCAAAGCCAATCCTTACGGATTCTGGTGGTTTCCAAGTGTTTAGTCTTGGTGATATGCGAAAAATCACTGAGGAGGGTGTTGCCTTTCGATCGCCAATCGATGGCAGTAAAGTATTCATCGATCCAGAAACATCCATGCAAGTTCAACGTGATTTGGGTTCTGATATCGTCATGATTTTTGACGAATGTACGCCTTATCCTGCAACCGAAGAAGAAGCAAAAACCTCCATGGAGCTTTCTCTTCGTTGGGCTAAACGCAGTAAAATCGCTCATGGTGATAGTCCTTCGGCATTATTCGGAATCATTCAGGGCGGCATGTATAAAAATCTTCGCGAGATTTCTTTAAACGGCCTAACCGATATCGACTTCGATGGCTACGCCATTGGCGGACTCTCGGTTGGTGAGCCCAAAGAAGAAATGATCAAGGTTCTGGATTATCTTCCAGAAACTATGCCGGCGAATAAACCCCGTTATTTGATGGGCGTTGGTAAGCCTGAAGATATTGTTGAGTCTGTCTTACGCGGCGTTGATATGTTCGACTGTGTAATGCCAACGCGTAATGCGCGTAACGGGCATTTATTCACCAGTGAAGGTGTTATCAAAATTCGTAACGCCAAACATCGCGGCGATACCAATCCTTTAGATAGCCAATGCGATTGCTACACCTGTAAGAATTTCAGTCGTGGTTATCTGTATCATCTAGACAAGTGTGGCGAAATTTTAGGTGCTCAATTAAACACCATTCATAATTTACGCTTTTATCAGACACTCATGTCTCGGTTAAGATTAGCCATCGAAGAGCATCGTTTAGATGAATTCGTACAACAGTTTTATGCTGAACAGCGAATCGAACGACCAGAGTTTGCCAAGCATTTTCAGCCGTTAGGCGCTCAATAACGACATTCTTTAGGCAATTCGATAAGCACAGGGCTTGATATAAAATTTTTCAGCCTAATTTTGTAAAAGCTTTTGTTTATATGGTTATAATCCAAGCCCTTTAAGTAGCGCTAGATGTATTGTGTTGACTCTTTATAACGATTTGACCAGTACTTCTCTCGTTCAACAGTAATATTTGAAGAAAAACTGGCTTTGTTTGCAAAGTCTGATGGAACTGACTAATGCTCAACCGTTACCCGCTGTGGAAATACATACTGATCCTGCTTGTGATCGTTTTGGGGTTTATCTACGCAGCCCCCAATCTCTATTCACCTGATCCTGCTATTCAGATTACTGGACAGTCCAGTAGCCTAGTGGTTGATCAGGCTGCACTCACAAAAGCCAAAAAAGCATTGGATGACAAGGGAATTGCTTATTTTGGCGAGACGCTTGGCGAAAAATCGATATTAATTCGATTTACGTCGGCAGAAGTTCAACGAGAAGCGCGTGAAACCGTGCAACTTGCGCTAAGCCGTGATTACGTTGTGGCGTTAAACCAAGCTTCTAATACACCCGACTGGTTACAAAGCCTAGGCGCGTCACCAATGAAGTTAGGTCTCGACCTTTCTGGTGGTGTTCACTTCTTATTAGAAGTCGACACCTTAGATGCCGTCAGCAAACGTCAAGAGACCAACGCCACGGAGTTACGTCGTCAATGGCGTGAAGCTGAAGCTCGATACGAAGGCCGTGTAGTTGCAGACAGCAACAATGTTATTGAAGCGCGTTTTCCCGATGCGGATGAGCGCAGTAAAGCTATTAGCGTGGTTCGCAGTGAATTTCCACAGTTGGTTTGGACAACCGACGAGCGTAACGACAAGTACTTCCTTCAGTTAACTATGTCTGAAACGGCTATTCGTGAAATCGAAGATTATGCAGTTTCGCAAAACTTGGTCACTCTGCGTAACCGTGTTAACGAATTGGGTGTGAGCGAGCCTTTGGTTCAGCGCCAAGGCCGTAATCGTATCGTTGTTGAATTACCGGGTGTACAAGATACCGCTGAAGCTAAGCGTGTTATTGGTAAAACCGCTAACCTAGAGTTCCGTTTAGAGGCAGAACCCAATACTCCAGTAACTCAGAGAGAAGAATTTGGCTTTCGCAGCGATGAAGGCTCTCGCTTTGGTAGAACCGCATGGCTAGAGCGTACGCCAATTATTACTGGTGAGAATGTATCTAACGCAAAACCTAACACCGACTTCCAAACAGGTTTACCAAAGGTTGATATCACTCTCGATAGTGAAGGTGGTACCAAAATGCATCGTGCGACACGAAATAACATCGGTCGTGCTATGGGCGTATTGTTTGTTGAGACTAAAACCGAAGATAAGAGGTCGTTCAACAGCGAAGGTGAAGAGGTAATCATCTCAGAACGAGTTGTTGAAAAGAAAATTATCAGTTTGGCAACAATTCAAGGCGCTCTCGGTGTTCAGTTCCAAATTACTGGCCTAGACAGTCCCGCAGAAGCGTCTGAACTCGCATTGTTATTACGTGCTGGTGCTTTGGCTGCGCCAATGTTCTTTGTTCAAGAAAGCACCATTGGTCCGTCATTGGGTGCCGAAAATATCGAACTAGGTTTGATATCGGTACAGCTTGGTCTTGCCTTAGTCCTGTTGTTCATGTTCATTTGTTATCGAGTTTTCGGCTTTGCCGCCAACATCGCCCTTGCCGCCAACATTGTTTTGCTCGTGGCAATCATGTCGATATTTGGGGCAACGCTTACGCTTCCTGGTATAGCGGGTATTGTATTAACCGTGGGTATGGCGGTAGATGCTAACGTGTTGATCTTCTCTCGAGTTCGAGAAGAGCTGAAAAATGGTTTGCAGGCTCAATCGGCGATCAGTGCTGGCTTTGATCGCGCATTTACGACCATCTTAGATGCAAACATCACTACATTTATTGTGGCAGTGATCTTATTTGGTATTGGTTCTGGCCCCGTCAAGGGCTTTGCGGTAACACTTATGATCGGTATTTTAACGTCGATGTTTACCGCTATTTTGGTGACACGTGCCGTAGTGAACCTCATTTATGGTGGTAAAAAAGTCCAAAAACTTTGGATTTAAGACGGGCATTAAACCCTTCTTCCGCTGCACATTACCCAATAATTCAACGCCGAACAAAATAAACGGTTTGGCGTTAAAAGGTTAAAAAGGCTCTCTCGATGTCTGAAACGAACGCAAAAAATATTTCTGGGAAAAGCGCAATTTCCTTCATGAAATTCAGAAAGCTCGCAATGAGCTTTTCCTTAATTTTAATCATTATTTCACTGGTATCTTTATCGGTAAAAGGTCTCAAATTTGGCCTAGACTTTACCGGCGGAACACAAGTTGAAGTTGAATACGACAAGCCCGCCGATTTGACAAAAGTTCGCCAACAGCTTGCTGACGCTGGGCATGATGATGCTGTGGTTGTCTACTTTGGTGTCGAAACAGAAATTCTTATTCGTCTGCAAGCAGAAGACTCCCAAGCCGCTGATCGAACTCAGGTTGGTCAAGAAGATGAGGGCAGCTCTGACCAGTCACTCGGAGATGAGATCATATCTGTTCTTGAAGCCGATGGTAGTAAGGTTACGCTCAAACGAATTGAATTTGTTGGACCCCAAGTAGGTGACGAGCTTCGCGAAGACGGCGGTCTTGGAATGCTATTCGCGCTGCTTGTTGTTATGGGTTACGTGGCATTTCGCTTCCAGTACAAATTCTCTGTCGGCGCTGTTGTTGCCTTGATTCACGACGTCATCATTGTTCTGGGTGTTTTTTCAATTTTAGGTTTGGATTTTGACCTTACGGTTTTGGCCGCAGTACTTGCGGTTATTGGTTATTCGCTTAACGATACCATCGTAGTAGCTGACAGAATTCGTGAAAATTTCCGCCGCGTTCGTCAATCCAGTCCTCTTGAGATCATCGATATCTCTTTAAATGAGACCCTCGGTCGTACTCTTATGACCTCTTTAACAACGTTATTGGTATTGTTCGCCTTGTTCTTTGTGGGTGGAGAATTAATTCGAGGTTTCTCAATTGCGCTTATCGTTGGTGTTGGTATTGGTACCTATTCTTCGATTTACGTTGCGGCCAACATTTTACTGTTGATGGGTTTAACCCCACAAGATCTGATTGAACCCGTGAAAGAAGGCAGTGAAGTTGACGATATGCCTTAAGCGATTCAGAGTGAGGCGTTTTGGTTTACGCCTTCTGTGTCAATCAGTTACCCGAGCCTAGGCTCGGGTAATTTTTTTGTGCGAATAAAAAACTTCGCGTTAATTTTTCCACAGATTTTTCTTGAATTTTAAATGCTCATTAAAAATCGTAATTAATTTCTTCTTTTCTCTGTGTTGTTTGAAGTTGGTAGCTGAGTTAGATTGAACGATTGAATTCGTTAGATACTCGGTTTCACATGACGCAGTCCGATAACCTAGAACCCAACAGCGCCAACCACAAATTACAGTGGTTACAGCATCTACAGATGACCAACGAGCAAATTGCTCTGGTTAAACGCTACCGTTGTTTAGTAGGAATCGACGGATTCGGTTTTTGGCAATGGAATTACGCAAACCAATCATTTCATTGCCACGGACAACTCTATTTCGACGCCGGTTACACAACCGAAGACATAGAATCCCTTGAAAACGCTACCGAGGTTCGTGGCTACATTCATCCTGACGATCTTGACCGATCCATAGTCATCGTTCGTCACCACGTGCAACGCCAATCGCCCATACACTTTACATTCAGATTGCTCCGCAAGTCTGGAGACTATTTATGGGTTACAACTATAGGGAGTTCTATTCGCGACGAACATGGCCGAATAGCTACCATCGTAGGTGTTGTCTTTGATGCAACCAATCTTAGGGCCAGTCAAGAAGCACTTAGAGAAGCGGAACTCAGATTGCAGCGCATTATGAGCGCATCCAACGACGGGATTTGGGAATGGAAAGCGAATAATCCTCAGGTCGAGTTTTCTGAGCGAGTGCTTCAGCATTTGGGATTTGAACACGTCAATGAACTTGTCGATGGGAACGAAAGTTTAATTTCTGCGTGGATCAAACGGATACACCCGTCTGATCAACGAAAGTTTAAAGTAAAGCTGAAGTCGGCTCTTAAACATAGGAAATTTCTCGACGTTGATTATCGAATAGCCGATAAGAATAATGTCTATCGATGGGTTAGAACCCGAGCCAACGCGCGTTTTAATGCTCAAGGTCGCCCCATTGTTATCTCGGGCACCAATATTGATATTACCGATATTAAATTAGCACAAAGTAAGCTATCAGCCGCTCGTGATCAGGCGGAGCAGGCAAACCAATCAAAATCTAAATTTCTCTCGGGCATGAGTCGGCATTTAAGAACGCCCATGAACGCCATATTGGGTTATGCGCAGCTGTTTGAATACGATCATAATTTAACTCAGCAACAACGCGACAACATGCGTGAAGTGCGAAAGGCTGGCGAGCATTTAATACAATTAATTGACGACGTGTTGGACCTTTCTAAAATTGAATCTGGCAATATCACTTTAACGAATGAACCAACACTAGTGAGTGATATTGTTAGAGATTGTATTAACCTCAGCCATCCACAAGCCAACAAATATGGCGTTTCTATTACCTCTGAAATTGATGAGACCGAGGCCTTATACGCCGACTGCGATCGCGTTCGATTGAAGCAAATTTTGTTAAACCTCATTAGCAACGGTATTAAATACAATCGGCCTTCTGGTTGGGTCAATATTAAAGTGTTTATACTCGATGAAAATGAGCTGTGTATCAGCGTTGAAGACAACGGATTTGGTATTGCAGAAGAAGAAAAAGGTAAATTATTTCAGCCGTTTAACCGATTGGGCGCAGAAAAAACAACCATCGAAGGCAGTGGCGTTGGCTTGGTTATTACTAAAAATCTAGTTGAAATGATGCATGGTGCCATCAGCTTTTATACCCAAGAAGGCGTGGGCAGCTGCTTTGAAATTCATCTAAAACGCTGCGATGACCTTTCTGAAGTCGCACCAGAGACCATTGGCAAAATTTTAAAAGAACAACGCAGTATTCAACTTAATATAGCGTCGACAAAAACTGTTTTATACATTGAAGATAACACCGCCAATCTCCGTTTAATGGAGAAATTTATTGAGCATATCAACAACGTCGAACTCGAAGTTGCCACAGACCCTTTGTTGGGCGTTTATAAAGCTCGAAGACTGCAACCTAATTTAATTTTACTCGATTTAGAAATTCCCGGACTGAATGCTCCAGAAATCATTGAGATTTTAAAATCGGATTCTGCAACAGCAACGATTCCCGTAGTTGCTTTGTCTTCAAACCGTGAAGAAGGTAAAAATTTCTCTAAAAGAAACCAGTACGCCGGTAAAAAAATTCGCCCTGAATTAATGTCCGAATTTCCGTTAGAAGACAAGTCAATTCCCAGTTTATTGGATCATTCGGCATCTAACTTTGCCGGTTCGGATTTTTATTCTTATTTAGTAAAACCTTGGAATATTGATCAGATCGTTAGTTTGCTTGAGAGCGTTTTTGTTGAGCCAAATGCAGAAGGCTCGGTTGCGCAACTTGATTTACCTTTGCAAGGTGAGTAACTGTATGTTTACCAGCACTTTGGAATTACGTCATTATGGATAAAAGCATCGACAAAACCGATAGTGATCCAATATTAACTCAGTCTGCAACAAGCACTGGGACGGATTCTATTGCAGTCGATAATGCAGCCGGTAAAAACAAGCCCGATGATTCGAAAAATTCATCAACAAATCCACCTAATCAAAGCCTTTATTCAAAATATTCACCAACATTTCCAGTACTTGGTCAAGCGATTGATGTCAGTCGCCATATTCCACTATCGCGTAATATCGCCTTAGCTCCTTTATTTCCTGCTGGTGTTTCCTATTCACAGAAAAATAGCCACAAAGAAATCGCGCATATTTCTGATCGATTCTCAAAAATGCAAAATATTTCTGGGTTTGGTTATTGGGAATGGAATTTTGAAACAAATGTTTTTCGGGTATTTCCAGGGCAACTCTGGCGAGAAATGGGTTATTCATTAGGTGATATGGGCCGCATTAAATCTATTGATGACGCCTACGAGTTTGTTCACCCAGAAGACCAAGAAAAAATATCGGCCTGCGCGCAGAGGCATTTTGAATTTAATGCGCCTTACAGCGAGTCGTACAGAATGCGTAACCGCGACGGTTCATATCGTTGGGTGCAAGGGCAGGCCAGCTCTATTCGCAATCGAAACAACGAAGTTATTTATTTTGCCGGTGTTAATTACGATATTACCGAAGAAAAACGCGTTGAATTTGCGTTACGAGAAAGCCAAATTCGTTTTGCTCGCATTCTAGAATCATCAAACGATGGCGTTTGGGAATGGAGCCGTAAAGATCGAACCATTAATTTCTCGCAAGGTTGCTGGGCCTTGTTGGGCTTTAGTATCGACGATTTGGAAATGGGTAATAACCAAACGCGAAAGTGGTTAATTCGAATTCATCCTCAAGACCGAGCCAGGGTTGAGAATGAGATTTATCAGAAGGTCAAAAATGCGCAAGCGTTTGATTTAGAATATCGGATTTTAAATCGTACCGGACAGTGGCAGTGGATTCGTACACGAGGTGATGTAATCACGAATTCGCAAGGCGAGGTAGAGTTTTTATCTGGTGCTCATGTGGATATTACCGAAATTAAAAATTCACAAGAGCGAATTCTTGCAGCAAAAAATATGGCCGATAAAGCCAATAGGGCGAAATCGGAATTCTTGTCGAGCATGAGTCACGAATTGCGCACGCCCATGAATGCTATTCTCGGCTTTACTCAGCTTTTTGACAGAGACAAAAACTTAACACCTGATCAAGCTGAGAATATTGTTGAAATAAAAAAAGCTGGCAAACAGTTGCTTAGATTAATCAACGATGTTTTAGAGTTTTCAAAAATTGAAGCCGGAAAGATGCTACCGCAACTTCGGCCTACCAAGCTCGAAAGTGTTATTTCTGAAGTGGTTGAACAATTACGTTCATTAGCAAATAAGCATTCCGTTAAAGTAAGCTTTACCCAAGATGAATCCAATACCACCTTTGTCAATGCTGATAGAAACTGTTTGAAACAAGCATTAATTAAGTTATTGACCAATGCGATTTTGTACAACTCAAAAAACGGTTCGGTAGCAATTTATTTAACAGATATGGCTCCCGATTACGTCACCATATCTGTGAACGATACAGGCAAAGGAATTCCAAAAAAATATCATGCGCAATTGTTTGAGCCGTTTGCTGAGTTTGAAAACAGATCTTCTTCACCGCCGGGTAATGGTGTAGGTTTGGCCATTTGTAAACAACTGGTCGAATTAATGGATGGACGTATTACTTTCGAAAGCTCGGAGGACGTAGGCAGTAGCTTCAAAATTTGTTTGCCTGTAGCCAGTAATGTTGTTAACGAAACGCAGCTTACGGGAGAGTTTAAAGCAACCGATTTTGTGAATTTTGACCAAAACCTTTTTCAATCGAAAAAGATCTTATACGTTGACGATGACGCTAAAAGTCGGAATTCTTTAACGCAATATTTTAGTAGTTTCAAAGATTTAACATTTATTGTTGCAGCTGAGGGTATTAAAGGCTTGTTCGAAGCAAGAAATACTCGGCCAGATATTATTTTTTATGATCTGCATATGCCAGGTGTCGATGGTTATGAGTTTATTAAAATCATTCGTAATGATCCCAACACACGATTAATCCCGATTATCGCGTTGTCTGAAATCGTGAATAAACAGCAAATGCGGGATGTAATTGAGGCAGGTTTTAACGATGTGCTTTCAAAACCCTTAGATATTGAACAACTGACGGTGATCGCATTACAGCTTATAAATTAGAGGCCGATGGCGCAGCATCTGAGTGTTTAGGAAACTCTGATTAACCTAGAGTTTCTCGCGACACAAGGATGTGTCGCCAATTTCAAGAACTGTAAGTGATTG